>NCGL01000039.1 GCA_002256935.1 Bdellovibrio sp. 28-41-41
CACTGATCCTTTCTGGCTGCACGCAAGGTGTATCGTCTGGTTCGCTGTCTCGGAAGTTTGCTGGTGTTCAAGAAGCCAAAGTTTTATCGCCGACTCAGGTTCGGTTGAGCTGGTTGCGATCTCCGGAAGATATTGATTACACTGTTTATATGGCTGGTAGTGCGGCCCCGCTCAAGACTTTGACCTTTGAAAGTTATACGGTTGAAAACTTGGAAGCCAATTCTGTATATAAATTTAAAGTTGTCGCGCGTAACGCAGAAGGAACCATCGGTGACGATAAGGAAATCAGTGTAACTACGGCCCCTCGATTTCAAGGGTTGACAAAAGTAACTAAAGATGAAAATGGAAACTTTGTTTTGAGCTGGGATTACCCGCATGAAATTAAATCTTTCCACGTTTTCTATTTGCCGGAATATGCGCCGTCGGAATTAAACACGAACGCGTGGACCAAAATCAATGCTCAAACCACCCAAAATACCCACACAGTTACCGATTGGAATGGGGCTTCAACTTATTATTTTACAGTGCACGCTGAGTACAATTCGGGTGAAATGGAACGTCCCAATGTTTTTCAAAGTTTGCAAGCCAATCCTAGCTTTCCAGCGGACGCAATTGAAATCAATATTCCAACGTTGACCATTGGATCGTTGCCGGTGATCAGTGTGACTCCTCATAGGGAAGGTGTTCTTAACGACTACCCGCTGGCTAATTATTCTAGTCAGCTTTATCAGGGTGATAGTCCTATTTCTGATCCTCAATCAGGGATTTCTAATCTGGTTGTACTGCCGAATGCAAATTTGAGTTTAGGTATCGTTGATAATCTTAACGTGCGCATCACCTATAATGGTGGTGGAATTAATCAGACCTTAATTAAAAGAAATCGTCCCGATGGAACACCTTTTTCGACGGTCTTAAAAAATCAGTCGAATATTTTAGAAACCCCTCCCGTGGATGCCACATTGGGTGGTCCTGGATTTATGGGTAAAGTCGTTGCTACCGGTGATTTTAACTGTGATGGAGCCGACGATTTAGCTGTTGGAATGCCAGAAACATCAATTGCAAACTTGGGACAAAAAGAAGCATTCGCCGGTGTAGTTTATATTTATTATTCTAGAACTTCTGGTGGTAAGACCCAGCTTTATACCCCAGCGCAGGGAGCGCCGCAACCGGCAGTCAGTCCTGTTATTCGCGGGGTAGATCCGCAGATTATCGCTATCGCCGATCTTCCCGTTAAGTCTCGATTTGGTTCAAGCTTAAGCGCGGGAAACATAAATATGGATTTTGCCGGCAGCCCACTTCGCGAATGTGATGATCTGGTTGTTGGAGCACCTGGTATGCAGCACGCATGGTCGCCGACTGGTGTATATACTGATGCCGGCGGGGGTTCTGCATTTTTATTTTTTGGATCATCTGAGGGCATTAATGCGCCAACATCGTTGACATCCATAGCCGAAAATCAAGGTACTTGCCTTGGAAACTATGTCGGCGATGTTTGTTCTCCAGTTAGAATTTGGCCAAAAAAAGAAAATTACTATAATTCTGATATAGCGCGCAGTGCCGCTATCTTATCTACCTATTGGGGATTTGGTCATAGTGTTGCTGTGGTCGGTGATATGAACGGCGATGGTTATTCTGAAATCGCGGTGGGATCTCCTTATTCTGACTACGAAGGTCGAACTGATGACGCGACTTCGGTTTCATCTACGACATTAAGAAACGCGGGATCAGTTCATTTGTATTTTGGTTCTAAACGAGGCCTTGGCTTTGCTCAAATTAAAAAGGTAACCAATGCGACTTCAACCTATCCACTGGATTGTACAAGTTCATCGCAAAAAGGTTGCGTAAAGGCGATAAAGATTTTCTCTCCGTTACCACAAGATGGTCAGTTGTTTGGATACTCTTTGGCAGGGAATGTGGACGTCGACGGAAGTGCTGGGCCTCAAGGAAATTTATTTAAGTCGAGTCAGATTTCATCGAAATGCACATCAAGTTTCCCCAATGTTTGCTTTTCAGCGAGCGATATGATTGTGGGTGCTCCGGGTGGTGGTTTGTCTAAACCAAGCGGCATCGACCCATTTAAGACATACTCTACGTCGGTGTTTCCTCGCTTTGTGGCTCCGATGCAATTTTCAAACACTTTGGATCTTGACTGGCCGGCCAATTCGGCTTCGTTGAAGTGGAATTCTGGGGACTTTAGTTATGGGACAGTTGCCACAAATGGGTTTTCCGCAGCCACGGCTGGTAAAGGCCTGGCCTTTGTATTTTTTGGAATGACAGATCAAGATGTTCAGATCGACGGCGGAACCGGTGATCGCGATGTCTCAAATTATTATTCGTGTTCAAATCGATATGACGAATCATTGATTGGGGCCTATGCCGGTGGTGCTCCCAACGAACTGCATTTTTCTTGTTTCACCAATGGTAAAAATGTTCGTTACATTCATATTCGAGACACTGAAACGTCTGGTTTGGGTCGATCCGTGGTGCTACTTGGAAACCGATCCGCACAACTTTATGGAACGGTCGATGGCGTAAACTATACCTGGAATAAAATGAATAAACTAGATGAGACCTACAGCAGTGCGAGCTCGCCGTTTAACGCATATGCCGGTTTTAATGAAGACCCGAAAGATGCGAACGGTGATTTTTTTGGCGATGTTTTTGTCGGAGCACCTTACTCGTCAACGGTGTCACCAACGTATTCAAATACGGGGGCGGTACTTGGTTTTTTTGGAAACCCAGGGCGACTTTTTGGTACCGATTCTTTAAAGGCAAAATTTATCGCCTCATCAGGAGATGTGGCGACCTCTGGTTATTTTCAAAACTCTTCGCCATTATGTAGGAACTTTGACATTGTTGATAACACGGGAAATAGCGGCGGATTTGATGATCAGATATTATGTAGACCGGTATTGATTAAACCAAATTCATTGACGGCGGGAGGTATGCTTGCCCATGATCGTTCGGCTTTGTCGAAGGGCGATGTCGATGGAGACGGCCTTCAGGATTTGATTGTCGGAGCGCCATTTGATAGTTCAACTGGTGGAACCGATAGCGGCGCCGTTTTTGTATTTACGTCGGAACCAAATCGCGGGATAGGAACTTCTAATTACAAAGTATCTAATGTTCGAGCAGGCACTGCAGGTACCCGTTTTGGAACAGCCGTGGCTGCGGGTCGATTTGAGGATCCAAACAATACATTTAATTCAATCGGTAAACCTTTTGTCAGCGTCGTCGCGGGTGCACCTAATGATTATTCTGGAACAGGATCTAGTCAGAAACCGGGCGGTGGAGCGGTTCATCTTTACAAAACAAACTACGCGTCATTTGCTAGTACAAGCACGCCGACGGAATCTGTAAAAGAAACGCTGACTAGTTTTCAAGATTTAAAATATCAATCGGCTAAAATTGTGGGCGATATAAATAACGATGGCTATGACGATGCCGTGGCCCATACTTTTTATTTCAATACTCAGGGCGAACGAGTTTATGAAGCCGCTGTTTATTTTGGCGCGCGTATTGGACTGATTTCTCCGGAATTTTGCAAAAATAATATGGCAAGGATTTTTGAATCTGGCGGGAGCGAGGCCGAGTGTCTACCAAAAGTCACCAGAATCTCTAGCGTCAAAACAAAAGACAATATCAAGCTGCCTCAGAAAGTTGCCGCTCCAAATGGTGTGATCACGGGTTGGGCTTTTTTCGCAGCTGGCATTGGTGATATGAACAGAGACGGATTTGATGATGTACTATTTATGAATCCGTTTCAAAAAACGACGGGTAAAGGAAACATTGTGATTTATTTTGGGGGCTCTGTTGGCTTGAATGCCGTCAATTCGCCTTCGTATACTCCGGTATCTGTTGGTGACCCGCAAATTGTAACGGCGGGGTGGGGTTACAATACCGATCAGTACTATTACATCAGCGAAAATTCTGCCTTTGATTTGAACTTAGTTAATTTTGGCGATTTTAACGGTGATGGATTTAGCGACGTGGTTTTGTCAGACTACTATTCATGGGGTCCATCGTTTGAATCCGATCGAGTGTGGAACTGTCAATCCAAGCCGGATGATGACTATTGCCCAAAAGCGAGTGTTCAGAATTATGGTAGAGTTTTTATTATTTATGGTTCTTCTAAAGGTTTGCAAACACCAAGATTAACTAATGGCTTAGCGGCTGATTTGTTTCCGTTTAATCCTGATGCGGGAACCTATGCCAAAGGAACGGCGTTCTATGATCCTTATGAACCTCTACGTGACAGTTATCCAAATCTAGGTTCTGAGAGGTTTAATGAACAAGACGGCATCAGTGGCGCCTACGCGTGCGACGCCGTATCGTGTAAGCCAACTGTGATTTGGAATCCATTGAACATTTTTGATTACACGAAAAAAGGTACAGTCGAGGGAACTTATTTTGAGAACTTTCCCGAGGCGTCCGCTTATATGAATATTTCTTTTGGAAAGTCACTTGCTGTTGGAAAAATTACCGCCGGTACTAGCGATGATTCTTCATTTGATACTTTGATTGTTGGCGCTCCAGACTTTATTGATTTAGCCTGCAGCGCAAGTGTAACAACGTCGCAATCTAGATCAGGCCGAGTGTTTCTGTTTTATGGATCAGCCAAAGGAATCAGAGCGTTTAACCGTCGCGAGTATTACACTCCGGATCCATCCGTGGGTGTATCAGCAGGTTGTTGGGCCTCACCATCAAATTCTGAGAACTCGGTGGTCGACGAAACCAATGTTAATACGGTTCAAGCCGGAAATGATTTGAAACTTCACACCCGCAGCCTTGTTGCGGATACACCGAAGCGGGTGATTGCATTGCAACCGCCAATTCCAAACAATCGCCTTCCAAGTTCATTTAATGGTCTTGGTCGTCGATTCGGTGACAAGGTTCAGGTCATTGGAGATGCGAATGGGGATGGTGTAGAAGACTTAATTGTTTCAAATCGTCATACCACTGTTTCAGATGCTGCTGGGCAGATCAGGGACTATGGCCTTGGTGTTTTTTACGGGCAGGCCTGGGTTTATTATGGTGGTCTATGTAGCTCGGATAATGACAAAGAGACGTGGGCTAGCAACGACGACCCACTAGCGCCAAAATTAGCTTTAGCGGGAACCGAAGCTGAATTTTTAGGTGGCCTGAATGGGGTACCAACAAAAACGCTGTCGTCCGTTTGTTTTAAAAATAGTATGACTAAAAAATTTCTACCGCACACGTTTACCGCACTGGGCGGTAGTGTCAGTGATGGCGATTCATTTTTCTCGGCACTTAGTTCGGGTAGGCTTGGAAAGGGAAATTTCAATTTTGACGGAATCGACAATTACGCTGACGTTATTGTTGGAACAAAAAACTCAGCGGACAGTGTTTCTAACACAGATTCATTGGGTGACGGTATCGTGTTTTTTGGGTCGGATTTGGGTTTGATTACAGATGAATTGGCCCAAACATTTATGTCTCAAAAATCGGGAAGCACGTTGCTTAAACCGCGCTATCGACCGTATCGAATTAAGCCGATTTTTAAATTTTCAGATGCACGGTTTTTTTCCGGCTCTGTTTCAACCGGAGACGTCAATGGTGATAGTGCGATGGATATGATGATTCCAAGTGATTCATATGCTGGTTCAGAACAGAACAAAGGGGTCAGTTTGGGCGCGTTTATGTTATTCTATTAGTAGTTGAAGGAAATTTTAGGAACGTAACTAGGGGTACTTTATGGGGATACTAAAAATCAAATCTAGATTTAAAGCGCTTATGCTTGCTCTTTGTATTTTGTCGGTGGCGGCCTGCACTGGTAAGGGCGCGGGTGATCTACAAAAGTCTTCGGAGATTGTAATTTCTCCGGGGGATTTGCTGCAGGTATCTAGTAAAGAATTTTACTCCTATAGCGACAAAGATTTTTCCTTCTATTTACGTGAAGTTATTGATGGCAACAAACTCAACACGATTCTTGATGTGACTCCCTCTGCGGACGACCGTAAATCCGGAGGCATGGTTCATAAATCGATTATTCCCAAAGGGGTTTCGCTTTCTGGCACCTATGTTATCGAAGTAATCATGGATAATTTTCCTGATTTAAAGCTAAGCTCTCTATATATTCCAGACACAGTAGTTGAACCAGGAATCGCTAGCTCACTGGCTTGGGAGGCCCTAACTTCAGATCCCGGAAAACCATTTAATCGCTATACTAAGGAACAAATTGTTTCTGTGTATGATTGGATTAAAGCTTATATCCCTGGGCATAAAACACTATTCGGAATCAATAACGAAATTTCTTTTGTGCAGCTTTATAAATTTTTGCGTAACGGGCTAGCTAATAATTTAGAATTTATTAATTTTCTGAATTCATTAGGAACTTCGTTTAACTATGATCTGCAAGCTAACTACGTAGCTGGTCCTATTCTATTCGGTCAGGTTAAGTATTCTCCAGTTATTGATCCTACATTGACTCTGCCTAGTCCTGGAGATAGTTCGATCAAGGAAAATGAGCGTATTATTTTGCAAACTTATGCTCGCGATTTAGCGGGTGATTTGGTTTTTTATTCGTGGCAGATGAAAAACGATTCGGGCGAGTGGACTTTTTTTGACGCCAATACCAACGTAGTATCGTGGACGCCACCATATGGGTCCTCAAGAAAAACACCTTATGAATTTCGAGTTTTGATATCTAATGGTGGACCTTTTGCGTTGTGGAATGGATCACAGATCCCAGCGTGGAATGTTTATGTAAGTCCAAATGTTCGGGCACCTTCGATAACTGAAATTGATTGTCCAACACAGGCATTTGTGAGGACAGAATATAAATGTAAATTGAAGGGAACGGATCCAACTGGTTATAAATTGAAATGGCTAGTGTATCCAAGTTCAAACTTATTTGCCTACACTTATGTGAACGGTGTCAGAATAGATGATATCGCAAATCCTCCAGCCATCGAGTCGGTGAATAATGAAATTATTATTTCTTTGACGCCACTGAATGTCGATGGAATTCAGTTTCCAACATTGAGCCATGTTGTGAAACTGGTTAACGAACCTGGTGAATATCCCGAACTTGCAGCCACCGATACTAAACCGGTTCGATTTACAGTAAATGATAATGCTCAGGCTCCGGTTTTTCAGGCTATGGCTCGTCCGTATTCAAATTGGAATCCTTATGTTTTTGGCTATGATTTAAAAAATGATTCGTTATCGACCTTGCCGGCGCAAAGCCCTTCGTTTATTTCAGAGAGTTTTATAAATAAGTCACTTAATGAGTATGAATTTGGGCCGCTTCGTCAGTGGGACAATATTTGTAATTCAGATCCTGACTCGGGTCGTGCCGATACCGATCCGAAAAATAGCTATTATTTCCAGGTCAAAGTCAAATCCCTGGATGACGAATATGCAGCAGTGGGTGCAACTAGGGACCCAGAAGGCAAACCGACGGATAGGATCGATCGTTTTCAATTGATGAGTGTTGTCCCAGACGGAATGACTCAGCCAAATTTATCGATGGAACAATTGCTGGAAGTTGATGACCCAGATGCTCCAGGAAATAAAATTGACCTTCTTGCCACCAATTATAATTCCGATGATTTTACGACGGTATTTCATTTTCGTGTGAATTTGAAGGATTTTAAAAAATCGAATAAAAATGGAGAAAAATACGGCGTTCAGGTGTGCAGCGATCATACCGGGCCAGCTCCTAGTTTCGCCCCCTTGTGCGGCCAACTTGGATTTGGCTTGCAAGTGGAATCAAGAACTCCGTGCGTAAAAGTAGCCTCTAATGGATCTGCATTAGCGTCGGATGAATCGATGGTTCCGTTTAGGAAAACAGGCTCGACGAGTCCTCTTTTTGTAACGTCGATGACCACACCGACACGTTTAAATATCCAAGCGGCTGGGAGCACGGGTGCGTATCAAGATTGTACAACACAAGACTGTTCGATGGGAGCTGATTTACAGCTTGAAGTAATTCCTAAGGGCGTCGATGCAACCGATACCGCAAATCATCGCATTCTTAAAGATTTGCCTTTTTTGAACAACGTAACACGAGTTACAAAACGGGAAAGTGTTCTTACGGACACCAATACGATTTTTGCATTTTCACGAAACAGTCTAAGCGATAATTTTACGTTTAATCTTCCGTACCCAGACCCTTGGTATTACACGGATGAGTTTCCTCTAGGTACCCCTTTGGCTGAATTTCCACTCGAGCAGCAGCGAGCCGCTCGGCAGGAAATCAATGCCAGTTCCTATTCAATTGTACCTGGGTATGTAGCGCTCAGGTCGTCTTCGGGAACACCGGAGCGATTTGGCATACTTTCTTATTACCCTTATCCTGCGGCCATTGCGAATCGATCCGATTTGACTCATCTACCTGTAGCGACAGAAAATCCGTTGCCTATTAGAAATCGGTTAGTGGCTAATTATTCTGTAAGTCTTCCCGATACCGGCGTTAGCAAACCGATTTCTCAGTACTTTATGATCCCTCTACGTGGTCGGCCAACGACCGCTGTTGCGTCGGCATCGGGGCAATATTCTGCGCCTTATATGGGAAATACCCTTTGTCGAATGGCAGTGGATGGGACTTATGCACTTGTGGGCACCGAAGCGAACTATGGTACTAACCGAAACAACAATAAACGATATGCTCGTCTTCTTGATTACACTCTATATGGAAATTTTGTTTTCAACACAAGTATCTGGTTAACTGATCCCGTATTAGAAGTAGCGACGCCTGTGTGGCCGTGCTTTCCCGGTGAAGATTTGCGTACAACGACAACTGTTGAGCTTGTAAAAACGACTTCGGATGCGAACAATTATTCTGGAATCACGCTGTCTTTAAAAGAGGGTCCTGATTTTCTGGGTAACAATTCGCATTTTACGCATTATCCTTTGGATTTGGGTCGCAAAGGATTGATGGTTTCTTACGTTTTATTTAACTCTGCTAGTGCACTTCCGACCAAAATACCTAAAGGAACTTATTTTTACGTCACTAAACAGGTTCAATTAAATCCGGTGAATTTTGGTGCGGGTGATTTGCCAGGTTCTGGTACGTTTCAAGAAAATTTTCTATTTAAAACAATTGTAGACACGGAAATTAAGAGCGGGTCATTAACGGCCCAAGTCCCAGCCGTAATCGCATGGGAAGAAATGAAAGTTCCCAAAAATGTTTTGCAGTGGGACCCAGTGACATGGCAATTTGATTTCACGCTTCCTGGAAGTTCTGGCAATCCGGATAGAACTATTAATATCACATCGGCCAAATGGGATGTTTACCACCAAGAATTTTTTCCGTTTATTGGATGGAATCGTTTTGATGCAAAAACGAAAGTGGCTAAAGAAGAATCGACAATAAAAATTAGCGCCCAAAATCGCATGGTGATAGAGGCCGGTGAAGTCACACGTTTTATTTCTATTGAAGACACAGTAAAAAAACTAACTTCAAATGCCGCCCCTGTGTCGGCGATGAACGAGCAATCTATTTTTGGCAATTCAGGAAAAATAAAAATATTTAATAACTCATTGGTGGATTTTGTTTACAATCCAGGATCAGGTTATAGTTTAAATTTCAAAAGTACAAGCGGAGCCATTTTTAATCCTGTTGCCGGTTTTACAGTTCCAGGAAAAAGTGATTTAGAAGTTTCGGTGGTGCGTTCAGGTTCTGGTGACAAGGAACCAGTCATGGCCTTTTATTTAAATCAAATCGAATCTAGCGATCCAAGTCATGCTGATTTTCTTGGGGACTTTCCGTTTCTAACAGTAGCGAACACGAGTCAGATTAAAGGTTATTCAACTCAGGTTACGATTCAAAATAAATACAATCTTGATATTTTGATTGATCTCACTAAAACCAAATTGAAAACGCGATCGGGAATTCAATTTAAATTTATGCCTGTGACGATCGGGTCGGACATGATTGCATTTCCTGCGAATTCGTCGGGCCTTTATTGGGCGGAAAGGGATCTAAGTCAAACGAATCCAGATTTAAGTTCAGATACGTCGATTACGTTTTCATTTTCTGAAAAAGATAATTCTAATTTCTACATTGGGTCTAGAAACGCGGTGGATATCGACAAAGATTTTTCAAACGGGACTACTTTTTCGCAGTCTATTTTGGCGGATAGTTCAATCACCGAAAGAAACATGGCTGTGTTTGAGCCAACCGTTGAAAACTTGAGCGTTGTTTCTCCGAACTCGATCAACGACCTTTATGAAAGCTATGATTACTTTGTTGATACGGCATCGTCGACACCTCTGCCGCCGTCTTGCACGCCATCTGGAGGTTCGCTGCCTGGGACTTGCGAATTTAAACTTTGTCGCTATCCGATTAGTGCAGATCCTACCTGTTCCACCCCATGTTCTACGGCCGGCGGTCACGATAGCCGTTATTGCCATGTCCGGTTTTTATCAACCAGTAGCGATGTTGATACCCAAGGTCGTGCGTACAATTTTGTAGTAAAAGCTAAGGGTAAAGAGGTCACTGCAAGTTCGATGAATTCGATAACGTACACGATCACAGTCAGCGAATCTAACTCTGCGCCTGTTTTGACTTTTTTAGATGGAGATCCAACGGTAACTAACATTTTTAATAATTCTACAAACTACAAAAATATTTCTAGTATTGGTGCAACTCTGGGGACCGTGGTTACGGAGCCGTATGATACGCGCACTCAAAGCAGCTATTCCGGAGCTTCGAATTCAGTCAATTTCCCTGGTTTTATCGAAGGAAAAACCGTTGTCGCGGCCAAAGACAACAGTTTTAGAATTTTTGCTAAATCCAACACCAAAACGACGACGTATTCATCTTTGAAAGCTCAAGTGAGTGAGTTTTATTATGTAGATACCAGTGGCAACTTTGTAAAAGAGACTTCCAGCACGGACACACCGAGTGGGATTCCATTAGGGATTCAAGTCGGTACTACCAATCAGCCAAGCGCCGTGGCATTGACTTGTATTACGGTGACCGGCGAAACGTCTAATAGCTGTCAGGATAATCTTTATGGCTCTTATGGATACGCTGAAATTAAATGGGTTCCGACGGACCTGCAGACTAAAAAATATTCTCATGCTAATGGCGTAATTATGAAGGTCGACTTTTGTTCGAACTGTTCTTCTGGGACCGAGCCTAAAGCGTCCGTGTACTATAAATTTTCAGTTTCAAATAAGAATACAAGTGTGCCTGCATTTATTGCAACTAATGGATCAAATTTCGTTATTCCTGATGAAGGCGCAAATATAAGTAGCGGAGTGAAAAACAATATCATTAATTCCAGCGATAAGACTGAAATTCGAGTCTACGCCGATTCGTATCTTAAATTTACCGTCGTTGCGGAAGATGCCGATGGCAATTCGCCTTTAGGGTCGACTTGGGCTACAATTCTAAGTCTTTGTAAAAATATCACGGATGAAAATGCAACGCAAACCTGCGCATTTGACACTTGGTATGGGACGGATTTTAGTGCGATTCAAACTGGCGCTAAGTCAGCCTACGACGGAAATAAATTTCTAAGTGACGGTGTTACTCTGAATGACGGTTGCAGGAATGGTGATGGGTCATTGAAAACCGATCTCATTGTTCCCAAGGTTTCGGCGGCGTCTTTACTATCGTCAACTGGTGGAAAACGAAAATACCAGTACACTCTTGAATGGTGTCCACAGCGTGGCCACCTCGGAAAATTTTCAGGAAGTTTGTTTATTAAGGATTTTGGTGATTTAGATCGTCAGAATGTACGTGAAGCCGCTGTCGAATCTTCAACGACTTTAAAGTTTGACGTTGTTTCGCGCCCATATTTTATCAGTCCACGATTTGACTACGATATTGGTAGTGCAAATCCAACGAATCTAGCGTTCCAAAATAATCATTTTATGAGACAGGCCTATGCGGACTCGTCTGGCGCATTTGAATATCACTTTATCGTCAAAAATACATTGAATAATCCTATAGTGTTCACGGTTGGAAGCCCATACACGTCGACTTCGGGCTGCTCGGTGAGTTCGACGGTGACTTCATGCCAGATGAATGATGGTGACGGTAATTCTGCGAACGACGTTGTCGTTAGAATTGATCCCAAAAATCCAAATGTGGCAATTATGACTTGGTCGCCGGATGCGACGAATTTAAGTTCGAACATAAATTCGCCAAAAACATTTTGGGTACAGGTAAAAGACACGGTCACGAACTTGGCTGATAATGTGTATTTTTCTGTAATTGTAAAATCAAAAAATGCACCGTCCGCTCTGTACGGAGCGTCTGATTCCTTTATTGAAGTGGCTCCAAAAATCGCTTCGATTCAGGCGGAGGTGAAAGATCGATGGAATGCAAATAAAGTATATTCTCAAACTTGGGATGGTTCGAATTACATATATTCGCAACCCGAGGCTCAAGTGGTTGAAGTGGCAGAAGGTCAAAACATCGATTTTTCTATGGTGCTAAATAGCCCGGCCGATCAAAATCCATATGACGCCTTGTTTGTGCGATGGTTCTTAGATGGTACTATAGTGGCCGACAACGATCTAAGTTTGGTGTCCGAGTTACCGACCTTCCGTTACACCCCAGATAACTCCGCTGCAGGATCGCAGGTGGCCATTGGTTCATTGAATCTACCAAGAGGCTATCATCATTTAAGAGCCGAACTTACCGACGGAAGCTTGAAAGACTCTAGAGATTGGTACATTAAAGTTCGAAACTTGAGACCGTCGCAAGACGCTCAAATCGCGGTAGATTTGATACCGACGCGCCAGGCTTTGTTGCCGCAAACAATCACTTCGTTAGTTTGGTCACAAGATAGTTTAATTAACTTCACCACCGATACTAATCAGGTTTCAGATTATTTGGTGGTGGCAGCGAACTATAAAGCGAATAGCTTAGATCGACAAAGTATTTGGAATATTCCGTTTGTAAATGGCGTTGCCAAGTTGTCACCGCAGGCATCAGACCCCGCGATTTATAGCGAGAGTTTAAATTTAAATCCAAAATCTGTAGCCCGTTTGGATTATCTAAAAGAGTCGGGTGGTTTTAAGGTCTACTTAACATCAGAGAGTCGACGACTAGAGGGGTATCAATCTAGTGGTAGTAACGCTGTGGTTACTGATCTATTTCCACGCTATACTTCTGTTAGTCCGGCGCCATGCACAGATTTGTGCACGCAAAACTACTATAACTCGGGTGATGATGTAACTAGCTTTGATGGCGTTGTTGATCGTGGATCGAGTGATACTCTTGCCATGAAATTTTTAGTTTCTGGAAGTCACCCTATAAAAATATTTGCAACGGCCAGTTCGGATCGACGAATTTTGTATTTAGATAAGGGAAATTTAGACTCTAAAACTGATTTGTCGGCCATAGTAACTGTTCCAACGCAGCTTGAAATACGTGCTTTTACCTATGAGCCTGACGATAAAGTGCTTTATGTAGCTCTCTCTAACCGAGATGCGACGGGCCCAGTCATGACACTGATTAAACGAATTAAATTAGCCAAAGTCAGTGAAAACTCTAAAGGTGTTAGTGAAACTCTGGCGCAAGGAATTGATTTTGATATCCAGAGTGATATCGAGTTAAAAAATGCGGCGGCCTCGTTTGACTATAAAATCAATGCTGCTGCCTTGGTGCCCGGACCAAATTTAACTGATACAATTAAAAATCGTGTCGTTTTTCTGTCTGGAAATATTCCTGGTGGTGGTGGTGCGTTGATTGTGATCAATCCTAATGATGGCAGTTACAGCCTGAAACGCGATGCAAGTAATACTTTGTCTGCTAGTGCCACCGACGTTCCTGGAAAAGGTCGAAGATTAGTTTACTCGACACGAGATGGCGTTCTAGTCGGGTTAGTTACTGTCGGTAAGCAGTTTTTAATTTACGATCCTTATCTTCAGCAAGTGACCCTTTCTTCAGCTTCAGGATATAGCCCAACCAGCCTGTTAGTGTCTCCGTCAGGGTTGATGCTTTCAATTGATCGGGCGGCGGGAAAAGTGTTTCAAATAAAATAATAACCAAGACGAGGCCACTAGTTGGTCTCGTCTACTATCTGGCTAAAAGTAACTCGGCGTTTTTCTTGAGCGTCGGATTCTTAGTTTCCGTTATGAGTGCCGTAAGTATCTTTTTAGACTGATCATCTTTGAGATCTTTTATTTTGATAAACTCTATCAGAGCTTCTCGCGTAGTGTCCGAAGAAGCCTTGGAAAATGAATTTAGAATTCGACGATCTTGTTGAGAGGTTGTTGAAATTCCCGAGTAGTTTGATAGCCAATAGAGTCTTGAGTTTTCAGGAATTTTTGGCAGATAATCTAGAAACGAAATTAGAATTTGGGTTTTTTCTTTTTGATCATACATTTGATTTAGCACTTGCGCCAAAGCTGCACTATCTGATGGTCTAGGCATTCTGATTAGACGTTTGAAATAGTTCACTACATTTTTAGAGGGCTGATCTTTTTTTAAGAGTCCTTCCACTAAAATATATCGGATATCATTATCTTGCTTAGCATTCTGGGCTATTTTTAAAATAAGATCGTCCTTATTCTCTTTTTTAGTAAGGGGAATCTGAGTCATTAGACGGGCAGAAAGAACCTTGGTTTTCGGTGGGTATCGGACGGCTTGTTTTGGTTGTAAATCAACTATGGGAAAAATTAGATTAAAAAGGTGGGACCAGGTAGAGGCGTTTATTAGGGAGAGGTCGCTTTCTGAAATTGTTGAAATAAAATGCAGAGATTGACTGATAAACTGTTCTCGTTCGTTCTCAGATTTTGGTTTTAAAAAAATCGTTGTAAGGAAGCGGGTGTCGTTTGCTTTCAATGTCTTGGCGGCTAGGCTTGAAGAAAATGAATCCGAGTTGTTGGCCATACTGTTTTTAAGTATTTGGTTCTGGGCTTCCGAAATAGTATTTTTCCTAATTGGAATCTCTTGTCGGCTCCTTTTTGGATAGAAAAAATATCCCCCGATCGAAGCGGCAAGTATCACTAACACTATAACGATGCGGTGAGTTTTGGTGATAGCTCGGGTAGGTGTATTCTTTTTCATAAAGTTAAATGTATCAACCTTTTAGAAACTAGTTAACAGATTAACTTGACCTCCTAGACTATCCGACTGGTCCAATAGACCTAAGGGAAATTTTTATCTATTATATCCCTATGGAAAAAAAGCTTCCCAGATTGTTTTGGATCTTAATTATTATCGCGATTGCCCTTCTTTCAGTTTTGGTTCTGGCGCTGTATTTTGAAAAAATGAAAACGACACCTAAAGTTAAATCCCTGCCGGAGATCGCGTGCGAACTAAAAAACGAACAATCACTGAAGCTTTCTAATCCCGCGCGTTTGGTGCGATGGCAAAATGATCCAAATACTCTGCTTGTAAGCGAAAACGATGATAGATTGTGGAAAAACTACCGTATAGTGCATTCAGAAAAAAAATCTCAAATGTATGAGTCGGGTGATGCGACGGATTTATGTAAGCTCTTTGAAAACTGCTCAGAAGCTAAGGTAGTTAATGAAATTAGGGATGACCTCGTATTGATCATGAGCCCAAAAAAACTCATTAGAAAAGGGAGCCCAAAGATAGAGGATCAAGCTAGAGGGCCTTCATTTAGTCTTTTGGTGAAAAGCGCAAGTAACAAAACGGTCGAATTAAACTATGCCCGATGTCCTGGTAAAGGCCAATTCGAAGGGAATTGGCAGTCATATTTTAATAGTCGGGATTATCAACTATCGATAGTAGATCAAAAAACTGGATTTATATTGAGTACTAATTTGAAGTTTTTGCTACAATCTATACACAAAACGACCGAAATTAATTTGGTAGCGCAAAGCTTTGTTGTTGGAGGTTTTTTAGATTCAAGTTGTACAAAAGACCCTGTCGAGCTGGAAACCGTTCTGTTTGCCGGCCAGAAAATGATGGTTTGGATGCCAAAGAAAAATTCGATTAATGATATTCTCGTTAGTTTTTCGATGGGTAGTTTTTCCGATGGATGGAAGCGAGACAAAGATTTTTCCGACGTTTTTAAAGATAGTTCTGGCTATCTTGCCGCTGTTTCTAATCAACAAGAAAAAGTTTTAACTTCCTATTTCAATACGATAACCGAAAATTTTGAAAATAAAACCTGGGAATGGTCGTCCAATAGCCTTTCACTGAAGACTGAATTTTCTTCGATCACTAAGCAGCAATATGTTTCAACAGAACTTAATTCAAAGAGTATTTTGTCTTTTAGCAATACTGATAAACCTGCATTTTACCTAAGTGAGTCGGATTTTGGCCCGACGTTTTTGATATCAAGTGGAAGCTTTAGTAATTTAGGATTTCGTCCAACTTTGGCTTTGTATCAAAACCAAAGACTTTTTTTACTAGGCAATAAAAACGATAAAGAAATGGCTATTTCTAGATTTGAATGCAAGCGGGTTCGATGAAGATATGGGTGTGGTATATTTACCTATGCGTGGGGCAATGTTTTGCAGCCGGATTAAATAGCGAGTTAATTAAATCCAAAAGCTCATTGGTAGTAGCCAGAGCTGGAAACTCTGTAGTCGTTAAAAATAATTCTCGTTTCAACAAGGGTGATAAAGTACTTTTTTTAAGGCCGACGAAAGATAATTTTGATGTGTTGGCGCGCGGAGTAGTTAGTAAGCTGAACTCAGACAAAGTGGAAATAGAATTGGAAAAAGAGTCTGTGTTAAAGCAACCGCAGGAAGACGACCTAACCATTCTTATTGATAAACCCTATGTAGCGCCGCCCAAATCTTTTCCCGAATCGCCTGCTCCCGGTTTAGCGATCCAGGACCCCGAAAACCCAGGGGATCCTGGATATATTGAATGGCTTTCGGGTGGCTATGAGTCGGCCTTGGCTTCTGAGGCAGGCATACCGGTAAATCAGTCCAAGCGGGTGAGTGGCTATCGGTTCCAAAATTTTCGAGCAACCTGGTATATTGAATACTACTGGAGACTTGGTCTTGATTATGAAAAGTTGGATGGAATTTTTCCAACAAGCACCTATTTTCGACAAAAAGTAACGTCCTCTCAAAAATACACTCGCTATGGCTTGTCAGTCAGAAGTCGGAAGTTTTTTAAAGACCGGATTCGTTACACATTTCACTTTTCAATCCTGAAAGACGTCTTTGCGACCGATAATGCTGATGAAAATCTGTTGACGACGAGTGTGAGCGGAAATGGAATTTCCCAAACCATCGATTGGGAAATTGAATCGGCACTTTGGACATCGAAAAAGCGCTTGGACGCACGTGTGCAAAAAATATTTTTTAATGCGACTCTGTTTCCGTCCTTGTCGGCTCAGGATGGGTCCGTTTCGCGAGGAACTTCTGCCGGTTCAAATGGGTATGAATACCGTTTGGGGCTTCAAGCTTTGGTTTATATGCCTTGGATTCCTGTGTTCAAACGATGGGTCGTAGACGCTCATTTTGGACAGGCAGTTTACAACTTTAAGTTTTCTGGTCCGACGGTCAGTGAAACTAATGGGATTTATACGATACCAGAAGGATCGTCTGCAACGGAATCTAGATTTTTTGTGTTTTTAGGATTGGGGATTAGATTTGATGATTTCATCAGCAAGTTTTTTAAGCCGAAATAGCGATGTTTTTCTGTTTTTAAGCTTAGTTTTATTTTGGGGAACGTTGAGCGTATCTTCTGGGGGGCCTTTCGACAAGGAGATACCCAACTTGAAAAAAACCAATTCAAAGATTAACGCCAAAGAAAAACCGAAGGCGATTAATGAAGCCAGTCCGTTTAATATAACCCCCGATTTCTTAGAGAAAAATCGCTTTGACACAAAAGAAATGGATAACGTTAACGTTGTCGATCCAAAGAAATTGCCAGTTTATAAAAGTCGAAAAATAATTGAAGCCGATTTGCCAGCAGCGACGGGCCCTCTACCGCGAACAGAAATTATTGTGGATAGTTCAGGATCCATGGGGCAATTATTAAATTCAGACAAAACTAAAATGTTCCATCTGAAAAAAATGCTCTCGCGTTTTTATAGCGAACAGTGGAAGGAGCTCGAGTCCAATTCGTTACGTGTGTATGGGGCTCGACGCAAAAACGATTGCGACGACACTCGACAAGTCATAAAACCGGGAACAAAATCACTTTATGAAATCGAAGACCACGTAAAAAAATTATTACCGATAGGTCGGACTCCCATATATAAAACGATTAAGGAATCCATTGATTCAATTAAAGATTACAAAGGTCCAAAGCGTGTAGTCATTTTTACCGATGGTGAAGAAACCTGTGGCGGGGATCCGTGTAAACTAACCAAAGAAACTTCGATCGCGAAAACAATGGACATAAAGTTTTTTGTGGTTGCTATTGGTTTTCCTCCAGGAAAGGATTCCTTAAAGAAGGTGACCTGTTTAGGGGATACAAGCTCTGCCAATTCTGAATCGGAACTCTTTAAAGCTTTCGGCGACATTCAGAGTCAAATCAACACCCGAATCAATTTACAAGTGATTAGTCCTGAACCGGCGGCCAGAACCCAGTTATTTAAAGTCTTACCAAATGGTGAGCTAAAGCTAGAAAAAGTTTTTACCTCGAGCTTAGGTGTTACTGTTCCCCCGGGAGACTACGAGGCCGTGGTTATGTTGGATCCTCCTTTTCGGTTTCCTAAATTCACGATACCGCCGAAAAAGAAAGTTACCTTGCAAGTGGTGGGACTGGGCCAAAGCCTGGTTAAGTTCCATGATGGTCTCTTGAATGTTGAGCTATTGGACAAAAACGGTAAGGCCGTATCGTCATTCACGTCTGATCAAATTTCCGAAGTGCCAACCGGTCGATTCAAACTGCGCGCCTTTAGAGACCCTTTTTTTTCAAAATTGATTGAGCCCGTAGTGATTACGCCTGACGGCGTCGTAGAAAAGGAAATCGTCGATGCTGGTTCGGTCGTTTTCGAACATGAAGGCGTCGCGGGCTTCTATATTTATGATTCCAGTGAAAAGCTTTTGGGAAACTTTGTAACTAACTTCCCCTTTGTCTTACCCAGGGGAAGTTATCGATTTCACTTAAACGATCAGTGTTCTTTTGATAATGTAAGAATAGATTTTACTGGTAAAATTGAAACGGTAAGTTGTGGTTCAATGAAAAACGACCGCATCACCCGAGTGTTAACAGAAAGAAAATTGAGTTTTGAAGATTACATTGAGATTCTAGAAAAACGAATCGAAGATCGAAATGAATTAGTTAAAAACCCGACAAAGAAGCCTCTGGAACCGGATATTCTTCTAGAGGGTTCTGGAGAAGAGGAAATGATAGATTTTTTGAAAAAGACGATTGAATATCGAAAAGGTAAAAACAAATGAAGCATAGCAAAGTTATAATTCTTGTAGGCTTTTTAAGTGCGTGCTTTTCTGGCGCCGATACGATTCAAATTAAAAACAAGTGCTTTAAGATGGAGCTTGTTGGCGGAATGGTGGATGCCATTCGTTGTAAAGAGGTCCAGGTTCTATTGAAAAATTTTGAATGCAGAACAGGCGAAGCCTCTGGTGCAAACAGAAAAATGACTGCCAAGTTAACAAAATGTAGTAAAAATCGAGCCGAAGGTTTTGTGGACGCCGAAAATCAAAAGGTAAGCTTTGTTGCTCAGTTAAAAGACAATCCGGAATTTGAAGTTTGGGGAATAGCAAAACTGGAATCGCCAAATGGAATTGATTTAAGAAAAAAAACACCGGTGGCGCTGGAGTCAGTTCAAGAAGAACCTGTTGAAGATATAAAATCAAATATTGCTATTGATGGCGTAACCGTTGAGGCCAATTGGGTTGCCGGTTTTAGTCCAAATAAGGAAAGCATTATAGCGACTCAGCGACCGGCCGGCGGTGGTTACTATGGACGATCTACCTTGGCCGTGACGTCTGAACAAGTTTATCAAAATCAACTGGCGTTTGATTATTTGTCCGTAACGGGCAAACGAACAGTGAATGACAAAGTGGATGTAGAGTTTTCTTTTTCCGCAGGGCAAAAGACTTCCTTTTGGTTTTCTTCGCCTTATGGAATTGATAGAGGCAATTCCATGGAAATTTCGGACGCCATTTTAAACTATCGGACAGCACCCGACAGTACGATTAGTTTTGGTCTCTGGAGTGATGAATCGATTAGAAATTTTGAATCCGATTTTGCGTTCACATCCACTGCCGAAACTTTCTTAACTCCTCATATTTATTCAGGGCTTAGATGGCAAAAAGAATCCGACACTCAGTTTTTACGAGTGATGTTTGTAAACGGTTGGAACGAAATTCAAGATATAAATAATTCTTTTGGTGTTGGGGTTAATTATCAAAAATCATGGAGTGAAAACCTATTATTCGACTCTTTAGTTTACTCGGGAGACGAAGGTTCTGTGGCTTTAGGAACAGAATCAAAAAATTTAAAGCACATAGATTTGGGCGTGGTATTTAGAAAGGCGTTTAAGGTACAGACTGTCTATGGCAAATGGGGCAGTGATTTAGATTACATGTCGGCTTCGACAGCGTATTCTTATGAATATTCGAGCGCAGAAACGCTGTCTGCACGCTATGAGTATGTTAAAAACAAGAGTGCTTTTTTGTTTTCAAACGGGTGGGAATCATTTTATAACGTAGAATTTGACTATCGAAGGCAGGTTAGTGAAGAGTTTTTATTTAGATCGGCTTTAAACTATTCAAACTCAATTGACTCTGGGTTAGTCAGTTCGAATCCAAAAAACCGATTTAATTTTTTAGTGGCCCTTACTATTAAGATAGAATAATTGATTTACGATGCCATCCTAAGTTTTTTTGTTTCTTGATTTTCAACGTAGTGGCGCAAAATTAATCCCTTGGATTTCATTTCCGCCTCTAGAGCCATAGATAAACGTCTCCAAGTTTCTGCTAACGTTTTTGGTGAAACGGCATTTGTTGCGGAATCTATATCCACTCTGATCATTTCCGCTTTCTTTTTAGGAAGAGAACTCAAAATGGCTTCCCTTGATGAGCCATCGAAGCCAGTGAGGGCGGTGGAAATTTCTGTCAAATCTCTGGAGTTGATAAAGTCTGAGACGACCTCAGGTGGAAGATAGATCGCATCTGGAAAGTAAAGTACCTGGCTTCTGATTTTGATCGAATCTGCCGGATTTGTGCGGATTAAATTTTGCACAATCTTCATTTCCTCTTCGGCCGTTAAAACACGAAGAATACGTGCCATTACGTCTGGACCATCTGGTGAAACAATAGGGTTTTGACGAAACTGACTTAACTTAGATTGAAGACCTTGAGCTAATATTTCTAGGCCTCTCATTGGCAATTGTTTTATGTTGGCGATTTCGACTGCGACTTGATCGTGTTTATCAGAACTTAAATCAGCGAAGAATAATTCAAACTGTGCGGGTTCTAAATATAAACTAATAACTGCCAAATTTTTGGGATGTTCCGATAACAATACAAATTTAAGTTCCTCACGAGAAAGCTTGGATAAAAAATGAAACGGGTTGAGCTGAACATCTTTGTTGCCATCAACTTGTAAATAACTGCTCAAAATAAAGTTATAGACTTGGCTGATGGATTGAAATTTTTGTGAAACAGTTAAGTTTTCTGGTTTTGTTTTAATTAAGTTTCCAAGCGATCCCCAAGCGGCAACAGATAGTGGCGAGAATATTGTTCGAGCCACGTCCCAACCTACAACTTCAAACGTATTTATCACATCCATTTTGTCTTTTTGATTTAAATAATCATTGATGCCTTGGCTGGCTGCATGGGGAAAATTAGTGCCAATTTGAATGATGTGTTCTTTCATTTTTTGCAACTGCACTTCGAGTTGAAGATTCTTTAAGAACTCTTCGTCATGTTCGTTTGAGGCCGCAGCCTTAGCGGATTTATCACTTTCAGTGTTTTCTTTTTTTGCTGGGTCCTCTGGTAATTTTGAAGGCAGAAACTGAGGAAGTTCATTGCTGACTTTAACTTCTTTGTTTTGTTTGCGAGATGACCAGAAAATAATTCCCGCCAATCCCAGTAAAGCTGCGATAGTAAACATCAGCCACGTTTTCCACGAATACTCAGGTAACAGGGGAGCTTTCTCTTCATCTTCAACAAGATTAGCACGAGAGATATTTACTTTGTCTCCGGCAGTTTCGTCCAAATGAAGTTTGCTGACGATAAGTCCTTTGATTATTTCTTCTTTGTCGGGAGGAATGTTTAAGTTTAGTATCAAGTTGACTTCAATTTTTGATTTCAAATCGTGAAGGATGTTATGCCCCGGCATGTCGGCCTGTGCACCTGGCATTGGCATTCCTGGCAGGTTTAATAGCTCTTGTTCTTGATTGTATTCTTTGAGTTTGGTTTCATCTCGATTGATTTCTGCAGAAATAACCAAAGAATATTCTTGAGGTTTTAAAACCGTATTGAGTGCAGCCCGTGCACGATTTTCGTAAATGCTTTCTAGTGTTCCAGCTTCCTCTAGATACTGTCCGAAAGAAACAGAACTGAAAAGCGCCAAAAATAAAACTAACGAAAGGCAATTAAATTTAGTAAAAGATTTTTGCATGAGTAAACCTCTATCTTGTTGATCGGAGGTTTTAAAAATAAATTGACTAGTCGTTGGGCGTGATACGCAATCCAACTAAAACGCCAAAGCTGGTGTAGCTGGCCTGTGTGCCAGACCCGCCGGACCCAGTGCCGCCACCTAAACTTACTGCGCCTAATATATGCCCCAGGAGGATAACTCCCGCACCGATGGGAATTTCATTGCCCAATCGAAAGGCAACGTCATTAGAAAATGAGTTGTAGAATCGCCCCAAGCTGTCGGCTTTAGAAACTGAAAGGGTGGATGTTCCGAATTCAATTCCAACAAAGGGCGCAGCTCTCCAAACGCGAGCTTCGGCTTTGTTGTCTATGATAACGCGGTAGCTGTTCGCATTGAAGGGGTAGTACCGGGTGCCTAAGCCAAAACGAGTGAATGCCAAGGATCCTTGGGAACTGCTGACGAATTCTTGCATCGTCAGAGAGAAGGTACATTTGCAGGTAGCTAAAAAAAGATTGTAATTAACGTCTAGAAAAAGCAACCCAGTGATTGTTGTGGATGTAACAACGGTCTTGGCATCGATAGAGCCGAACCCAAAATTGACATCGTAGTTTGAACTCAATTCTCCACGAGCGGAAAGAGCTAGACTTAAGACTATCAAAAGGAGGAATTTTTGAATTATTTCAATCACCTTCTCAAACTATTATTTAGCTTAAGGCGCTTGTCAATTTCCTTCACAGAAGACGGGGTTCTGACGTCGGGACCTGGCTCAGGCATGGGTGATACGCCTAATTTTTTATAGACTTCATTTAAATATCGATACGCGACTTTATTGAACGGATCGATTTTAAGAGTTTTTTCCCAGGCTACACGAGCACTTGGCAAATCATTTTTCAAGAATGATACACTACCTTTAAGCATCCAAGCGTTTGAAGAGTACTCGTCCATGCGAATGGCTTTATCCAAAAGTTCGGTGGCTTGAGTGTAGTCGCGGCGGGCCACGGCCTGTTGCGATTTGAATAGGATGCCAATAACGGACTCGGTTGTTTCTCGGTCGTAACGTTCAGGGCCACCTTTAAAACGCGGTGAAAACATGGCGTCTTTATAAAAACCCACAGTGTTTTCAAGTAGGGCAACCCGTAGTTTCAAGTCTTCCATGTCGTCGGGTTTCTTTTTGTCGTCTTGAGGAGGTTGGCCTTGTGGCTTTTGATCGTCGTTTTTCTTAGGTTCATTTTTTGCCAGTTCACCCTTGGCCTCTGCCGTTGTTAAGGGGTCAAGTCGAGCTTGAACAGTCAAACTTTCACCTTCATTTACTTTAATCATGACCTCTTTAGAATTATAATTCGGCTTCTCAAATTCTAAGAAAAAAACGTTTCCTAGTCTTGATTCCTCGTCGATTTCGACCGGGCTATTGCCGATCAAACGTCTTTCCTGTGTTTGGATATCCTTCAGATATACTTTGGCACCCGAAGGAAACGTACGCACTTGGTATTTGCCACCGCAGCTGACAGCCAGAGTGGAACCTAGTACCCACAAAATCGAAAGAATAAATTTATTAAAGTTAAGCTTCTTTGTCATCATTGACTTCATCGGTGTTTTACCAAATACTTTTACATGTAAATGAAAATCTGGACGTCTATATTTTTTAGTGTTTTTTTTCTCAGCCTTACGGCTTGGGCCGAGTATCAAACGCCATCATTTAAAATGAAGGTGGGGTACTCGAATCTGTCTCTGCAGGTGGGGGAGCGGGTAACTTCAGAAACTTTGGGATCCGTGATGACTTTGCAACCTGGGATCATGTGGGACTTGACGACATTTCGGTCCAGAGTTGGAATTCATTTTCTGACTGATGTAGTTAGCAAATTTGGACAGATGCCTATTTCAGGAATTGGCGTCAGTGGTGCTTTTTATATCTCAAAAATTTCTTCGGCATATGAATATTCTAATGATGGAGTTTTGCAACAAAGAACAAAAGCAGGATTTTACATTAATGGAAGTTTAACGCCTGTTAACGTTAATTTGAACCGTGCGGCTGAGTTGAATCCAGATAAAAATGATCTTTCTGTGGCGGCTATGGTCATTGATTTCATGGGTGGAGTCGGTTTTGACTATCCAATGGGTTCTAATTTTATCTTATCCGGGGAATTGAATTTGCGAGTAGGCTCGAATCAGTCCTCGGGTGCTCAGACCAAGAATTTGTCCTACTCGGGAATGACTTTTTTTATCTCGTTCTTAACGACATATTATTAAATCAGTTCAAGAGGTAGCTTAAGAAACAAAAATTTGTTTTTTTACGAACTCTTCAGCAGGTTCGTTCAGCTCTAGGGATTCATTAATTGAGACTGTCAACGGTTGATTGTCCACCGAGCTTGTAAATGGCGACTTGTTTGGTGCCAGTGTATGATTTAAAAGAAAGTTTCTGCGTAACGAACGAGTCAGCGATGTGCAATAATTCATCAGCTGAGTGTTTTTTTCACTCAAAAATGAATTTTCGCTGCTGCTTTGTTTCCAAAGTTGATTCAGACCACTGTTTTCCTTTTTAAGGCCTTCTACGACTGAATTTAAATCGATGATATGTTGAGTGAGTTGAGTTTGAGTTTCAGTTAAAGATTCAACTTGGGTTAAAAGTTCGTTTACTTTTTTTCCTTTTACAGTTAGCTGTTCTACGACTTCGAGTTGTAGTTTAGCGTTGTTTTTAATTTGTTTTCTTGATTTCAAGTATGAGTAAGTCAGAATTTTTACTAGACCAAATCTGTTTTTGATCGACTCGAAAAAACGAGTGAATTTTTTAGGTTTATTTTCAGATTTTTCACTTTTTGAAAAAAGCATTCGAACCGCTGCAAAGAGAAGTACCGTATCGAATAACAGGATTCCCATCGTCGTTAGCGAGGGTGTAAGCGGGCTTAGATCATAAAAATAATTCATAAAGTCTCCTAATCTGAACTATTTCTCGGCAACCATTATACGAATTCGAGTCCTGATCTAACTTTTTTTGATTCGACTCTACATAGGTCTTACCTCTGCGGTTATAGCTAGACTTAAGAAATTTAGAAACTAAGATTGTATATGAATTAGTTGCTGAATACAGGGGTGATAAATGAATTTTGCTGGGATATTTGGATACATACTTGCTATTGCTGTCATTGCCTTTTCTATTATAACTTCGGTCAAAGAGCCTAAAATATTTTCGGATGTGCACGGGATTGTCCTCGTTATCGGGGGTACGATTTCAGTCGGGTTGATGACCTTTAACTTCAAACGGCTTGCAGGCGCCATAGGTGTTTTAATTAGAAAAACATTCGGTGGAGGCCGTAATTATTCGACGACCATAAAGCAAATCGTAAATGTTGCCAATGCCTACAAAACCGATCCTAAAAGCATCACTCAGTTACTCAGTAAAGATGCGCACCCTTTTTTGAAGGAAGCGGTGGGATTGATTTCCGATTATGGATTTCAACCAGACGAAATGGATGCAATTCTTTCTAACAGTATAAAAGGTAAAAAGAAGCGAGATAGCGACGAGAACAAGGTATGGCACACAGTCTCACGTTTCCCGCCAGCATTCGGATTGTTGGGTGCCACGCTAGGAATGATTTCTTTCTTGCAAACCATGGGTGAACCTGGATCGCAGGAGAGAATTGGACCGGCGATGGCGACGGCACTCGTGGCTACATTTATGGGTTTAACGCTAGCAAATTTTGTTTTGATTCCACTAGCTGAGCGGTTAATGGAAGTATCGAATGATGACTTGACCCTAAGAAATATAATCAAGGACGGGGTCGTGATGATTTTGGAAAAAAGGCACCCTAGATTTATTGAAGAATTTTTAAAATCCTATATTTCTCCGTCGGACAGAAAAACAGAAAAAAACTCTAGTGCGAAGGCTTAACAATGAGTGAGCAAAACGACTCGAAGGAAAGAAAACCATTTAAAAAAAGATCGTATGACGAAGAAGAAAGTCATCCCATGGTACACGACGAGTCTAACTGGTTAGTTTCCTATGCCGATTTGATGACTCTCCTTTTTGGATTCTTTGTTATTATGTATAGTATTTCCAAAGTCGATCCCCAAAAGTACACCATAGTGGCCAAAGACTTTGCCAAATATTTTGGCGGAAAAGTGGAATCAATCACGGTATTTGATGCTCATCAAAAGATGGTTGAAGGTTTATTGAAAAGTTCATTGCCCGAAGGTACCTATCAGGTAGCAGCGACCCCAACCGGTATTTCGATTCGTTTTAATTCAAATTTATTATTCCGTCCCGGTTCTGCTAAATTGCAGGAAGAAATGTACCCAGTTTTGACAAAGTTGATTGATGCTTTGCAAAATCATCTAGATATCGAAGCGATAGATTTCGAAGGTCACACCGATGATGAACCTATTAGCTCTGAATATTTTCCGACAAATTGGGAGCTATCTTCGGCTCGCGCTACAAGGATTTTGAGACAGTTTGAGTCTTCTGGTTTTAAAAGTGAAACATTGACGTCAATGGGATACGGCTCATCCCGCCCCGAAGTTCCCAATCGGGACGAGCAGGGAAAAGCCATAAAAGAGAATCAGGCAAAGAATCGTCGAGTCGTTGTTAATTTGACGATCAATATGAAAGACAAAGCCCGCATAAATGAACTATTAGGTAAAGACTTTAAATTGCAAGAGTCCCTAAAAGAGTCAGTTTCTGAAGACAAAACAAATCCAGAAATCGATACGGAGGAGAATTTACGTGACCGTATGGAGCTGGCAAAAGACAAAATCAAAGCTCTTCAGGAGCGGGTGAAAAAAAATTCAGCAATCGAGAAAAAACGAAAAGCAGTAGAGGATCTAGAGAAAAAAGCTCATGACTTGGAACAAAAAACTAAAGAGACATCTACTCCCTAGTTTTCAATGGTATATATTTAGAGTGGTATTGGTGTGAAAGGCAGTAAATGAAATTCTTAGCTGCGCCAACAGCGATTTAGCGTTTGAGATTTCTCAGCTTATTGTTCGAATTTATACGCGAGTTTAAAACACTTCAGCCCCGTGTCTCTACTATTCTAATCAGCAATCGTATTCATGCTTCAAGTGCTCTATGCGTGTCATTTTATAAATAGGTAGCTGGGGCTAAGCGCGTTTCGTCTATGGCTTAGAGGAGCTCGGTATTTGAAGTGAGTTGTCAAAAAATCATGCAGGGTTCCGCGGCATGGATTGTGTTTTTGCTATTACGATATTCCCTTGATATTCTCTTGCTAGTGATTATCAAGGTGACTTTATTTTTAATGGTTATAGCGTTGCTAGGTTTTGCAGAAGAAGCCCATGTTGCCATGGCCCTTTCAAAGCCGCCTTATATTTTCGAAGAGGATGCCAGTGGCTTGGAATGCGATATTATTCGCGAGTCCTTCAAAGCTGTTCGTATTGATTTTAAACCATCATTCGTGCCGATGAATCGCGCCGAGGCTTTGTTTAAATCGGGACAAGTTAATGGAGTTATTAATAAACTCGAGAATTCCTTAGATGGATTTCCCTCAGATCCTTATATTGATTATTATAATGTCGTGGCATCCCTTAAAAATAGAAAATTAAAAATTAAAACGATTGATGATCTGGCGAACCTTAGAGTCGCAGGTTTTCAAACGGCGAAAAGTGTCTTAGGTGATAAATTCAATTCCGTCATGACTAAAAATACAAAATATACTGAAGTTGCAGAGCAGTTAACACAAGTGGAACAATTACTGCGTAAACGAGTGGATGCCATAGTAGGTGATATTTTAATTATTAAATATTACCAACGAAATCTTAAAGAGGATGCCGGTCTTGACGCTGAAATAGCCATCCATGATTTGTTCCCTTCGACGGCTTATCGAATTATGTTTAAAACGGCCAAGATGCGAGATTCCTTCAATAAGGGCCTTAAGATTATCCATAAAAAGAAAATCTATTCCGGTATTATTAGCCGATACACGTCTATTAAAAAGTAATTGAAGAAATACCTAAAGAGTGGAAGGAACCCCTATGAAAATCATAACGACCACAATTTTATTTTTAAGAGTTTTTCCCAATCAGTTTTCGCAATTACCCCAATTACCCAAGCCAATAAATGCTATGCGAGATCATTTTGGATCCTTATTGTGTGTACACGACATTTATACAAAGTCCTACAATGGCAAACATAGGCTACGTTCGATAGAATCTAGACTGCCCTTTTGGTTGTCTGTTGGTTAAGTCGTTTTGGCTTTGCGGTGCGGCGACTATTTAATTGGTGTTTTAGGACAGTAGCCGTGGCGCCAGCCCATTCGGATGGGGAACTCTCGGCAGACTAAGGGGCGAGTTTTATAGATGCCGCATCGGTTGCCTTTGAGATATCGGCATTTTCCCGCAGACGTTTGTTTAAACGCGAACAGTCCCGATTCCGGGCGATAGGCCGTAATGACGTTTTCTTTTTTTAATCGGCTGACTACGGTTTTTAGTGGTTTACCTAAATCGTCGTCGGTTACGAAATTCAATTTAACAAGGTCTTCCCAGCGGATCTCGATGGGCATTGAGCAGCATGTGGCTCTGCATGTATTGCAGCTGCCGCTAGTGTACTTTGTCCAAGTGGTTGGATCCTCTTTATCTGCTTTTGGTGTAGCCGTCGCCAAAGGTTAGTTTCCTTTGCGTCCGCCCCATGAAGGGCCCACTGACGAATTGTTTTTATTGCGTTCACGGTTGGCCATAAATTTGCCAAAAGATGCTTTTGGATCTGGTTTTTTGGCGATAATTTTGCGATCGGCAACTACAACTTCTAGATTTGATTTTTGAGGAGCTTCTTTCATAGGGCCATAGCTAACATAAAATTTTGATTACGGAACTAAAATTTAGGTTCGTCCGCCATTTTAGCTGGAAACAGGCTAATTTTTATAGGCTGAATTGGCGTTATTTAATCATTTAGGGGAGCCGCAATAGTGCGGGCGTGATTGCAACTAAAGCAATATTAATAAGTACGTTGGATACAAACTCAATGATCCCTATAATGAAAGAATGAAAAGCGAGATCTCATGACCATCACTCCATCAAAAAAACGACTCATTGTGAGTCATTTGGGTAACATGTTTAATCTGAGCAAAACGATCATGATCATTTACCTCGTGCAGAAGCATTTCACTTAACAGCTTAATCATTTTCATTTAATTCCGATCTTGTTTTGTGGCGAATCTTTACATAGCACTTTTGTTTTCACTGGCAGTTGATTTGAGTCTTGCATGTCAAGATGATTGTAAACCCTTGAGTCAAATACAAATTTCTCAAAACGGGGCTGGCAAACTATTTGAAATTATTCTAAAAAATACTTTTGATTCCATTCAGAATAAAGTGGAAAGTGTCGCGACTTTTAGAGATTTTGATATCGATAATTCAAAATGCCCTAAAATAAAATTGTATGAAGCGCTCATTGAAAAAGAGAAATGTCTTGGAATAATTGATTTCAGAAAGTTTAAGAATGAGACCCCCGACGCCGATGCAGAGTTAACTGGATACCGAGCCCAATTAAACAATTTAAACTTGGAAAAACTGGGGATGGAGCTGGTAACTCCGGTAAGCTGTAAAGACTGGAATTGCAGGTTTAGGGTTAAAATTAATGATATTAAGGTCAGCGGCAAAGTTTCGGCAAAATATTCTGACACCAATAAAGATATCTTTCCAGAATCCAGCATCGCGATTTCCTCGGGCAAAGATGTTTCCTTATTTTACGACGTGAGCGTTAGAGTGGACCCTAGTAGCGGCAAACTTAATAATTTTGAAGCGAAATCAGAATCTGGGGGTACGTCATTAAATAATCTAGTCCATGTGAACAAAGGAACCTCGAAGGTCACTATCCCTGAAGGAGGTTTGAACTACAGTATGAATCTTAAGCAAAAACCTAAGTCGTCTATCGATAAAAATTTAGTTTATAAAAAGCAATACGAATCATTTAAGAAATATTTAGAAGATGATAAATGGATTCTTCAGCAATATAACAAGCTCAGAATGAATCCCTTTAACAATAACAGAAAGAAGGCGAAGAGTAATCTTAAGCCGGATGAATTAATTAGGATTGTAAAAAAAGCCAACGCTGACTGGCAAGTAAATGATAACTACCTTGAAGCTTTTTCTTCTATGCCGGAAGAGTTTTATTCCATAATAGACGCAACCGCCGAGCAAGAAATAATTGCTGATGCTAAATTTCAGGCTGAAGAATATGGTATTGATGACTACGCTGCCTATACCACTTTGAAAAATTTAGAAATGTTTGGCAATAAACTTCTCGGAGATAAGGAATTTATTGGTAAAGCTTTAACGCCTTTTTTAGAAGCTGAAATGGGACCTCTCGTTGAAAAAGAAATCCAAGAAACCCTTCGCAGCTCTACTGCTTATTGGGATATGATCAGTAAAGTCCCTTTAGGAAACGGTAAAGAAATTCAAATGGACACCGAATTTATTGTTCGCGAACTTGATCGTATGCAAAATCTAGTAAAAATGGATCTCTATAGTAAAAATGCTGACTGCTATATTTCAAATTCAGTGGGAGCTAGCGA
>NCGL01000118.1 GCA_002256935.1 Bdellovibrio sp. 28-41-41
CCAGGTACTTGCGAGGCAAAATCCACGTTTCAACGCGCTCAATGATCCAGTAGCGACCATCTCTAGATAGTTTTGCGCGAGTATTGAAATTCGGTTTCCGGTCATATGTTTTTGCCCCTTGTTCGTCGGTTTGGTTGTCCATAGTTCTTCCTCTTGGTTTGTTGTTGTTTTCATTTCTTCCTCTCAATCTGAAAATCTGCGGTCGTTGCTCTTCGGATTCACAAGTCCAGGAAGCTCCATGCGTAGGCGTGAAAAAGGCCAGTGAAAGAAAATTCCTTTTGGATATTTCTTTTTAATCACTGGTCCAAACCCCAGACACAAACTCAGCAAAGTGAACATCGTTCCCCACGAGTAAAAGAGAACTCCGAAGACAAGAATGATGAAGAGCGCGATGAACACGTCCGAAAGTTCCCAAATATCGAAAACCATAATTGGTGAGTCGATGGTTTGGCTCACGAGGGATGAGTATTTTGCCTTCAAGAGTTCCTGCTTACGCATTTAAACTCCTCGGGCTCACACTATAGTTTTGTGAAAACACACCACCTCCTCCTCCGATGTCGAAAATGTTCTTCACCCACGTAGGCGCAGTGCCAAGAACCAAGGCCGCAACAATACAGAGTACAGCGATTCCAAATCGCTGCTCTTTCAAGTTCCAGCCTGCCGACATCACACAGAGTCCAGCAAAGATCCGCGCACCCCATGAAAAGAGCACAGAATCCACAATACGAAGCAGAGTTCCCGCAGCTTCGAGTTTGTCACTGGCGTCAGCGCCGGGAATCTTGGTCCCGGCAAAAGCATTCGTGTGTGAAAGAAGAATCAGAAGAATGGAAATTAGAATAAAGAAATACCACTCCTCATGTCTTCGCGGGCTTGGACCTCTCACTTGAGAGCCGTGGATCAATGATCCACACAATAAAAGGCGTTCTCCGAGCATAGGTAATCTCCTATCCTTGCTCGAAGTCAGCTCGCCTTTTTGTGGTAGAGAGACTTCTTTTGTTCTCATTTTATTTTATCTCAAAATCAGTTCGCGACTTTCAATAGTCGCAAGATTTCCTCGAAATCGTGATAGCCTTCAATAGCCGGTAAAAGTGCTTTTCGTTTTGTGTCGGCAATCAACAGAAACGGCACACCTTTGATCCCATGTTTTTTTAAATCACTGGGATCAGCTCTTGAGATCGGAACAATTTTTTCCGCATCCGGTACGGGACCGCTATCTACCTGCAAAGCTTCGACATGAAATCCACCATCTTGAAGTCTCTTTAGAACTTGAAACATTCTTCTGCAATGAGGGCAGGTCGATTCAAAATACATCCGCAAGCGAAAGCGCGACGGATCGAGAGCAATGCTCGGCTCTTTTGCTTTCGATGGAGCTGGTCTCGCTGCCGCAATATTTGTTGGAACATTCACCTCGCCATTTTTTGCCATGTACTCGGCCATTCGTTCCTGAAGCTTTGTTTGAAGTTCATTTTTCTTCTTCATCAACTCGAACCATTGCTTAATATTATCGTCCGTCGGGTCTCTTGCGACCTCCATAAATGGCTCAGGTGGAATGTAGTCTCCTTCTTTAAAGAATTCCTTATTCTTCGGATCAAGGAACGTCTTCCAGGGGAATTTGCCATCTCGCTTTTCAGCCGGAATCTCCGAGGTTTTGGGAGCACCTTTTGCTCCGGCCGTTTCGCCCCAGAAGTCGATCTTGGAATCGAAATATTCAAGTTTCTCTGCTTGGGCAAATGACGATAAAAGCAGAAGCAAAAAAGAAATTGTTTTACGAATGACCAAGTTGAACCTCCTTCGAATCAATTTCTCCGCGAATTGCTCTCGCAGTTCGCGCGTCTTCTAGAGATTGAAAAACCTTTGGACGTTTAACGCCGTCGTTTACAAACACAACTCGGACAACCTTCGTCACGCCTCATCCGCAGTTCACTTAAAGCAGCCGGATGTTTCTCTAAAAACCAGTTCGTAACTTCGGTTGAGGTTTTCTCTGCACACTCGACACAAAGTTTTTGTTCGAGTCTTTGCGCAACCGATAGGCGCAAATTGGATTCTAAGACGAGCTTTTCAACACCAAGGCCTGACAGTCGTTCTATTACTTCCAGTGATCCGTTTGCATGGAGGGTGGTGAAAACCAAATGCCCGGTTTCCGCTGCCTGAAAACAAAGTTTAGCGGTTTCCGCATCTCGCACTTCACCAACAAGAATCACGTCGGGATCTTGTCGCAGCACTGCTCTCAGTGCATCGGCAAAGTTCATCTTACGATTCACTTGCACCTGATTGAGGCCCTCAATGCGGTATTCAATCGGATCTTCCAAGGTCACGATATTAAGACGCTTTGGATTGAGTGCCTTAAGCAGGGCATAGAGAGTTCGTGTTTTCCCGCTTCCAGTCGGACCTGAAATTACAATGACACCATCCTCGTATTGAAGAGCTCGTTCGAACATCTTTTGCTCTGATTCTAAAAAGCCCAGTTCTGAAAGATTGAAGCTCGCATCGAGATTCAAAAGTCGCATAACAACTTTTTCACCAAAGTGAGTAGGCAAAAGACTCACGCGCAAATCAAGTCGCAGCGACGGTAAGGAAGCCCTGCCGTCCTGCGGCTTACCACTTACTCCTATCGCGAGCCCGAAGATTCGTTTCGCCTCTAGAATCAAACTCTCTCGGTGATGAAGCTCTATCGACCGCACAAGAACGAGGTTCCCGTCTACCCGAAGTCTAAAATCAATTCCTAGTTCTGTGGGCTCAATATGAATATCGCTTGCACCTTTTGTTTTAGCGTCTGTCACCAAGTCTTTAAGAAGTTTTGCATATGGCCCGACATCTAAAAGCAGTTGCTCTGCCGTTCGACGCTTAGCAACCGTAATGCCGTGCTCGTTCTGAAGTTTTATACTCGTCACTTCGCACCTCCACATGCAGCAGGGATCGCAAGGCTCGCAGCTTTTGCTTGCGCTGCTGCTAGCATATCCTTGCAGGTAAAAGTGCGACTCCAAATTACGAATAGATAACCTTTGAGCTTTCCGTTTACGAGCCTCATGGTCTCTCGAGCATTTACGACCGATTCTAAAAGTCCCACGTTCTGACCTTCGCGAAAGCATGAACTCGACTGCGGATAAATCATCTGCCACTTTTCATCTGGACTGTTCGGCATTGAGTGCAACACTTCTGCTGAAAGACTCTTGATACGAGAGGCCACCATCAATGCGCCCGCCATTGATGCCGGGCCTGAGTAGGTGCCATAGCGCGGATAAAATATGCCCCAGCCATTGCAAACCGAATGAGTGCTTGGCGGAAACATATCAATCTTTGGAACATCAAAACTACACATGGCCGAGTCAGGGGAAGGAGCGCCGCCCCCTTCCCCTGTAATAGAAGTCACGGCACCCTTGAGAAGGCATAACTTCGGCGCAAGCCCCGAGGCTAAAAACAAAGGCTGAGTCATGTCGTTCTTGCCAGTATTCCAGTGCGCTCCGAAATGCTCGCTCATACCGTCAAAACAAACTTTCTCCATTCTTGTGCCACCGGCAGGCATTGTTTGAAATGTCAGGCCTGCAAGGGGAACGGCAATAGTCCGCGCCTGAAAGCTCTGAGTATCGTCATCGGCCTCAGCTCCGAAAGGTCTGGGGAAAACCTTCGTGAGCTGGGCCGATGCTCCTGGTATTCCTAAAAAGTAACTTGTCTTGGGCTCAGGCCACACTTCGATAAAGGTTTGCGGCACATAGTAGGAGATAGCAGCGCACGGTCTCGGAGGAAATCCACAAGTACATCCACCGATGTTCAGTTCCAGACACGAAGTGAACGCTGGCGTATTCGCCACCGTGCAAACACTTGGAATCGCTGCCTGGACATTGCCCGCTAGGAAGAGGGAGGCTGCTATAGCGCGAAGATTTTGAGCGAAATGCTTAATTCTATCTACAGCTCCTCCCTTCTTCGATACACGCAGCATTTCAAGCACCGCCTCATGCTTCGTATTGATGAACCTTAAGAAGTCCGGCTTAAGATAAAGTTTTAAAAACTTCGTCTCGATTCCATCAAATACTTGAGCGAACGCCTCGAAAGTCCGAAGTCTTGAAAACTCGCGGCCCGTGATAAGATCTTCTTTTCGTTTTGCTCTGGAGACCGCTTCATTCAAACTTGAATTTTGCGAGTCAAACCCTCCGGCTAAGAGATTGAGCTTCGCTGACTGTGCTGTTTCCGACATTGAGTACGATTCAACTTCGCGATCTTCTTTTCCGGCCAATTCTTGGAAAAGCTTGATCGTTTCTGAATCTGAAGAATGACAGGCAATTCTTGTTCTAAAGTTTTGCATGAGAACAAGAGCAGCTCTTTGGCTTCCGACCGAATCCATCAATGAGCTGACAGATTGAGTCGCCACGATCACAGCAGGCTTTGATTCCCGAGCCTTCGCCATAAAAGTGTCGTCACCGATTGTGCCGCCACCACCGCATGTTACAACATCTTGGTACTCATCAATTATAAGCGCCGTCGTGCAGAGTTTTTTCTGATCTTTCAATTCGCTCAGCATATTCAGCACAGCTTGCTGATAATGAAGCTTGATGAATGTTCCCATTGAACGCGCAAGGCCTGGCTGATTGATGTCAAAGAGAAGAATCTTTCCTTCACGGATCAACTGCTCCATCGAGCGAATCGTGAGGTTTTCTTCCTTCGGACATAAAACGCGGTTCGCCGCAAACTCCTGAAACTGATTGATGAAAGCCGTACTTGTTGCGACGATTCCAGATCTTACGCGATCTTCGAGTTGCGAATATTCGTTTTCGAAATACTCCATAGCCCGTTCAACATTAAAACGCTCTTCCTCTGTGAAGGCTCCCGTATCAAGACGCTTTTGCAAATCGTCAGATAAATTTTCTTTAGAAGCCCGAACGATGGCTCGGTAGAGATCAAGCAGCGTAAAATATCCGTGGATAGCTGCGCAGTAGACAATCGCGTTTTTAATCAGGTTCGACGACGAAATATCCCAGAAGGGCGAGTCCGAAGATTTCCCCATAAAATTGACAGCAGCGGCTCTAACCATTTCGGCAAGCTCGGTGAATTTTGAATTTCGAAGCGGGTTCTCGACATAAACGGGGTTAAAGCTCACCGAACCTCGAAGTGATATTTTGACGATTTTATCCCCAAGGCCTGCGTGCCTGATAATTTTCTCAGCGTCCACTAGAAAAGTCCGCTTCGGATCAATCGCTAGGATTGCAGGTGAATTTTCACCTGACCGTAAAATTTGTCGTAAATAGCGAAGTACGGTCCCTTGGGTTTTACCACTACCAATACTTCCTGAAATCATAATCCCGCCATTGAGACCACGGCTCGGAATTTTAACCCAATTCTCCGGCTCTGCTGAACTCTGAACTACTGAGTGCGTAAGCTGGCCCGGCGTGGTCCCTAGGACAAGTTCGCCTTCTTCAGCTTCGGGTGCCTCGAGCTTATAAGCGTCATTAAATGAAAACTTTAGTTTCGCGATTCCGCGCAAAAACATGCGCACAACTAAACCGAGGGCAAAAGCAATGTTCGCACTTAGAAGCGTTGCAATCCATGAAGTTTGGAACCCTTCTGCAAATCGCAACAAAATCGGCGCAATAAATTCGGCGATCTGTATTTTACATGCGAAATAAGTAACGGCACCGGTTATAAGAGAAACGTACTCGGCTCTTCCGAAATTTATGCGTTTTGATTTCCCTTCAAGGACCGCGAGTTTACTTCCTTGCTTCTCAAGTCCAATCGATCTTTTAAGGTAAATTGAGCCGAAGGAGATATTCACCATCGCGCAAGAAACTGTAATCCAAAAGAGCTTCGCGTTCGCCTCTAACTGCTGAAGCACAAACTGCATCAGATCTGGGTGAAGTCTCAGATGTGCGAGATATAAATACACGAGTCCAAATCCGGCGAGCGCCATGAGCGCAAGCGAAAGAGGGACATCATTCTGTGCAGTTTGTGTTCCTGCCATTAAGCCCCCATTTTCTTGTTGATTGAAGCAGCCTTCAAATAAGCGAGTGCCTTAAGAACTCGCGCCGTTCTCTTCTCTAAAGATTTATTTCTTATCTTTTCACCCTCAGAAACTTGGCCCAAAATTCTAAGAATCGTTTGTTCAATTGTTTCATTCATAACCCCTCCGGTTGGTCACTTGACTTCGTTGTTGTTTCGTTTCGGACTCACATAGCGTTTATTACGCGGCCAATCTTCAACGCCTTGAAATCGCCCGTCGTGAAATACGAATCGAAAAGTTCCATAGGAAAAATCCGCCCCATGTTCGTCTGCATACTGTTTTTGGAGTCGTCTTGCGGCCTCCTCCAAAACGGCTTCGTCCGTATGGTCTTTAACTACAGTGTTTGTTTTGTTTTCAATCATCCGATCACTGCCTTTCCCGCCAACAGGCGCTCTAATTTCTCAATCTCGGCTATCAGAGCTCTGTTATAGACAAGCTCTTTAACCGAAAGATTCCCATACCAGTTGCGAAATTCATTTCTTATTTTTTCAAGAAGTGCAGTATTTTTACTCATATTCAGGCTACTTTTTTCTTCGGTACTAATTTTTCTAAATTTCATGTGCACTCCTTAGGACATTTGACGAAGATAGTACGTTTTATACTTTAATTTCTGCTCTGTTATTCTATCGTTGATTTGACAACTTCCGAAAAAGATCGCCCATAGGGATTTGCTGACAAAACAAATGAAATTTTTGAGCCCAATTAATAGGTTGCTAATTTTTGAAAGTTTCCGTTGGAACGGTAGTTTCGTATATTTTTCGATAAGTTCGTTTATAGTTATGAATTTTGTAAATCCATGAATCCCGTATCTTGTAGAAATAGAATTGTTTGCGTATTTCATCTTAACCTCCGTTTATTTAAAATTAAGCAGATTTTTGCTTTTTTGAGTTTGTTGAGCCTGATTTTATTTTCGTTGTTTAAACTACTTTTGAGTCACCTAAATAATTGTATTCAGAAACCTGAATATCTTTTGACTTAACTGAGCGTTGTTTTGGAAAGTGCTCACAATACGCGTATTGAAGGTTATTCATATAACCTCTATCGACATACTCAAAGCAGGTGTGCCAATCACAATCGCAGCAAATTTGATCTGGTCCAGACTCAAGTAAATTTGCGCTACCGCAATTCTTACAGTTTTTATACAGAGCCTTTTTTTTCTTGTTTCGAGCTGGCCCCCTTTGAGCCAGTATTGGTCGACAACTTAAAATCATTTTTCCCCCTCTTCGTTTTTCTAGCGTGCCGTTTTAGGCAGCTTTCCTAGTTATATAGGGCAGTAAGTATGCCAGAATTCGGATTTGCTTCGGATGGGCTTCAAACTATTGAAATTACTAGATTTCGAATTTTGGTTTTTTGCTGAAAAATTCAAAGCGTCCGATAATCCGGATGCTGGATTTAGATTTACTCTGATAAAATAAATACTTAACGAAATCGTCCGGCGACTTGTACTGTGATCGTTGGCCAGGTGCCTTGATTTTTTCGTAGATATCTCGATGAGTGCTTCAACAAACGGAGGCATTTATGGAAAACCAGAATAAAGAA
>NCGL01000119.1 GCA_002256935.1 Bdellovibrio sp. 28-41-41
GGTGAATCTCGCATCGCGCTTGGAAGGCACAACCAAGGAATACGGCATTCGCATCATCATCAATGAAACAACGAACGAAGACGTTAAAGGCAAGTTTATCACTCGTGAAATTGACCGAGTGAAAGTAAAAGGTAAAAATCTACCCGTTGCTATCTTTGAACTTCTAGGGGAAACAACTACCGCTAGTACTGATACATTTACCTATTTGACTGAATTCAAGACAGGATACGAACTATACTTGGTCAAAGACTTTGAAAGTGCGATCACAAAATTTGAAAAGGCCCTTATTTTAAAAGAAGACGATCCGGTTTCAAAACTATACACTAAGAGATGCCAGGAGTTTTTGAAAGATCCCCCGCCCGCTGATTGGGATGGCGTTTATGTAATGAAAACGAAGTAGACTGTTCTGAGGTGTCTAGAATTATACTTTGCAATGTTCTTCTGCCTATCGAACTGTCTAAGATGTCTAATCTGAACGTTTCAGACCGCCATGACGGATCTTTCTTCATTAAGTGGTTTTCCCATGGATAAGGGGTTAGAACCGGATGGGACAAACCGCCGATGCCTTGCCTCTGCACCTTGAAAACACAGCACACCAAAATTTGGATAACGAATACCCGGCAGGCATCTCAACTATGATTCTTTATGTTAGCCTGCCATCGGTAAACTTGTTGATTGTGCCCGGCGCAAAGAATTCGTAGATTTTCTAACTCATTGGAACCATTTGCCCATAGTGGCTGGACGTGGTCGATGTGCAGATGCCATTTCGATTCACATTTTTTTCCTGTTTTTTTGTCTAGATACTGACAGCACTGATCCCGCTCAAACACTTGCCTCTGTATAGAGATAGGAACGTGCTGCCTGGCTTTACTCGACGACGGCGATGTCTGCGAAGGTTTCGGTGTCTGCGGAAAGATAGAGGGCTGCGGCGGCGCTTGCTGAATCGTCGATGGCTCCGGGGTATGGCGTGGATTGAGATTCCGATTTTGTTTCTCTGAGTTTTGTTTTCCCTGAGATTTGTCTTTTAGTTTTATTACTTTATCGGCTGCATACTCAAGCACTTGGTCCCAATTGCTAATACCAGATGGCATTGAATTGGATAGTAATTCCCTCATTTTTAGCAGTTTCTCCCATTGGGATTTAGTTAAGGTCACTTGTAGCCGCACAGACTCATCTTTTTGATTTGTTATTTTTGTAGCTTCCACCGGCGTGATATCTAGAACTTGCGACACGAGAATTTCTGATTCAAGAAAGGATTTATTAGACAGCAAATCTACTAATTCTTCTTTGGTTTTTTGATCGACTTTGGTTTTAGATTCCGACTGTACCGCGCGAATGCTTTTTTGAATCAATGAAACTTGCGATAAATTTAAATCCCCAGACTCCAAATCATCCACTACTTTTGGAACAAACATCGCTAATCGAGCGGCGTCAATTCTTCTTTGAGCACTGCCGTTGGCATAGCCAATGTGCTGGGTGAGATACTCGAATAAACTCGCATAGCCAAATTTAAGATATAGCTTTCTAGTTTCCACTTCGATGATATGAAGAATAATTTCCGCCAATATTTCCCGCTCGCCGGCGACAAGTTCTTTAAGATTGTTATCTAGATTTTGATCTGTGAGTTTTTTTAATTTCATCGTCCACCTCGCAAGAATACATATAACATGGGATTTGAAATCGCGATTTTCATTGTTTTTACAAAGAACAGAGAGAAGCAATGCCACAGAATACTTCTAAGATATTGGCTCTAAATGGTCTCCTGGAAGGCGTTTCGAGGTCGGCACAACTCGCTTCTTGCGTGAAATTAAATCACGCTAACGAAGCGATTGTGAGAGTATAAATATGCTGTCAATAATTATTTCTTACATTTTTTTTAGCTGTGATTTTGTCGCACGTATTGTAGCAGCAATTTTTTAACAATACCCGTATCAAAAATCTCCTCATTTTTTAAAACACGTCACTATCTGGAGGCTACAGTCACTGTATCAGTCAGAATCCATTCAACCTGATGAACTAATTTATTCAAGCTTAGTTTCACTTTCCAAAAATGATTTCGGAAAGTTAAAAGAGGAAATGATAGTTTTCATAAAAACATTCTTAAGCACGGCACATTCACCTTCAGCAGAAGAAATCGCTTTTATTAATCTTGATTTGATGCGGTTCAAAGACCGCTACTGAACGTAATCCAAGCGATATAAAGTCATCCTAGTTACGTTGTATTTTTAAATCTTTAAGCTATTTTTTCGAGTAGCTACCCGAGAATGAATAAATAAAACCGACCAACATCTTGTTGTATTTATAGGCGTCAACGCTTGAGTTATTCATTAAATACGAAAGTGTCAGTGAAATGTTATTTCGCTTATTCAAATCTTGAGAAGCACCAAGTGTGAAGCCATAGATAGTGTCTTTTCTTTCGTTAGAGTTATCCGGGTACTTCAAATCAGAATAATCCAAGCGCGCACTGCCTTTATATTTTGCGCTCCAAGGAAACGAGTAGGTGCCAGCAACAAGGATTTTAGAATAGGTATTATTTTTTCCGTCCGCAGTATTAGACACGTATCCAATATCGGCCAGAATTGATTTATCACCCGTTTGAGTTAGGAGTTTCAACCAATTGTAGTTAAATGACATACGTTTTGCAGACTGATTGTCATCCGCACTCGTTACTTCTAATGAGGATTTATCAACCACATAGTCGAACTTCAAAATATGGAATTTGTCGCTACCTTGATCCCACTGAGTATCTAACGCTAATCCTGAAGAATTCAAAATTAGTTTCCGTGCTCCCCCATCATCACTCATGTTTAACATAAATACATAGGGAGTGAAATTAGAATTAAACGATCTCTTAAACCATGTGTTCGCATAATTAATAGGAAGTCGCAAACCATACTGCAATGGATCTGCCGATTGAATGGTGCTGTTGCTTTGAAAGCTTTTATCCACACTGTACATGTCTGAGACTACCAACTCAGCGGCATATTTAGACTTTAGGGTTCTAAAGTAGTAATAAGTCAGTGAGCCGCCGTAGAGCAGTCGATACGCTTCTGAATTCGTCGCCAAATTCTGAGTCGAAATATTTAGAACGTTTCCATCGTATTGCAGTCCCGTATATAAATTGTAGCGGAATATTTCTTTTTGCGATTCGATGAACATTTCAATGCGATCAATTTCATCGATTTTTGCTTCAGCCTGCTTGTCTAACTTTGGATCTTTTGAATTATCTAAAACGAACTGATAGCGTTCTTTGGCTTTTGGGTACAAAGCTTTCTGAAACTCAATTGTACCTGCATAGAAAGCGGCTGGGGGGCTCAGCTCGATATTTTTCTCTTCTTGGATATCAGCAAAATCTTCCAACGCTTTATCTAACTCGTTTAATTTTAAATGGTTTAAACCAATGTAATAGCGATGTTCAACCTGATCTTGATCACCACCCTCTGCCATAGAAAGAATCGACAACGATTTATTATAACTTCCTACCTTGTAGAGAGCTACGCCGTACTTATACAGAAACGAATCATTCTCTGGATCTAGCTCATAGGCTTTTTGATATTTAGCTGTTGCTACAGAGAACTTTCCCGCGCGATAGTCTTTATCAGCCTGATCAGCCAACATTTTAGCCTGCTGTTTAGCTTGGCGCTTAGCTTCTTCACTTTGTGCTTGTTGCTGTTTTAATAACTCTTCACGCTTGAGTGCTTCTTGGGTCTCGAAACTTAAACGTGATTGCTCTTGAATACGATCATTCAATCGAACAATCGTTTCTTTTTTATCTTGAACTTGATCCGGGTTTAAACTTTTTGATGTTTTAACTTCTTGAAGTTTCTTTTTTAAATCTTCAGTCGCCTTATTCATGAACTGAACCGAATAGGCTTGCCATTCTTTTTCAGTTTGGAACAACACAACAGATAATGCTTTTTCTGATGTGTTCGTATTAGGAAGAACAAATGCGTATAGCTTTTGCCCTGTCTTTGTTTCAAACTCTAGCAACTGGCTAGGGTACTTATCCATATTCATTTGAATTCGGAAATAACCTGTTAAAACACTCTTGTCTTGTGCCGTGGGTAGCAATTCCACAGAGGCTCTTCGTTTTGTCTGCACTTCGGTAACAGAAACAAACTGAGATGTATTAGACGATTTGTTTTGAGTTTGAAACTCGATATAAATCGGCTGGCTTTCTAGAAGTGTAATTTGTTGGCCTAACGCCAAAGCTATCGACGTTGAAAAAAATAGAAGTAAGAATTTTTTCATATAGATAATAGTGTAAACTATTATCTTGTTGGGACAATGATAACTTTTGTTTTTAGGTTTATACCCGGAATAAGATCTTTTGGAATAGGTGGAGGCTCCGGCTGTTTGATTACTTGAGGTGGTCCCGCAGGCATTAGTGGCAGACCTGGGCCATCTAGACTTTTAGGTACATTTTTTAAATCCGCCGCAATGTCAGCTCTATCAACCATGCCTTCTGGTTTTGCCGGTTCTGCTTTTACGTCCTTCTTACTTTCTGAAGCTGGACTTCGACTGTCGCCGGCTTCTTTCTTATCTTCATTCTTTGCTGAATTAGATCCCTTGTTAGCGGAATCTAAATCTTCTTTCTTCATTTGTTTAGGTTTTTCTGGCGCTGACTGGCCCTGAGTCACTGATGATGTTTCACCTTTTTTTACAATTACTGGAGGTGCACTCGAACCCGGTAAAGAAAGCGCAACAGCACCTTTGAATGTAACAATTTCTGTTCTGCGTGTGGCAGGATCAAACGATGTTAAAAATTGAGTTCCGCGAACACCGGCAACGGCTGTTGGCGTCTTGATCATAAATTGACTTTTCTCGCCGTCATATTTTTGTTCGACGTTACTTCGGACTTTACCTTTTGATAAGTCAATTTCTACATTCTTCACGCCCGTTGTAGAATCATTTTCGTATTTGTTGATTGTCATTTTGGAGTCTGTCGAAATATTAAAAACATTTCGATCGGACATTACAATCTTAGCGCGGCTGTCGGCACCGGTCGATACAACATCACCCGCGTAGACTTTCGAAGCCACTTTCGCTTTATATTTTCCCGTTTTTTTGGATTCGACTTCGACGTCGCCCTTCACTACCATGAAAATTCCATGCAGCTCTTCGGCAAATGTTTTAGATTGAGACGCTAATAAAAATAGAACAATCAATACGTGCTTCATGTGCTTATTGTAGCATTGACTGCCGAAAATTTTCTATAAATTTCACGAGCTAGGCTTAAACCAAGTTGCGACTAGTCTATACTAAAGTAGGCGTCACCTATGGACAGTAGTATGCTGTACCAGATACAGCCGTCTCATATCCAGATGCTGTTTGCATCACTAAATAATTAGCGCCTTTATAGGCGGCTTCTTTTTTCATATCTTCGATAGCTCCCTCAAGGTCGGGTTTGACGCTAATCGTTTTACCCTGGACTCTACCTAAGTTTTTACACTCAGGATCTTTTGGCTCCTCACGGCTAATTTTAATGCTATCAGCAGAAGGAACTATAGGAGTTGAAGAGCAAGACATTAAAGATGCGACAGAAACGAATAGAGCAATTTCGATAAGTTTTTTCATAAAGCTAGAAGATATAGACGGCCCTCCATTTTACCGAGGGCTACCGACTAGAGGCATTAGCCTTTGATTGGTACCTCAATTTGGAGTTCAAAAGAACTTCCA
>NCGL01000120.1 GCA_002256935.1 Bdellovibrio sp. 28-41-41
ACTAACTATCGTCGTTCAAAAAATGCAGAAAAATGAAATTGTTGAAGTTGAGTACGTCTCTGCTGAGGCCGCAGCTCCCGCACCAATGAAATATGCACCTGTGGAAACCGCTCCCGTAGCGGAAATCTCGCCCGTTGAAAAAGCGGCTCCTAAAGAGCCAGTTGTCGTAGCAAAGCCCACTCACACGGCTTCATCATCGCGTTCAAAAACAGAAGCTGTATCCCATGTAGAGCCGATGGCTGATATCAGTGACATTGCCGTGCCAGCGCTAAATGAGGCCAGCACAAATGAAGTGGCTCATATGTCGACAAAAGAAATTGAAAATGATTTTGATAAAATTGATGAAGATCAAAACTCGAAATTACTAGCTGCCGTAAAAGATGACACTAAGATGTTAGATGACTCCGCTGCTGAGCTTGATCAAACAACTCAAGCTGTAGCCAACGAAGACAGTTCTGAATTAGAAAATGCAGCCGCTGAGAAACTAAGAAATTTAAACGCCCAAAAAGCTGAATTGAAAAAAGCTCGTCAGGCTGCCGGTCCATCTGGTGCTCCAGATGTTAGCTCTTCAAGATTAGCCGCTGAACGCGCAGCTAAGAACGCAAAGTCAGCTGGTAATGCTCAAGGCGTGGGATCAGAAAGCGAAGGTATTGTTAGGAGCCTAGAGGATCTGAAACAAAAGCCAGGCAATCCAAGACCTAACTACGACGTGCAAGATCGAATGAACGGCCTCTCGGGCACGATCATTATCAATGCATATGTAACTAAAGAAGGAAATCTAACGCTGTTCCGATTGATTCAATCGACAGGTCATAGAAATTTAGATCGCAAAACTTTGAGTGCATTAAAAGAGTGGAAGTTTTATCCAGGCCAAGAAGGTTGGGTGGAATTACCATTCAAATGGGACTTAAAGGGCGGCGTTCAACAGAAGCCAATGAAGTGCCTTGATTTCTAAGTTTGGCTTTTCTTTTTACGCCTTTTCCTGCTAATTTTTTCTTTCTGATAGTTTCTGTTTTTTTAGTTTTTGAAGCCATGATCCGCTCTCCCGTTAATTTATTTCAAGCCCGAACGTCCGAATTATCAAAAAGGAATACTTAAGTCAACGGAATGCCTAACATCTGGCTCAGATCCTGTTTCCATAAGATAGGCGTAATTCAGCTTAAATTTGGGAAGGTCAAAACCCCATCCCGCAGTTACTATATCCCTGATATCACTAAAGTTTTCCTGATAACCCACGCGCCATGTGATCCAGCGATTTAGGTAATTCTCGACCCCGAACATAAATTGGCCGTCACTTATTTTATAATTATTCCCTGTTAGGTAGTCAGCCCGAAAGCGTAAAAAGCCTTTATAAATGTAATGTGACCCGAACCCAACCTGAGGCGCCGTGCGATCGCGGATCAGCTCATTCCCCGAAGCTCCACCCAAATTATAGCCTACAAATGCAAAACCTAGGTTATCGCGCGGAACGTATGACAAACCAAAATCAACATTGGCTCTTGTTGCCGATTGATCGTCTTGCTTGTATTGATAAAAACTGCCGCTAAAACCAATAGCGATCTTTTTCCTAATTTTCTCTGCAAAGGAAATTTTGAAATTTCGTTCGAATGTATTTTGATAGAAATACGCAGATGCTGGGATCGCTGTTTCTGGAGTATTATCAGAAATCGAATACGCTGTTTCACCAGGTAGGTAGCGAGAGTACAAAAAATATCCGCGTAAGTGAGCTAGATTAGCTGGATTTAGGGTACTGACATCACCAGGGGCCACGGCCGCACGACCAGCGCCGCCTAATGCAGATGCGGTGCTACCCGACATTTTTGTAGTACTTTCCAGTGACGCCCAAGAAGATGAACCAACAAATAAACCAATAAACAAAATCGCGATGATATTTCTCATATAAGAATTATCACATCAGAATCAAATCAATGTCCAATATTTCATCAAAAACTTGTGACAGTACTGACGCGTCTATTAGCGCTTAGTACAAATAGTGACATACTCGTTACACCATTCAACAGGTAAAACCCCGTTGTCTTTTTGATTAGCTTTGTAATAGCTAGAATCAAATTGGTGGAAACAACCCTTGTTTACGGCATTAGCGACTTTGTATTTTCCGTAGTAAGATCCATCAGATGTAACACCAAGCTCGTTCTCTTGGTAACAACCAAACTTCTTTGGAACCACACAACCCACTTCAAGGTTAATATCCCAATCACTTGCAGGCAGATGACGCCGGACCATTTCTAAAATTTCTGCGTAGGTTTTGCCCGCAAAGGCACCAGTGCCATATAAAGATGTCTGTGGTGGCACATTCATTAGATTCAAGTAATCCATCTTCGGGCAGAAGCCAGCTTTAACATCAGCAGGAGCGCGACCATAATAGAGTTGTTGAGCCGCTATAATTTGCTCTTTTCGAGTTGCCTTATCGGCGGCAGCGATACTGGCATCAGTTGTCACCGCTGTATCTACCGCAGTAACTAAACTTGCCCACTCAAATTGAGCATCTTCTGCGCGTACGATCTTCATTTTTAAATTACAATCCCAAGTCGTATCAGCCACTGCTTTACCAGTCTCCAAATCAAATTCTTCGATTTTAGATACTACGTTGTTTGGATGGTAAGCCCAACTCGATGGAGACGCTCCATAAACAGTTGGAATAGAGAACGTCATTTGGTAGCCACGTCCATAGGCGGTCGACATAGTATCGGTTGTAGTGGTTTCCGGGGTGATCAACATACCTTCGCCATCGTACGAAAAGCCCAACGCAATTTGCGCATCGATATTCCCAATTTTGTTAAATGCATTTCGATAATCTTCAGCTGTTTGCTCGTTAGTGTTAAAATGAAAAGCGGCTTCAATACTGTTTTGTGAATTGCTGGCACCAGAAAAGAAATCGGCATATTCAATTTTTGATTTTTTAGGGAAGCTGTTATTTAAAAGAGTCGTTGCCCACGTCGGATTGGCCAAATCACCGAGCGCAGTGATCACATCGATACCTAACGCTGGCGTGTTCGATTTACTAAACACGTTGTTTAGTCTTAAGCTTTTGTTGATTGATCGAATAGATAGTTGAGGCAGTACTTTTGCGTTCAGCTCTGAATCTGCTAACAATCGTTGCACTTGAGAGGCAATGATATCGGTATTTGGATAGTCAGGCTTTAAAACCTCATACGCATAATTGATGAATTCAGGGCGGATTTTAACACCCGATTTAGCCACTATCGATGACTGACCAACAGCACCACCAGTAGAATTCTTTGAATCATAACTACCAGCTAAAAAATTATAAGTTTTACCTTGAGAACTAGGGGAATTGCACGAGTTGTAAGTGATCATATCTACAGCAGCTTCGTAAGCGAACGGCGCACTCGCTGCGGGATTAACTGATTGCGCGGTCGTTTCTCCGGTTCCTGAATCAAAACCAGCTTTTCCGCAGTTTTGGAAACCGATGATCAAAATGACCGATAATAGAGCAATAGAAGTTGCCGACATAGTTATCCGACTACGGAATAACTGTCCAATACGAGTAGTTAACGGCATGAAATCTCCCCTCCCTTAATGATAACACATTTTGTAATTCTACTATAATGGGATTAATACTTGCCTCATTTTAAAACGTTTGAGATTTTTAAGGCCATGAAAAAAATCAAAAAAGCCCTTATTCCCGCTGCCGGTCTAGGAACGAGATTTCTACCGGCCACGAAAAGCGTCCCTAAGGAAATGCTAACCATCGTCGACGCCCCTATTATCTTTTATGTCGTCGAGGAGGCAGTTAAAGCAGGTATAGAGGATATCGTTCTTGTCGCTGGACGAGGTAAACATGCTATTGAAGATTTTTTTGATACTTCATATGAAGTCGAGGACAAACTTTTAAAAGACGGTAAAGTCGATTTATTGAATCGCCTAGAGCAAATTCGTAATATGGCCAACATTATTTCTATTCGTCAAAAACAGGCCCTTGGTTTAGGTCATGCCGTTCATTCAGGTAAACGAATCATTGGAGATGAACCGTTTGCAGTTCTACTGGGCGATGAAATAACAGTAAATTTGAACAACCAAAGTTCAGCCACCGAAGATCTTGTTCGCGCGTATGAAAAAACGGGCCAATCGGGTTTATCAGTTATGAAAGTTAATGATGACCAAGTTTCTAAATACGGGATTGCTGAATTTGAGGACGATAAAAAGCAAACTCTTTCACTGGGTTCAGATCAAAACATAGATTTTTACCGAGTGAAAAATCTTTTAGAAAAACCAATGGCGTCAGAAACAAAATCTCGCTGGGCTATTACGGGCCGTTATGTTTTTGATCCAAAGATTTTTTCCGTTTTGGAAAATCAAAAACCAACAAAGAATAATGAAATTCAACTAACTGATGCTATTTCTGAATTACTACGAAATGAAATCGTAAATGCGTATCCACTTCAGGGCAACCGCTACGATGCTGGGGATAAGCTTGGTTACTTAATTACTAACATTGAATTTGCACTTAGAAACTTAGAATTGACTCAAGAACTTTCAGACTATTTAAAAGCTCTGGTTAGTAAAATTGACAAAGGATCATTCAAATGAAAATTTTTTTAATCTGCTTATTTTTCTCGATATTTTCGCTTGCTTACATCCCGCCTTTAAAAATGATTTTAGATCGAACTTCTGAAAATGCAGGTGCTGGTGTTTATGCCATTGAAACCGAAGTTACTTTTTCTGACGGCACGAATGAAGCGTCTGTAAAAGAAAGCTGGCTGGTAGAGAACGAGCGAAATCTGCGCCTGACGGTCATTGGCTTGAAAGAACTTAAAGGCCTAAAACTGACGTACCTATATGAAAATGGTTTGAAGTGGTCCATGAAGGGCCAAAAACGTGAATCACAACCCGCACCCGCAGAGCTGCTTGAGCGCTGGCACCACATTCGAAATGCTGATGCGTTAAATAATTTTTTAGTTCAGAACAAAATTATTACTGAATACAAAAAAGATAGTAAACAATCTCGTTCAGCGTATGAAGAAAGTATGGTTCACTTGGGTCGCACTGAAGGCGTAGTTAATTATGCCATCGGTGAAAGTAACAAAGATTCACTTTTCCCAAAACTTTGGGTTGAGCAAGATTTTTTCGTCATCCGAAAGCTAAGGCTACCTTCGCAAGTAGAGCTAGAATTTGAAAATTATAAATCGTATTCAAAAGGATTAAACTATCCAAAACATAAACTCGTTCGCTGGGGTCAAAACAAAGTCAGCGTTAACACTCTGTCTGTTGTTCCTAAAACAGGAAACTTATCAGCGCAGTTTGATCCAAAAATCATCGACTCCAATAATCAATCAGAAATACTTTACAATAATCCTTTAAAAACCCTCTTAGAAGAGTTTTACACTCGGTTTAGATGATACGGAAATACGCCCACGTTGCTGTTGTTGCGCCTATTAAAGGGCTACTGACATATCTTGTTCCCCAAGAACTTAGCCACGTTTCTGCTGGAAATGTGGTCAATGTTCCATTGGGCAAAAGAAAATGTCGCGGCATCGTATTCTCGATCACCGATCAAGCGCCAGAGACTGAATTTGAAATAAAATCTTTAGACAGTATTGACCCCGAATATGAAGCGCACAGTATCGCGCTCAGATTGAAATGGATTCAATGGCTAGCAGAATACTATTTTCATCCGATTGGCCTAGTTGCCGACTTAGTTCTGCCTCCGTTATCAAAAGGCAAAAAAAACGCCGCTCGAAAACGCTCGCCTATTCCTGAATTTCCGCCTGAATCTCCTTTTGCGCTGAATGAAGAACAAGAAACTGTTTACAATGCCATTGCCGCAGACACCGGGTTTCAAACGCATTTATTATACGGAGTAACGGGATCGGGAAAAACAGAAGTATATCTTCACTTGTTTGAAAAAACATTGAAGGAAGGCAAAACTGGTTTGTTTCTACTGCCGGAAATATCATTAACGCCTCAGCTAGTAAATCGATTTGCCAAGCGATTTGGATCTAAAATCGCTCTACTGCATTCCCAGCTGACAGATCGTGAACGAACCCAGTTTTGGTGGGAAATGATTCAAGGTGAAAAGCAAATTCTAATCGGCGCCCGCTCGGCCCTGTTTTGTCCAGTTCCTAATTTAGGACTGATTGTCGTCGATGAAGAACATGAATCTAGTTTCAAACAAGAAGAGAAATTGAAATACCACGGACGTGATGTGGCTATTATGTTAGCCAAAGAAGTAAATTGCCCAATCATTCTGGGTTCGGCAACCCCAAGCTTTGAATCCTGGTTAAACGCCAGCAAGGGCAAATTTAAGCTGCACAGAATGACCAAGCGTGTGGGTGATATTCAATTACCCGAGATAAAAATCATAGACTTAAAGGCTTCAGCAGCACGATCTAAAGAATTAAAATTACCGTTTTGGATGAGCGAAGA
>NCGL01000121.1 GCA_002256935.1 Bdellovibrio sp. 28-41-41
CTGCTACTCAATAAGAGTGTCCGGTACCCTCAATCCAAGTAACGACTTCCATATGATCGGATTGAGGGAATTGATCAACAATTGTTACAGATTTGACCCTAAAGCCAGCGTTGAGAAAATGACTGAGTTCAGCCGACATAGCTTCAGGGTAGCAAGATATATAGAGAATGTTCTTTAAATTCATTTTTATAATAGACTCAACAAAGCCCTTAAGTCCTGACCGGGGAGGATCCACGAGGGCCAAATCAAACTCCCCAAGATTTTCAGTGACTACCCTTTGAAAATCTCCCTGCTTTAACTCGAGTCGTTCGGCAAGAGGAGAGTCTGCACTGAGAGTTTTTTTAAGGCCCAGCAGACTGAGTGCACAAGTCTTTCATGATCTCCTTCGAAGAAGTAGAAAATTAAACGAATTCAAATATACGAGGGTTCTATGAAAAAATTGGCGACACTATTAGGCTTTGTGGCAATTTCATTAACAGCTAAAGCTGAGGCTCAGCTTTAGCCTAGTCAAACTCAGTACTGCTCCCAGCATGGCGCTGTGATGACTGTAAGGAATGCTGACAACAATAAATTTGAAATATTTTTGAAGAAGAACGGTACGAGTTTTACTCTTTTAGCCCCTATCAGCGGCATTACAATTGGTGGGCAAGCTGATATTCAAGAAAAACAAGATTTTCTCATTTCAAAAAATTTAATCGCTAATGGAGTGTTGAGTTTCCAGAGGCATTATTTGCGTTAACAGCGAAGCAAAAGGTGAATGGGCCAGCTTTGCAGCGACTTTATTACTGGCCAACAAATGCTGAAGTCCCGCAACAACAAAAATTAAACTAAAAAAACTCTAAAGACTGTGTAAATGGTTTTCTCGACCCTTATATATTTCATACTGACTGCGTGACAGGGTGAAGTATTCAATGAAATACTTAAAAGCGCAAGTCCCTTGACACTTGTCATGGATACTTTGGCAAAGCAATGAGGGCTTAATATGAAGACATACATTCCTTTCCTAGTTGAAATTTTGCCCATCTTAGTAGGTATGATGGTTTTATCCTATGCTGTTTATTTAAGCCTATTATTATATAAAAAAATTCCGCAGATACAGCTTAAAAAAGCATGGCTCTTCCAAACAACATTGACGGCATTTTTTTGCATCGGCTACTTAGCCGCGATTATCCTAAATGCTTCTCAACACACACGGTTTTTGCCTATTGTCATCTCTTTCGTATTTTTCTTTGGCTCCGTTTATGTGGTCACACTGATATCTATTACTAGCGTATTGACTCAAGACTTAATTAAATTTAACGAAGAACTTGAAGAAAAAATCAAACTAAGAACCCATCAACTAGAGCAGTCCCTTATCGATTTAAAAAAGACTCAAGAACAGCTTTTGTTAAGCAAAACTCTTTCAAACTATAGTGATATCGCAGGGCAAATTGCCCATGAATTCAACACCCCCATTTGCTCTATTCAACTCATAGTTGATCAGCTACTCAATGAAAATCAGTTACCTGACGGCGCTACTAAAAAAATTCATTCAATTTATAAAATTGCCGCTCAACTGGAAAGAGTCACGGGCTCCTTTCGACGCCTATTTTGGGTTGGGAACGATCCGCTGAAGGAAGATGAGGTGCTGTTTTCAGAAATCTTAGAAAGCTTAGTGGTCTTTATGGGCGAGCAACTGGCTCGTAACGGTATCGAGCTAAAAAAGTCCATCACTATAAGTCCTGAAAAAAAGACATCCCTTTGTATCAGCTATTTTGCTCAAGTTTCGATCTCTTTAATTGCTAATCTGATTAGTGAAAGCCACCATCTGAAAGAACGCAGTTTGGAAATTCTATGCCACGAAGAAAGCGAGGCAATCCAGGTTGTTTTTGTAATTGCGTCCGACAACCCTTCCTCTGAAGCGAAGATGGCCGATCAACCTTTTAGTAATTTCGTATCTTTGTATAAGCCTTTAAAAATAAATTTTTCTAAAAGATTACTTAAGAGTGGCGTAGAGATCACCCTTACCTTCCCAAACTAAATATATACGTCCATCGGGTCCTCGCAGGCTTACTACTCCATCCATGGAGCGCCTGAGGTTCATTTTTAGGAATAGGGCTTCCTTAACACTGGGTACTTCCAATTATCGATTTTTTAAGAATTTCGATTTTGAGTTCTATGAAAAAACCGGCGGAGTTAGTATCCAGGAGTTCAACCTCATTAGTCGTTTTTGAATAAACGCGATTTGATAAATCCCTTGATTCCAAGGCACGAAAAACAAAAATGGCTCGACCATCATATGGTGTCGCAAATATTTTATCTGAATGCACAAAGGTTCTAATTGAATACTTGCGACCCTGTTCGACCGAAGAATTGCTTAGGAAGCTTTATCAAAAATACATTTTAATTCGAGATGAGCATTAGCGGCCTTTAATAGCCGAACAATAAGCATGAGAGAAGGCATTCGTGTATCAGTTCCAAGCTCAAGTCTAGCAACAACAGCTTGAGTTGTTTTTGCCTTGATTGCGATTTCTCTTTGACTAAGACCTGCTGATTCTCTGGCAGTTCTTACAAGTCTAGCAATTTCAGTTTTTGTTTTTTCTTCATCAAAAAGCACTTTGATGGTCTTGTCTCTTAACTTTTTCTCAATATAGGTTCGTGCGGGCGCTAAGTTTTGATATTTCATCGTAATACCTCTTTAAGTCTTTTTCGTGCTAAATCTAAATCCTGTTTAGGTGTCTTTTGTGTTTTTTTATTAAAAGCATGCAGCCAAACCATTAAATCCTTCTCAATCATAACATACAAAGCTCTATAACCAGATGTAGGTGAATTAAACTTGATCTCCCATAATTTTCCTTCAAGAGGTTTAAAAATGATCCTGGAAGCGCTCAAGCCATTCAATTCAATTTCGTCAATGACTTCTAAAAATCGAGCTTGATCAGCTTTTGGTAGATCATCGATAAATTTCTTAATTGGAGAGTTCCCACCTGGAGTCTCATAAAAGTAAATCCGCATACAGACGTCATGATACCCAATTGGATATCAATTGTAAAGATGTTTTAAGTTATCCCTTAACAGTTTTGTGATTTCAGCCGTTTGAATCCACACTGCGGTCAGGTTTTGACCAAAAACGATAGTGATGTCTACTTAAATCGCTATCGCACATGCTGAAACCACTAAGACTAAACTTACGATTCTGGAACTGCTGAGTTGCTCGCCAAAAAGCCACGCACTTCCTAATGCGGCGGCTGGGAATGCCAGGTTACGAATCATGGTCACTACTGCCGTTTTCTCTCCCGCTAAAGAGACCCCGTATGTATATGAAGCTAGTGCCCAAGTCAGTCCGAGAGCACAAATCCAAAACCAGGTTGAACTTCTCAACTTTGATGGGGCCGTCCACCCGAGTTGGTACCGACCAGATAAAATAAGTGTAAGTGCGACTACTGGAAACAAGATGGCTTTATCCAGAACAAAGAATTCTAGTGGACTAAGGGAATTCACTAAAATCCAGCGATCAATCACTATAACTATTGATAACAAGAGAGCCGGAACAAGTGCGAAATTAAAGATGTCAGCATTTTTGCCTTTTTCAAATCTTGCGGGAATTAGCAAAGCGACCGCAATCAGCGTAACCGCAAACCATTGCATCAATAGCAAATGTTCACCTAAAACAGCTAACGATAAAACACTTACCAATACTGGCTGACTTGCGGCTAACAGAGATCCTTGGAAACCTCCTAAATGCGAAAGACCACGAAATCTCAAATAAAAAGCAACGCCATAGAGTGTGTTCTTTAAAACCATCAAGCTAACAACAACCAGGGTCAAAGAATTCCAAAATTGAATACTCCATATCAATGAAATTAAAAAAGCAGGAATTAGACTCACCAAGGCAACACTTCCAGCTGACAAACTCTTGGATCTAAGAACTTGCGTGCTTATGAGAGAGTTTGAAGTATTTCCCATTGCCGACACAAATGCATAAAATATCGCATCCATTTTTTACTTCCTTTCTAAGCAACTTGTACTGCTTCAAGCACGTCAACTTGACCGTTTAAGATGGGTTCAACGGAAAAAACACACTGCTCTGGAACATCGACATAGCTGGCAAAACAGCCGTTGATGTGAATTCCAAGGTGCTTGAGCTGAAGGGATAAATAAGGAACACCATTTTTTAAAAGCGGGTCATTCTCCTCATAGTAGTGTGGAAGAATCAAAGAAATTCCTTGGCCCAAAGATTTCTCATCTACACCGTCACCGACTCCAACAATTACACCAATGCCCTCATGTCCCAAAATAAATGAATCCGTTAGTTTTGCTGACTTCGTCCCATCTAACACCCGTCGATCTGTATTGCAGATACTGAATCTTAGAACCTGAAGACGAACATATCCCTTTGGAATGTCCTGTTTCAGTTCTTGCTCAATCACCACAGCTGAGTATCGGCCAGATTCTTTTTTGGGCGAAACCTGTTTTAAAGTATCTTGTTCTTGCACCCGAAATATAACCTTGAGATCTTCAAGGTATTCATTGTCACTTCTAAGCAAAACTTCAACGACGGGTTGGTGATACTGACGGACTTGCCCGCATTTCTGCACCAAAGTTTTTGAATCTATCCCTTCGACGATGGATGTTTGAACCAACCCGTAGGTTTCTGGAAACTCCTGCAAAGATTGTATTGAGCGCAAAATATCAGCACGACTATAGCCAGAAGAGCCAATTAGTCGAACACCTGTACTTAAAACTCGAACCTCTTCATTTCTATGAATCTTCTCGATATTGATGCCCTCAACTTCAGCTAAGTCATTCGTTGTTTTGTGATTTAGACCTGAGAAGTGAATCACAGTACCCATTGGCTTTGTAATTTGAATCGCGGAAATATTTGCGGCAGGATCGCTAGTAGCAACGATAGTCAGGTCAAATTTTCCATTGCTAGAATCTAAAACTCGAACTGTAGGGAATAGGCTCTGCGCAAGCGTCCTTCTCGCTTCACTTGGATCAATTATTGTTAAATTTGCCTTTGGAAACCGCCTTCCCAATTCTATCAGATGTAAACTTCCTATAGGACCCCCACCGAAAACACAGGCTGAATTTACAAGTAGGGTTTCCGGCAATCTTCTATAAGCATGTTGAACACAGGCAAGAGGCTCAATAAGGGTCAGCAGATCAAGTTCCTCCGGGGTCCAGCTTTGTCTGTTTAAATCTAAATTCATACTTCCTCCTAATTGCCAGCGGCTATCAGTTTATTGCTGGGTGTGGAGAACCTATAGTTTTTCTAAATATTATGGAAATTACTTGTTAAAATTAATATCATTATGATATTTGATCATCTATGTTAGTATTTGATCGAATCGACACTAGATTATTTAAAGCCTTCCTTGCTGCGGCCATCGCAGAGAATTTCACGCAAGCCGCTGAAAAAGCAGGAATGACCCAATCGGGTATAAGCCAGCACATTGCCAAGCTTGAAGAGCAGGTGGGTGTAGGTCCAACCCAGCGACATGGGTAACAAAAAAGTACAATGACATAGGTTACACTTTTTAAATTTGGTATGACACCGCCAATAGGAGGCGAGTGTGCCATG
>NCGL01000122.1 GCA_002256935.1 Bdellovibrio sp. 28-41-41
TACTTGATTAGTTTTTCGTCTTCTGTGAACATAATTTATATACAATTTCGAAAGCGAAACAAAAAGAAACATGCAGACAAATATGACAATGAACCAAAAAGTTTACAGCTCACTAAATTTTAGACTGATTAGCATGAAACTAGCGATCAGCTTTGTATTTCTGGCTTCCACCAGCTTTGCCGGGCGGGACGTGCTTTTCGAAGGGTATCATAAAGTTTTAAGCGGCAAACAACATGTGGGCTACACGATTTCTCGATACGAATTTGATTCGACTACTAAGAAATTCTATTCGACCATTTTTGTAAAGCTTGGTGCCTTGGCTGGTGATATGATGGAAAGTATCAAAGCCGAAAGTGATCAAAACTTGTCGCCTTTGACCTACGAGTACACGACTTTGGTCATGGAAAATAACAAACCGACGACTAAAAACATCCAAGCGACCTTCAAAGTTGTAAAGCTTTCCAAAAAAGAACAGGCCGTTCTTCAGAAAAAATTGAAAAAAGATGAGAAACCGCCAACAGAAATACTGCGAATGACGGCTACAGTTAATGAAAACGGTAAAAAAACTAAGATCATAGACGATCTTCCAAAGGGAACGTTTCTAAGTTATTTTTTGGTCTATCTAATGCTAAAAAGCAAATCAGGTATACAAACAGATTCGAAATATGAATACAAGGCTATCGCAGAAGAAAAACCAAAATTAGTTGATGGTGTTGCGATTGTTAGAACGGAAGAAGAGTACAAAGGAATTAAATCCTATAAAATTGAGAATCAATTTAACGGACAAAAATTCATTAGCTACGTTACTGATAAAGGCCATGTGATAGGTGTAGTGAACCCGTCTCAAAGTGTCGAGACTCAGTTGGTAGCAAAGCCAAACGAGGCTACAGGTGAATTTAATGTGCCTTCGACTGTTTTAAAAACATTGTTCGGTGACGTGCCCTTGGGTGTCGAGAATATTGTATCGGCGAAATTACATGAAGAGGCCCTGAAGCCTGTGACAGAACCGGCAGGATCTAAGCAGTTTGGAGTTCCCGCAGGATCGGGTATTCAAAACAAGCCGACGACACCAACGGTTGAGCAGATAGAAAAGCCGATGCCGACGCAGAAGAAAGAGAAGTAAGAACGAGCCAGCGAAATAGGAGTTTTAATGTACGGTCCTCTGATTACTATGGGAATTCAAGGCAAGACCTTGTCCGACGATGAGAAGAAATTCATAGTAAGCAATCAAATTGGCGGCGTCGTTTTATTCACTAGAAATTTTGATAATCCAAAACAATTTCATGAGCTTTGCCATGATATTCATTCCCTACGTTTGAAAATGCCAGATAAAACGCCGCTGTTTCTGTCCGTAGATATGGAAGGTGGTCGTGTACAACGTTTCAAAGAGCCATTCACAGTATGGCCACCATTGCGCAAACTAGGCGACTTAGATAATCCAACATTGTCATTTTTATTTAGTCAGCGGATGGGACAAGAACTGCGAGCCTTCGGTATTAATTTAAACTTTGCTCCCTGTGCAGATATTTTTTCTAATCCTAAAAACACAGTGATCGGTGATCGCTCGCTAGGGTCTGATCCTGAGCATGTGGCTAAACATGTATCTGCCATAGTGCGCGGTTATATCAAATCAGATGTCATTGCCTGCGTGAAACATTTTCCAGGTCATGGCAATACTCTGATTGATTCACATGAAGATTTGCCAAAAGAAGATGCGGATCTTAAGCGTCTTGAAGATTTTGAAATGCTGCCATTCAAACGAGCTTTCAAAGCGCGCGTAGACATGTGTATGACATCACATATTCTTTTTAAAAATGTGGATCCAAAATATCCAGCCAGTCTTTCAGAAATTTTTGTTCAAAAACTGATGAAGGAACACTGCCGGTTCCGAGGACTTGTCGTTACAGACGATTTGGATATGGGCGCGCTTAGAAAGCATTTCTCTATTGAAGAAATTGCGGTGCAGGCGGCAAAGGTTGGTTCAGACATTCTGCTTTATTGCAATGAACCTATGTCGCCAGTAAAAGCTATTGAAGCTCTGATCGGCGCGACAGCCCAGGGAGTTTTGAATAAAGATGAATTGATAACTCGAATTAAAAAAATTCAGCAATTCAAGAAAGAAAAGATTTTAAACCCAGATCCAATATCTTTTGAGGAAGCTCAGAAAGTATTAGCCAATCCAGAATCAAAAGAACTAGCCGAGGCAATTAAATCAGGCAGTATTCCAGAGAAGTTTCTAACGATTAAGTCTTAATAGAGAAAATTTAAAATTATCAGATAACGACCTTTTTGGAACCAGACAGTTTAATTATGCAGATCTGAGATCGACTGTATATTGCAATTTAGCCGCTCGAAGCATGTCTTGGATTGAAAGCTTGATGAGCGTTGCTTCAGGAACCTTAAGCAGTTTTGCAATTTTAGCTGCTCGCTCAGGGCTTACAAATTTTCTCTCCTTTTCAAGGTCGCATAAGTTGGCGCGAGAAAGCTTGAGGCGTTTGGCAAAATCAATTTGCGATAGGCCATCAGCTTCGCGAAACGCCTTTAAAAACATTCCGATGGTCATATGACCAAATTTAGATTCAAGAGATTCTAGACCTAAAAGATTTTTAGTACTCATGTTTATTTACCTCAATCACTTCTATAAATTCGATGGTTTCTACATCACGCTGAACATAAATGGCTCTGTAGGCCTTATTTAAACGCACAGATCTTTGACCTTGTCGGTTTCCTTTTAGGGGTTCGTCGTGGAATCCTGGTGATTTTCGAGTATCTCGAAGGCCAGCAAGATTCACTGAAGAAACCCAAGCAAAAAACTTTTTTCCAATATTGTCCGGCAATAAATCGATTTGTTTTGCGACTTTCTTTGACCAGAAAACTTTAAAAATGTCGGACATGATCAATTGTACTTCGCAAAGAAGTACAACGCAAGGAAAATATACTTAGGGATGCAGAATCTGATCGGAAATTAAATATAGACTTACCCACTCTGTATGTGCAAATACGAAAAAGGTCCGTTTTTTTACGTGCTTATAAGTCCGTGGATCATACTCCATAATAGTCGACCTTTTATGGAGTATGATCCCCTACATAGTTTAAAGGGCTGATATTATAGTCAGTCCAGACAGAGTCATCACAGAGTGTGAGTTCATTTCTGATTATGATGGGGATCGAGAAAATCCTTATGGTTTCATGATACACATTTTAGACCTACAGAACACCGTGCTCACAGTCAGTAATGGAGTAGTCCTAGAAAAGGTAGATTGCTTAGAAAGACAAGCAGCAGCAGATAAAATTATTAAAAAAGCCGAATTAGTTACAGTGAAAGGTCGAGGCAATGCGGAGGCTCCGGTTGTTAATGGAGAGTTTAAACACAACTTTAAAAAGCACGGCACTTATTTGGGCAACGGCCGTAGCCTTAATTTTTTAGCTATTTGGAACAACAGGAAAGAGTGTTATAGTGCTTTTGCGGGAGAAGATGATCATTGTCTATAACAGGTTGGCTAGAACTTATTTCTTTTTCAGAATTCCATCGCAACCATAGCAATTATCTTCCATAGCTTCCCAATCCCTGATATTGAATTGAGTTTCAAATTCATCTTGAACTTTTTGTGCATAGGCATTTTCAAAAAAGTTCAAACCAGAAAGTTCTTCGACTTTTCTGATAGACATAGCATTTTTCTTATAGAGATCGCCGGCTTTGTCGTTTTGATCGTAAACGAATCCGATACCAATTAGTTTTTTATCTTTCATTCCTACAAGAACTTTAAAAAATTTGTTCGGAATACTTACGCATGAATTTAAACGCTTCATGGTTGGATCCATAATTGGACCGGTGTAAACTTTTAACTCGCCGGAACCGCAGGCCCAGTTGCGAACATGCTCTTCAAGAGCATTCCACGTTTTTTGATTTAACTCGGCAGTTTGCGGCGACATGTTCGTCATAAAGAATGTATCTTCATTAATGCTTTGATCCCAGATGAAATCACCTGACGGGGCCATGTGCCCGCGATCAAATCCAGAATTTTTATAACCGTTTTGATTAATGATTAGTTCATTAGGTAACTGGGCCGCGGCTAGTAGCGGATCACCTCGAAATTTGTCTTTACGTTTCGCGCAGCTATTCATTAAATTTTCGCGAGATAAATCATAATAGACCCAGTTCGGAATTCTAAGATTCGCGTTGTACGAAATTTTTAGTGCGCGATGGTTCAGCGGGATATTCGTTAAATTATTTTTGTAGGCTTCAGGTACGCCTTCGAGTTGTTTTTCACACTGCTCAGAAAGCTCGGCTTGGTTGGCTGGGATATTTAATTTTCGTCCACCGCCGGCATTTTCTCGTCCGCTAGAACTCTCGTTTTCAATGGGCGCCGGAGCCTGATCTGGTTGTCGAGCCACATTCGTTTTTTGATCAGTCGAAGATAAATTTCTTATCGCAGGTGTGGTTGTTGCGGCTACGTTGTTATGAGCACACGATGCTAGGAAAAAAATAAGCGACATCGTTAAAAGAAAATTGGCCTTCATAGATTTCCGTCCTTTAGAAATTGAAAGATTATTCCTTATTGTTTCATAGATCCCCCGTCATTCAACACGACAAAGGTCGAAAACTGAATTCTCAATTTGAGACATACCAATGACTAAACTTTAGACAGGGACCAGCGCCGATTTTGCGTTTGTCTCACTATGAGATGTTTAAGTGTATGAATTCGCGGAGCTAAATGTGGATTGGTGTTTGCTATGAACACTACTGAGAGGAAAGTTTCTCTCGAGGGATATTTTATGATGAAGAAGCACATACTACTACTTACGGCTCAGATTTTTCTGGCGAATTCCCTTTATGTAGCACCGGCGCACGCGGGATGGAGAGACGGTGTTTTGTATCAACTGCCTGATCAAGCTCAGCCTGTGGAACAAACCAAAGCTGGGGAAACAGCAGAAAAAACAGCAGACGAAGTAGAGAAAAAATCCCGAGTTAAAACGTTTGCAGATGCCGCAAAAGCCGCGACCTACAAGGTCAACGGCGTAGCCGTTAAGCCAGGCGATCAAACTTACAACCCTGCTAATATTAAAGCTAATTCAATGGGCGTGAATACAAAAGGTTATACTTTCACAGCACCATCTGTCGTAACCCAAAACACATATAAAAGCGTTACTTACGGCAGCCAAGAGTCTTTTAAAGCAACGCCAAGCGAAGTGTTATCACAACAAAAAGCAATAAATGAATCACTGACATTCAGAACTTCATTATCACCAGAAGGAAAATTAGGTTCCGCTGTTGATGTAGATATGAGTTTTTCTCAAGTAGATTCAGATAACGATGGCAAATCAGAAACGGTAGCCAAAGCTGAAAGCGTGAAAGTTGAAGAGTCATCCGCATCAGAGCGAAAAATTTTGTACGAACACTTTAAGCCGTCCGAACTAAGAAAAATGTTAGCGCAAGATCGACGTGACATGGTCAAAGACATGGTTAGAGAGCGTCTTGATAAGATCCGTCGCGATAAAAAACAAGCGCCAATTCCTGAATGGCAAAAAACCACTTGGGGCGCGGTTAATTAACGGTGGCATGTTGATGAATGACTTTGCTCAAAATCCTTTAATCATGGATCAACATCTTCAAACATTAACTGATCCCATCGGCCATTTGTCATTTTATTCATTCATGATAGTAAATGGATATGCTACAGAGTTTTTAACATCAGGTGCGATGTCTAATAGAGCCGTGACTGACGAAATGATGAAAGCCCTCGCTAAAAATGGAACTAGTCGCGTTGCCATGGCAGCAGCGATGACAGCTACTGACTCGAAAGTTCGCGAAAAATTGCTTAACGAAATCGCTGATGAAGCAGCCAAGCTTGCCGATCGTAAAGGAAGCTTAAATCCGTATTCAAATTCAGTAGCAAAAAAAGCCTACATGAAAATCATTCCTTATTTAGGTATGACGGCCGGTTCAATGGCATCGCATATTTCAGGAGATTTCTTAAGAACTCTACAATCCTGCGCTACGTCTTTATATAAAGATCCAAAAGCTCAGCAACATCAGCAAACTCCAGAAGCCGCCGCAAACCCAAAAGTTTGGAAAAGAAATTTAATACCTATGCGCCAGCTCTAGTATCGATGTTGTTATCAACAATGGGTTCAGGTGCGATCACATCACTTGTAGGCAAAGTAAAAACATCAGGTCCTTATGCGTCCGTTGCTGAAGCAATGGCTAAAGGTAAACAGGCGGTACTTGGTAAACTTCGTCTAGAAGGTGCCGAGATCGGTACAGGTGTAATTTCTAGCTTATTTGGTGGTGTGTGGACTAAAACGATGAAATTCGTAGCTCACTTTTCAAATATCACTCTGTTCACAGCATTAGATACGGCTATTCACGGCTGGGTTGAAGACAAAGTATTAAACTTCAGTATGGGTCGCTATTATTTATGGCCAAATATCGATGCGTTCCCACGTAAAGCCGAACTATTAAATACATTATTAACTAAAGAATCAGCAGAGAAATTCCAAAAAGATTCAGCGTCATGCGAAAAAGATCTTCAAGGTACAGATTGCCGTCGTAATGATATTGAGGGCTGGTTATACGACTTCTCTCAATCGATGCTAAAATGGAGAGAGTTCAATCAAACGAAAGCAAAGCAAGCTCATACTCAATGGGTAGATAAAATTAATAAATTCCAAGACATGGAACGCTTTTCAAAATCATTTTACGAGCGCTTTGTTCTAGATTTGAAAAACGCGAACCTGTGCCGTACTCACCAAGACGAGTGTGGTAAAATCAAAGATAAAAATCAATCGGATGCCGAGATTTTGGACGGATTTGAAGAGGAAGCTCTATTCACAAAACTAGATCTTCTTTACCTAAACTACCGACAGTACCCACTCTATGGCGTTGAACCAGATGCAGCTGTGAAGTTAGCGTTAACCGAGGGTAAATCTTGGAAGAATAACTATATGCAAAATCCATCTGAGTTACAAAAAGCTCAGCAAATCACGGTTCATAAAGTAGCCGTACAACTTGAATCTTACCTTACAAGCAAAGGTTGGGATTCTAATGATTTGAAAGGTGCCAACGATAAATTAAAAGAAATTTTAGTTGGTCTTAAATCGGACGATTTACTAAAGAACGGTATGGCGATCAATTCGATGAGAACAATGTCTATAGCGACAAAAGGTCAAGTTAACGAGATCGTTCAAGCTATTTTGCG
>NCGL01000040.1 GCA_002256935.1 Bdellovibrio sp. 28-41-41
ATAGTTATGATTTTTTCTAAGCCGGTTTTATCTGAATCGGTGAAGCGATTTAGTGTTGGTGAATCCAAATCTAATACTCCTAGTAGTTTTCCATCTTTTGTTTTTATTGGGATTACTATTTCGGATTTTGAGGCTGCGTCGCAGACTATGTGGCCTGGGAATTTATCTACGTCTTCAACTAGTACCGTTTTTAGTTCAGTTGCTGCTTTTCCGCAGACGCCCTTTGTTAGCGGAATATAGATGCATGCGGGTTTGCCTTGGAATGGGCCTAGGACTAGTTGTTTGCCGTCGTATAGGTAGAAGCCGGCCCAGTTTAGTTCGGGTAAATGGTGATAGATCGAAGCCGATATATTGGCTAGATTTGGAATTAATTCTGGTACCATCATGCCTTGGATTTCTGATGTGATTTCATGCCAGAATTTTTGAGTGTCTTTGTAGTTTAGATTTTTGTTGTTGGCCTCAAACACTTTGTTTTCCCCTAAGCTTTGCGGCTATTTTCCAAAATGGAGCCTTAGTAAACAGCAACGACAGAGCACACGCGGTTGTGATGATATTAAACGGTACTGAAATAATATACAGTGGTAGCGCCAGCTGTAGGCCGACTGGAATTTGTTGAAGCATATATTCAAAGGAACTTCCGCCGCCTAAGAAGCGTCCTGCGGCCATGTCGTGGTAGGCCCATAACATCGATGCGGGAATCGACGCTAAAAGAATAGAAATCGGGATGACTAGAATTCCTGTTAAGATGCGAGGCCATTTTCTAAAGTCTGCAAAAAATATTTTCCAAATGGCTGCGATCAGGCCAAAGCATATACTCATTACCCACCAATACGTGGCCGGGTATTCCCAGTGGTAGCTTGGCATCTTATAGAAACTACCATAGGGCTGGTTGCCGAATGTTGTGAAGCCAATGAACGGAAAAGATGTGAACGAGAAATCGAATTCGATGACTTGAACAATCCAGTAGCACAATTGACCCAGGAAAAAACACGACAGAGTATAAATTAGAAAAGGCTTTAGGAATTTCATCCCTAAGACTTAATCATAGGGACGTTCGCTAGGCAACGTTTCGGACCAAACTATTTTCTAGCGTCAATAATACGTTTCAATTTTCCCGTCCGGCCGTTTGTATCTAGATCCGTCATGTGCACGAACTCGATGGCAACTGGGTGAATCAATTTCTCATCAACAAGCTTTTTGATCATTTCACGTTCTTGATAAATGTGTTCTTTGATCTGATTTTGTACATTCACAGACGGATTGGCCGCGGCGACTCTGATTACTAGTTGGTCCATGTTTTCAAAGTGCACTAGGCGCAATTGAAAACCCTTGATGTGGATAACATCGTGGAACGTGTTCAATAATGTATTCATATCTTCGTAATACACGGTCGCTGGTCCAACTCGGGCGCCCTCATCTGAGCGACCTAGGATTTTAAATTTTCTTTGATATGTAACAGATGAATTATCTATCCACATGGCTTTATCCCCAACCGGATAGCGAATAATTGGCATTAGTGATCTAGTTAAGTTCGTTAAAAACATTTTACCAGGGCGATTGGGCTCGCTGATAACTTCCAAAGTGTCTTCATCCAAGATTTCCATCACAGTGTAGTCAGTAAAAACGCGATGTTCTTGAATTTCGCATGATTCATCTAGATAGCCTAGCAGTCCACCGTCCACGCTTGCGTAACCGATAGATTGAATCTGAACTTTAGGGAAAACCTCTTTAATAAAATTAATTTGATCTTCGTACATGCTCTCGCCGCCAAACAGAATTTTCGTCGGCGCATGTAGGTTATTCGTTTGAGCATATTCAGATAGTTTCATCATGCTTGTTGGTACGCCGGCCCAAGTAGAAATCTCGAACGAATTCATCGTTTCCACAATGTGATTGAAATCAGCACCACCGCTAAGGGGAAAGTGAACTACGTCCGAGTTTGATTTTTCAATCGATTTAGAAATAAACATAAAAGATGCATACAAATCACCGGCGTAAAACATGTTCGCGATTTTTTCACCGGGCTTAAGGCCACCCTTGCGCATGCCTTCACCGAACGCGTGTGTGAAGAGTTCCCATTCTTCTAATGAAAAAAAAGAAAATTTAGGATTACCAGTGGTTCCGCCGCTTTGAAACACGATGCCACTAGATTGCGGCCCCGTTAAAACCTGGTTGTCTTTAATAGTATTGGCTTTCCAAAAAGTGGCGCTGTCTAATATCGGCAGTTGCGACAAGTCAGTAAATGTACCAACATTTTTGTACAAGTTCTTATAATAAGGCGACTGCTTGCGAGCAATATCAACAAGTTCATTTAATGAATACGTTTTCATGTAAGTTCCCGATTATCAATAACATGCAAAAGCTTACCGCTAGCGGCACTTCGTGACATCTGTTCCGATGGCATAAGTTCGATTTTTACTTCTAAAACTTTCTCGTAATTTACAAGCTCATCTAAGTCATAATACGTATCTAGAAAAGCTTTAGTCACATCATCCATAGAGCCAATTCCGCGAACACTTAACGAGCGAAGAAATTCAGTTTCACTAGCATCAGAGGAAACAAGTAATCTCATCAGTTCTTTACTGCCAAATTTAGTTAACACAATTTGGAACTCGCTCGAAACTCCCAGTTTTTCCGAAAGAAGAGTTCCAATATGATTATAATTCAAGAAACTACCGGCTGCGCGGAAAATATCACCGTATCGTCCGTGCAATTCAAAGCGCGGCGACTTGCGTCCGCACGGACATTCCGATTTTACCCATTTGCCAAGATCACCAACGTCGTATCGAAGTAAGCTTTGGTCTTCGCGTGAATGAGTAGAGAATATCAAACGGCCTATTTCGTCACCATCAACAGAATGCAGAGAATCTAATTTCAAAATTTCTAGATGATGGATGTTTTGATGCAAGTGATAGGTCTTATTGTCTGAATTGGGACATTGATATCCTAAAGGACCCATATCAACACTGCCGTAGCTTGCAGACTTAATAACCTGAACTCCAAAATCATTTTTCAATTTATCGATCTGCGCACTTGAAAACGCTTCGCCGCCGTAGAATATTTTTTCGATCATGCGATCTTGTGTGATCCCCTGGCGGGTATGTTCAAGAAGCTGCATCAAGTATGACGGCATACCCATTAAAACATTAACATTATACTTCTTAATGATTTGGCCAACAAAATCGTAATCCATATAGGCCGACATTGGGAATTGAACGGCTTTTAGTTCCTCCATAATTGTAAAGAAACTTAAAAATCCGCCGTACAGGCCGCCGCCAAAGAACAAATTCATTGTTCTATCTTTACGAGGATTCAAACCCGCTGCCATCAAGCCATTTGCGGCCGCTTGCATTTGCGTGTGGTAATCCACATATGTAAATTGCGAGATCTTAGAAGCGCCCGAACTGCCGCCGCTTTTAAAATACAACTGCGAGCTGGCTTGATCTGGAATATTTTGGAAATCCACTTTATCCATTAGTTTATCTGGAAATTGATCAAAGTGAATTTTACTAGCATGCAAGTCGTTTAATGTAGAAAAGGAAGCCAAGCTTTCAATTTTTGATTCCAAGCTGACTCTGCGAACATATCTGTTCAAGGCAAAATAACCATCATGAGGCTCGCCCATATAGCTATCTTGCATTCCGCCGTTAGAGCGAATGCGAGTGACGCCACTAGAATAAAACAGTCGGCTGAGTTCAAATAACTCAGAGATATCACACGCAAGTCCTACAGTCTGAAGATATTTCTTCATAGGCCTAAATGTTTTCATCACAGCTGTGCGTTGAATTGGTTTAACCCAAATTGTTTTATACAAAGGCGATGCGCGCAAAGACGATCTAGAATCGATCCAAATGCGCCATTGGCCATTACGATCTTCAATCACGTCAGTGTATTCAGAGAGCAAAGATTTTTCGGTTCTAACAATAAGGCCCATCTTTGTAATTTCGGCATTTTCCATTTCTGATGTATCGTTAGGAGCGTAATTGCCAACAACCGCATTCATGGATTGTCCTAATTGCGTCGAAAACGATCTTAAGTCTGCAAAATTAGCATCTTCCAAGTATACGCACTGGGGACTTGAGCACGCCTGCTGATTGAAAACAAAAATATCGTGCACCACTTGTTTCACCGAATCCGGATTCTGCCATTCTTTTTTGGTCAGGTACGAGAAACTGATTTTATGTCCCCAATCAATAAATCGAGCCGATGCTGGAACGCTTTTCCTGATTTCATTGATGGCTTCTTCACCGCCCCAGGCAACAACGCCATCGGCATGTGAATAAAGGCGCTCAAGTAATGCTTTTTCTTTTGAACTAATATTCACTATGCATACGCGGTTTTTCCAGCACGCCGTTTGCGAAAAACTGGCGAACTCAGTAAAAAAATCTTGTGTGAATGAACTTGATTGGTGGCTAAGTTTTAAAATATTAACATTTCCAGTCATCAAGCCTTCGAAGGCACTTAATACAGGAAGCGCGAAATCGTTACCGGATAAGACTTGTACGATCAATCCGAGAGGTTCCCATTTTTCGAAAATATTTCCATCAGTATTGACGCGTTTGCTAGTAAATGGAGTTAAGCTGCCAAGTTCGTTGCTGATTTTAAACTTAATTTGTTTTTTAGAAATAAAATCTGCAATGGAATTAATAATTTCTTTTGCGATTTCAGAGCTAATACCGTCCTGAACAGTGAGTGTCGCGATCAACCGAGATTGAATTTCTGATTCTGATTTTAATTGTTTTGAAAACGCATCACATGATTCAACAAATAAATCGGCATCGAAGTTTTCTATCAAAGCCGCTTCAATGCCACTCTCAAGTGTTTCGAGCTTTCCAATAAGTTCTTCATGACTGATAGTCTGACCGTACCAAAAGTGTGTTCTCATACGAAGTCCTTTAGTAGTTCGGCCGCTGCAATTGCGCAGCTTTTATTTTTGGAAATACCTGCACGGCCTAATATCTCGAACCAATCTGTTTTTAAGCCGCAGCCGCATGTTTCGCCTTTGTGTAAGATTGCAAGATCACCCATAGTAACGGCGTTAGCTGGAGCCGAAGTAATATAGGGGGCAATAAATTGCAAGAATCCGGGCTTATCATAACCAACAGAATCCAGAGTTTTTAGATCTCGGATTAATACTTTTGAATATACGGGTATGTGAAAGTGATGTTTACTGCATTCGATATACGGGATGCAATGCTCAACGGAACCAAACCCATCACGCAAACGATGATTCGGTATTCCTAGCATCTCCTCAGCTAGAGCATAGAGTTCCGATTTATTAATTTCTTGATTAGCATAACCCTTCCAGCCACCACCTAAGAAAACGAGAGATTCCGGAGATAGTTTTAGAGGTTTGTATTTTAATTCCTTCATCCGTTGAAGAGTAAAATAGAAAAATGAAGGGAAGCCAAAAATACGTACTGGCAATTCCTGAATTTCGTATTCCTGCAATGTTTTGATGGCTCCGAAAACGTCAAAATCGTGGCCGCCTTTGCCAGTTAATTTTAGCGTAAATTCAGCGCGGTTCACAGGGGCGTACTTTGTGAGGTAGTTATCGGTGAACGCAGTACCTAACTTAGAATCAACTTCTGTTTGGTAGGTGTATAGTAGGTAATTCGTTTTCTTACCGGGGGTAATCCATCCGTAATAGTCATAAATAAAATCAACCATTTGTTGAGCGCAGCCCAAGCTCCATTCATCAAAGAACATTTGAGATTTCTGTCCGGTAGTTCCTGACGACGTTAAACTGATATGAACACTTTCATCTGATACTGACTTGATAGAGTGATATTTGAAAAACTCAGCGGGAATGCTGGGTATTTTAACCAGGTCACCATCCCATTTATTGATATCAAAGTTAGAGTCTTTTAAGAACTGACGATAAAATGTCGATTTCTCTTGATGCCAACGAATAACTTCTTTCATCGCTTGAATAAATAGAGAATCGTTTTCCAAAGATATCGAATAGGGACTTGTGATTTTACAAATCTTTTCTACTGAGGCTAATAGAGCACGACTAGGTGGAAAAAGTTCTTTATTTGTCATCGAATACTCCTAGGACATCCAAATGCATCTGTTTCCACAAATCCACATACTGATCAATATAAGGTTTAAATGTTTTCTCGATCTGCATGCCGCGGAAATTTAATGGTTCCATTGAACGTGACATCAACACTAGATCCATAAACTTACCGTCGTATTCAAGCATTGCAGGATAGATTGCCGACGGTAAGAAGTTTACGTCCAAAAGGGTTTCCAGCGATAAAATACTATCCATCGCCATTAAAATTTCTACGTAAGAAACACCGTAATCATTCAACTGCTGTAGCAACGGTCTTAGGCGGCCGGCCATTGAATAAAATGGGGCTGTTGCCGTAATCAAAGCGCAATAGCCATCTGATTTACTTAGGTATCCGTATATATCTACCTCACCATTTTTAGATGCCAATAATAAGTTTGGTTCATGGAATGGAAAGAAAACATCAAAGGGATCTTTAAATGTTTGTGAGAATTTACGTTTTACAAAATCAGGAGCCAAGATAATTTCAAATTCTAAATGTTCACCGCTTGGCTTAGGCCGTACCATTTTTAACAGGCGGGGCGTCGGGTGTGGTGATTTGATGTATTTCTCGCTAGCTTTAAAGATGGGCCCGAGTGCTTCCGGAACTTCTTCTACTCGCGAGCGTTTTTTTAATACTTCAGGATCGTGTTTTGCCATCAAAGTTAGCGTCTCGTAATTAGCTAGGCGGTGAGCGTTGGGAAAGATACCCAGAGGCTTAAATTTATTTTTAATAAACACCAGCTGCGGACTTATACTTAGAGTTCTTGTCGTTGCATAAATCGAATGTACGATCTTGTTATCCTTCATCAAAAAATCGGAGGCATGGTTAAGTAGAATCGACGCTAGTCCTTTACTTTGATAATAAGGATGAGTCACAAACCCTTCGGCGCGGGCAATTTTGAAAAACACATCGACTTCAAATACAGCCGACGCGCACAAGGTATTTTTATCTGGATCGTGCGCGACTAACCAAAGACTGTCTTTGTCTTGGATTATTTTCTGCATGACCACTCGGTCCGTGCCTAGCGCTAGTGGGTAATTGCTGCCGTATATAGTAAAATACAACGTCAGCAAATCCTGAATATCAGAAACCCTCGCTCGGCGCATAACTAAGCCGCCATCTATTTTAATAACTTCATCTTGCTTCATTTGAAGATCTCCTGACCGAAACGGCGGAAAGTAAAAAAAGATATAAATACAAATATGACTAACAAAACCCCGGCAACCCGTCCAACTGCCGAGATAGCAACTGACTGCTGAAGCAAACCCAGCAGGGCGAGTGAAAACGGCAGAGTCGCCGTGCTAATTAAATTCACAAGACTCATCACCTTAGGAACTTCGTTCGCTTTTGGTTGAGTTTGCAAAATATTGATAATTAAAACATTGGCTAGGCCCAAAGAAAAACCCATCAAAAACAAAGCAACCGAACAGACTTGCAAATTCGTCGCAAATGTAAAGGAAAGAAACGCAAGACTAAGACCCACTAAAAACGCCCACGTCCAAAACAAGGTGCGCGTTTGAATGGTAATAAAACTTAAAATGGCGCCGCCAAGTAAAATACCTGCGCCGAGTAGAGTTTCTAAAATTGCTAGCGAGTTAAATGAGTTTCCAAATAAATCCTTAGCCATTGTCGGCATTAAAACTTGAAGAGGGCTTAACAACAAATTCATCACTAAAAATACAATCAGCATAACACCAATGATGTTCTTAGTTTGGAATACGCTAATGGAATTCGCGGCAGCCACCTCGTTGCTAGAGCGTACTGAATTCGAAGACGACTTAGTTACCAGAGATACCGCATAAGCTGAAGCGATATAACTAACTCCGGCAATGATAAACAACCCACTCAAGCCAAATTGATTAAACGCAAATAAGCCAAGTACCGGCCCAAGAATCGTAGCAAACGATGTCACTGTTGAAAGTTTCGCCGTTAGTTTTTGAACATCATCGGATTCCTTGATCTCAACGGCCAAAGACAAAATCGCAGGATTGAAAAACGCTGAAAAAATATTAGATAGAAAAACGGAAATAAACAAAAGCCACAATACATGACCACTGCCGCTCGAGGGATGCAGCCATTCAGGAAACCTAAGTACTAAACCAAATGCAAAAACATAAATAAATCCCCGAGCTAAGTCAGAATACAAAACCGTTTTAAGCGCGCTTAGACGATTGATCATCAAACTTGAATGTTTGATTAAAAGCGCGTGAGGCAAACCACCAACAACCAAATACCAAATCAGATACTGTTCGCCAAAACTAGATGTGATGAACCAAATCAGACCCAGCTGAACCATGCGATCCGACACTTGCGAGAGCGTTTGCCCCACAAGTAAAAATATATCATCCAGCTGTTTTGATCGTTTAATTGCCATTGTATTCATAGTTTTTATCCAGCGTACAAGGTAGCGAATTTTTAGAATTTGGTTAGTGTTGGTGGTTTAGACACTAACTTTTTCAATCGGATATAGGTGCGATTCTATTGGCCCTCGCATAGGAGGCAGAGACGATTTTTAGACTGTCAAAGTATTATTCAGCGATCTACGGCGTTATTAAAGTAGACTTGACTCTACTTTGCACACATGTAGAGTGGAGTCATGTCTACTTTACAAAGGTACCTCAAAAATCATATTATTACCGATTTGTCTGAAAAAATGGTTTTTTTAGGCGGACCAAGACAGGTGGGAAAAACCACGTTTTCTCAGTCGTTGATTGCTCACTACTCCGATGGGCATCCTGCTTATCTAAATTGGGATGATATTGAAGATCGTAGAAAGATTCAAAAAGGAAATTTTCCTAAAGACGCGAGATTAATTGTTCTAGATGAAATTCATAAATTTAGCAAATGGCGTGGTCTTGTAAAAGGTTTCTATGATAAACTTAAAAATACGTATCAATTTTTGATTACAGGGTCGGCCAGACTTGATTATTATCGCAAAGGGGGGGACTCTCTTTTGGGCCGATATCACTACTATCGGATGCATCCACTTAGCCTTCCGGAAGTGGTGAGTTCTTGGCAATCCAAAGACGTGAATAAAAAAATGACGGATCTTTTAGAATTTGGTGGATTTCCGGAGCCCTATTTGAAGCAGGATGCAACCTCTTTAAACCGCTGGCACAGGCAGCGGCAGGAAAGAATTGTTTATTCAGATATTCGCGACTTAGAAAACGTCAAAGAGATTTCAAATATTGAACTTTTGATTCAGGCCCTCCCGGAAAGAGTAGGGTCACCACTATCTCGCAAAAATTTAGCCCAAGACCTTCAGGTCGATTTTAAAACCGTAGAAAAGTGGATCACTATTCTTGAAAATGTTTATTACTGCTATCGCATTTCGCCTTATGGCCCACCGAAAATAAAAGCAGTGAAGAAGGAACAAAAAATATACTTTTGGGATTGGAGCGAGCTAGAGAATACGGGTTCAAAGTGGGAAAATTTTGTGGCCAGTCATCTGTTGAAGTACTGCCATCTTATTGAAGATACCGAGGGCATTAAGATGGAAATTCGCTTTCTACGCGATGTCGCCGGTCGAGAAATCGATTTCGTTGTTCTCAAAAAAGGCAAGCCACTATTTGCAGTGGAATGTAAAACCGGAGAAACAAAAACCTCACCACATTTGAAATACTTTTCCGAAAGGACAAATATTCCGATGTTTTATCAAGTGCATCAGGGGACCCGAAGCCAAATGGTATCCGATCGAATTTCAGTACTACCATTCCCTGAGTTTTGCAAAGATCTGAATTTGATTTAAAGCTAAGAGTTCGCCGACCCGACTAGTCATCGACAGAACCTGAGCTTAAATGAACAAAGCCTACTTCCCCATAAAAGTTCTCAAACGCTATCTAAATCTGTTTTGACTAAAAGGCTCAGGAGTTAGGCCCAATCTAACAAACAAATTCATTTGGTTTTGTTCAAAAGTTTTACAGATACTTTTTACTGTATAAAATATGTCTCCTATATATTTGCATTAACTTACGGTATCTTGCTTTTGAAATTAAATATCTTTTTGAGGTATATTTTATGAAAAAAACATCAATCGTTCTGGCATTTACTTTATGTGTTGTTTCAATGAAAGCGTTAGCATCGACGACTATTGATTGCAATGGCAATAACAAATCTCTGCAAGTTTCGTTTGACTACAATCAAAGCGGTTCAATCCAAGCTCCAGTGAAATTCGGTGATACCGATTCGATGGCCAGTCTTTCTCAAAAGATCCAGGTTGAAGTTACGATAATGCCTATTGGTACATATTACTCTGACAAAGAAGTTAGATCTTATAGGGGATATTACCTTGCTGACGATTTAAAGATCGGCTTTGCTATCTCTCAGACATTTGACAGAAACAACAAAATGGTTCTCGAGTTAAAAAATATTTTTGGGGTAAATCAGCTACCTGTTGGTAAGTGCCTGGTCATGCAAAGCGAATAACACTAGTCATCTGACTATTGCCAAATCAGGAACACGCTAGCTTCTACAGCAATTTACGTTCGAAAAACGCGATTTGTACGAAGCTAGAACTAGCAATGGTTTCGTTATTTATTTTGTGCTCATTCAAATAGACTTCTACTGCTGCGCTTGTTTCTTCAAGCGTTCAGATTTGTCTAGGTAATATTCCCAAGATCCGTCATAGATACTCACTTTGTTTTTATCCACTTCGAATACTCGAGTCGTAATTTCGCGCAAGAAATAGCGATCATGGCTTACGATGATCACTGTTCCTGGGAAATTCTTAACGGCATCAAGCAATACTTCACGCGAAACGATATCCAAGTGATTCGTCGGCTCATCTAGAACTAATAAATTCACCGGTCGCGCTAAGATACACGCTAAAACCACGCGGCTTTTTTCGCCGCCGGATAGAACCGAAATTTTCTTATCCGCTTCTTCACCCGAAAACTTAAATGCACCAAGCAATGTTCTGATTTGGCCCATGCCCGCTGTTGGCAAATGACTATGAACTTCTTCAACGATGGTGCTGTTGGGATCAAGGACATCGAGTGAGTTCTGGCTAAAGTAGCCTAGCTCTATGCTGGCACCCAGTTGCATGTTGCCTTCAGAGGCTTCTGTTTGTCCTGAGATAATTTTTAGCAATGTAGATTTGCCCGCACCGTTCACGCCGACAACCGCCACGCGATCCAATCGTTTAACAAGTCCACTGGCTTGAGAGAAAACTAATTTATCTTTTCCTTCGGTGCCTTTCCAAACTTTGGTTAAGTTTGAAAACTTAACGACTTCGTCCCCACCACGCGGAGGAACCGGCCATTCAAATTGAATTGTCTTTTCTTCCGCTGGGATTTCGATGCGATCAATTTTTTCTAATTTCTTAACTCGAGATTGAACTTGAGCCGCATGGGATGCGCGAGCCGCAAAGCGAGCAATGAATTCCTCTTCTTTTGCCAGCATGTCGTCCTGGCGTTTAGCGGCCGCAATCAGTTGTTCCATGCGGATTGCTTTTTCTTTTTCGTAGTAATCGTAATTACCCGAGTAAACAGTGATGGTTTGGAATGCTACTTCGACAATTTTGCTAACCAGGCGATTCATGAACTCGCGATCATGGCTTGTCATCAAGATCGAGCCTTTAAACTGGCGCAGCCATTCTTCTAACCAAACGATAGATTCTAAATCCAAGTGATTCGTCGGTTCATCCATTAATAGAACATCTGGATTCAGCAAAAGGATTTTAGCCAGGGCGATACGCATTTTCCAACCACCGCTGAAGCTCTCTGTCGGACGATTGTAATCTTCGGGGCCGATACCTAATCCCGTCAGGATTTCCTGAGCACGGTTTTCCAGGTCATAGCCACCCAGGCGTTCGAAATCGGCCTGCATTTCGCCGTACTTATCTAGAACCTTCATCATTTCGTCTTCACCCAAATCTGGGTCAGACAAGCGGGCCTCTAAACGTGCGATTTCTTTTTGTAATTCGCTGATTTTGCCGGCGGATGAGATCACTTCTTGAAGGGCCGTTTTGCCGCCCATTTCCTCGATATTCTGAGAAAAATAGCCCACGACTGTTTTATCAGATTTACTGATCGTTCCGCCATCAACACCCTCTTCGCCGACGATAATACGGAAAACCGTACTTTTACCTGCGCCGTTAGGGCCAACTAGGCCGATTTTTTCACCGGGGTTAATCTGGAAGGAAGCGTTCTTATATAGAACTTTGTTCCCGTACTGCTTTGTAATAGAAGATAAATGGATCATATAAGCTGCTGGTTTTAACCAGAATTTCAAATTTTTTCAAAACTTCTTTTTTTTAAAAAAAGGGTCTCGACAGACCGAGTCGCCTATGATAGTCCATGGTACCGATTTAGTAATAAAACCAAGAGGTTCCTAATGAAAAAAGACATCCACCCAAAAGTAAATGCAGTTGTGTTTAAAGACATTTCTTGCGATTTCCAATTCTTGGGCAACTCAACACTATCTTCAAAAGAAACAATTAAATGGGAAGATGGTAAAGAGTATCCATTAATCAAAATTGAGATTTCTTCTGCATCTCACCCGTTCTTCACTGGTAAACAGCGTTTACTTGATACTGAAGGCCGTGTTGATAAATTCAAGAAAAAATACGCTACAACTAAGTAGCCACATTCAATTTCATATTTTAGGAATGCGATTAGAAAGAATCTAGTCGCATTTTTTTTTACCTATACTCCGAGGACATTATGTTTTCAAAATTAGATGAAGTTGAATCAAGATATGAACAAGTAAATCTTTCATTACAGCGTCCTGACGTTGCCAACGATCAAAAGAAATATCGTGGACTTATGAAAGAGCTAGCTGATTTGGAAAAAGTCGTTGTTTTGTATCGTGAGTATAAGAAAAAAACATCGTCTTTAAAAGAAACCAAAGAATTGCTAACGGCAGAATCTGATAACGAAATGAAAGATATGTTTCGTGAAGAAATCAGAGACCTTGAATCGACTATTCCTGATTTGGAAGCTAAATTAAAATTAGCCCTGATTCCTAAAGACCCTAATGATGATAAAAATATTATTCTAGAGATTCGTGCTGGCGCTGGCGGCGATGAAGCTTCATTGTTCGCAGATGAATTATTCCGAGCGTATGCTTACTACGCTAGTAAAAATGGCTGGAAAGCTGAACTTATATCCTATTCAGCTGGTAACGTTGGCGGAGCTAAAGAAGTTATTGCCTCTATTTCTGGAGACAGCGTTTATTCTAAATTGAAATATGAAAGCGGTGTTCACCGCGTGCAACGTGTTCCTCAAACGGAAGGCGCTGGACGCGTACATACGTCTACAATTACGGTAGCTGTTATTCCTGAAGTAGAAGAAGTCGAAGTTAAGATCGATATGAAAGATATCAGAATCGACGTAATGCGAGCTTCTGGTGCCGGTGGTCAGTCCGTAAATAGAACAGAATCAGCGGTTCGTCTTCATCATGAACCATCTGGTATTATTGTACACTGCCAAGAGGGAAAATCGCAGACATCTAATAAAGAAAAAGCGTTTAAGATTCTCTACTCAAAATTGCAAATGCTGGAAGACCAAAAAGTTCTTAAAGAAGCCAGTGATGCGCGATTAGAGCAAATCGGAACAGGAGATCGTTCTGAGCGTATTCGTACCTATAATTTTCCACAGACTCGTGTGACTGATCATAGAATTGGTTTGACCACTCATGCCCTGAATGAAATCATGGCTGGGGACATCAGCATTCTAGTGGATTCACTGATTGCTCATTACCAAGCAGAAGCATTGAAAAAACAAACGAGTTAATTATGACCATCAAAGAAGTTCTGGATAAAACCACAACTTTTTTTAAGCAAAAGGGATTTCATTCTCCCCGTTTAGACGCGGAATTAATCCTTGCGCATGGTTTGGGATTGGAACGTTTGCAGCTGTATCTAAAATTCGATCAGCCACTAAAAGAACCAGAATTAGAAAAGCTGCGAGAGTTAGTTAAGCGCCGCACGACCGGCGAGCCTATCGCCTACATTCTAGGTAAAAAAGATTTCTACAAAAATAGTTTCGTTGTGAATAAGTCAGTTCTTATTCCGCGTCCAGAAACAGAAACTCTGGTGGAAATGGCCGCAAACTTTATCGAAAGCAAAAAACCACTCGACGGTTTTCATGTTTTAGATATTGGCGGCGGTTCAGGATGCATTGGTATTTCTTTAGCAAAAGAATTTCCAGAGATGGCCGTGACTATAATTGAGAAATCAAAAGACGCCGCCGACGTTATCAAGGAAAACATAGCATTAAATCAAGTCAGCAACGTAGCGGTTTACAACCTAGACGCCGATGATATCGATACATTTGTTCAGCAGCATACGAATGGTAAACCCACATTTGATTTGATCGTATCGAACCCGCCTTATATCGATATTGAAGATAAGGAAGTAGAAGAGAATGTCAGAAAGTTTGAACCGCAAGAGGCATTGTTTGCGGACGATCGAGGCTATGTTTTTTTAAAAAACTGGGCGAATAAATATTCATCTTTGTTAAATGAAAACGGCATGATGATTTTTGAAATGGGCTACACGCAAGGTGAAGCTATTTTAGATCATTTAACAAAACTGAATATATTTAAATCTGTAAAAATAAAAAAGGACTTAGCTGCGATGGATCGCTTCATTGCTATGGCTAAATAGGTGACGTATGGACAGAATGGCAGTCTCTGGTGGACAAATTTTAAATGGCCGCGTGAAAGCAAGTGGCGCGAAAAATTCAGCGCTTAAATTATTATTCTCTACAATCCTAGCTGAAGGAACTCATCAGTTTAAAAATATTCCTGAATTAAAAGATATCGAATCAACAGCGGCTCTTCTAGAAAGCCTTGGGATTCTGTGCGAGCGTAAAGGTGAGGATTTTCTAGTTCACTCAAAAAAATTGAATAGTCTGCAAGCGAGCTATGATTTAGTTAGAAAAATGCGTGCTAGTATTTTGTGCCTTGGTCCCATGCTTACTAAATATGGTGAAGCCGTAGTATCTCTTCCCGGTGGTTGCGCGATTGGATCCCGTCCGATTGATTTACACTTAGATGGCATGCGCGCGCTAGGTGCTGAAATTGAATTAAAAGAAGGTTTTGTTCACGCTAAAGCAAAGAAATTAAAAGGCGCGACGTTTCTATTTGAAAACGTAACTGTCGGCGGAACTGAAAACATGATGATGGCGGCAGCATTAGCGGAAGGTACTACGATTTTAGAAAATGCGGCCAAAGAGCCTGAGATTATTGATCTAGCTGAATACCTAATTAAAATGGGCGCAAAGATCACCGGGCACGGAACGTCGATCATGAAAATCGAAGGCGTTGAAAAATTAAAACCAGCATCACATACCGTAATGCCTGATCGTATTGAAGCTGGAACATTATTAATCGCTGGGGCTATTACTGGCGGCGAAGTGACAGTTGAAAAATGCGTACCTTCACATTTAGATGCTTTATTATTTAAATTAAAAGAAGCGGGATTTAAAATTAGCCAAACTGACACAACGATGACGGTTGAGCGCGCTAAAACTTGGGAAGCGGTAGATATCACTACATCTCCGTACCCACAGTTCCCAACTGACTTACAAGCGCAGTTCATGTCGTTGATGTGTGTTGCCAATGGCACCAGCGTGATTTCAGAGACAGTTTTTGAAAATCGCTTTATGCACGTTCAAGAATTGATGCGTTTAGGTGCTGATATCACTCCTAAAAGCCGAGTAGCTGTTGTTCGCGGAATTCCAAATGGATTAACAGCAGCTCCAGTTATGGCCACTGATTTGCGGGCAAGTGCCTGCTTAGTGTTAGCAGGCCTTGTCGCCAAAGGTGAAACGGTAGTTAATCGTATTTACCATCTGGATCGTGGTTACGAGAAAATGGAAGATAAGTTAACGTCGTTAGGTGCTAAAGTAAAACGTATCGTTTGAATTTTTCTGGGGTCAAATATCTACACTAGTCTGTGTAAGTTTTGGTCTCACCCTCTTGTAGCACTTCAAAATTGTTAACATTGGCTGCTTTTTTTGCTTTTTCTAAATCGATGACGGGTTGATCCATCGCTTCGTCACTAAATTGGAATGTTCCAAAATGTATTCCGACAGATCTTTTGGGAGACAAATCTTGATGAGCTTTTACGGCGTCTTCGGGATTCATATGCGCATCTTGCATAAACCAGCGAGGCTCATACGCTCCGATAGGTAGCATAGCTAATGTGATATTAGGAAAGCGTTCTTTCGTTTGATTGAAGTGATCTTTGTAGCCAGTGTCACCAGCGAAATAAATCGTTTTATCACCGAACTCAATCATGAACGAACACCATAGAGCTTCGTTTGTATCTAGAATCGATCGGCGGGACCAATGATGAGATCGCAAAACATGAATTTTAATTCCTAACTCTGGAACTTCGACAAACTCACCCCAGTCTTTTTCTTGTACGCGTGGTTTTTTAGAAAAATCCAAATAGTGCGCGTTTTTCAAAGGCATTACAAATAAAGGTGAGAATCTATCGTTCAATTTTTCTAGAGATTTATAATCCATATGATCATAGTGATTGTGTGAAACAAGCACGAGATCAATCGGCGGCAAATTTTCTAATTCTAAACCCGGAGGACGAAATCGTTTGGGCCCCATAAATTGAAACGGACTTGTACGTGCCGAAAAAACAGGATCAGTAACAATATTAACTAATTTTTTCGGTGTTTGTACTTGGATCAGAAAAGTAGCGTGATTGATGAATGTCAGAGCAAACTCACCTGGCTTTAGTGTATTTACTGGAGTCGGAGTTTTTTCATTTTTCTGTTCAAACCAAGTCGCCGAGTTTCTATTCAGTTGCCACTTAAAGAAATCAAAAAATGTTTTGCTCTTTTGATCTACAGGATTAAAGAATTTTTCTCCGTCGAAATGATCAGACATGGAAGTTCCCCTTGTCGAGCAATGAATTGAAAACACAAGTGAAGTTAGAATTAGAAATCGTTTCAAACAAGTTTGAGCGTGCATTTTCTAGAAGAGTAACCAGGTAATTGATAATAAAAAAGCAAAAAAAAAGCCTCTGTGGAGGGGACCAAGAGGCTTTGAAAGACAATCCTGGAGGGGTCCAAAAGACTGCATTTATAAGATTTATCCATACTATGTATAAGAAATTCTTAGCTGGCAACTATTTTTTTCCAGCTTTATTTGTTTTGGGTTGACTCTAGAGCTTTTACTACAGATGGAATCGCTTTTACATTCACTGCTAGTAGCAAAACAAATACTACATAAACTATAACCAAGATTTTCATACGCACATAAATTGTAAAAGCAATCAGGAAGCCAATTCTGAGAAGACGTCTCATTACCCCATATCTGTTATATGGCACCTGAGTGCATGGTGAGTTCCAAAACCTAATTTAAACAGAGTTCTAGTTTGGACCTAGGTTCTAATTTGGAACTGAAACTATTCTTCTTTTGTTGGTTGGCTCATGCATCTTCTAAGATAAGAGTGAGCTCAAATATGGCAAAAATTTCAATAACTTGGATAATCAAAAATCAACGCGGTCAGATCAAGGGCCCCTACACGACTATTGAAGTTTTAAATTTCATTTCTGGCGGTACATTTAGCGGTGAAGAACAGATCACTAAATATCCCGGCGGTGAATGGACAACGATTTCTAAAGAGCCCGAGTTTTACGAAAAAATTTTAGAGACTCTGGAAAATCAACTCAAAGATTCGACGCCCATTCCTAAAGAACCGAAAAATGAAACTAAAAATGTAAACAAAGCAAAAGTTAATACCCCCAATTTAGATGAAACCGTGGCCGTTCCCGCAGATCAACGTTCTGTAGTTAAGCAGACGATAATACCACAACAAGCACCCAAGGCACCGACGGCAACGTCGTCACCTGAAAGTTTAAAACAGTTTCTAAGTCAGCAAAAGCCTGATGTGATCGAGCTAAAGAGCATTGATACTGAACGGAAAAAAGATAGCCTTGATACCCTACGCTGGCCTATCTTTGGTGCCATTCTTATCGCAGCGCTGGCGTTGATTTACTTTGGTTTATTTGACGACGAGTCGCATGAAGCGTCCGATAAAATTATACTAATTGCGCCCGGTGCGAGCAAAGATGTTTTGAAGCAGAATGAAATTGATGCTCGAGTTACAAAGTCACTTCAGCTTGTAAGCATGGATACTCCAGAGAAATACGCTGAAGCACAAAGTGTCTTAGTTTCCACAATTGAAAATTCGATAAAAAATATTAAGGCGCGCATGGTATTGTGTGTAGTTTATAAAGAGTTGTGGGTCTACTCACGACAGAATTCAAATGACCAAAAAGCTATTTTGCAAGTTGCAAAGCAAACCAAATCTTTGAACAAAATTGACCCTGCCGGAATGTTGTGTGAAGCCGTGAAGCTAGTAACTGAGGGACGATATTCTGAAGCTCAAAGCGTTGTCGACAAGGCGATGGAGAAAGACTATACAAATTTTTTCCTTTATCAATTAAAGGGTGAAATTTTAGAACATGAAAATCAAAAACTTGTAGCTGAAAATTTCTACCAAAAAGCAAAGGAACTTTCTGGTCAGTGGGTAAAACCGGTTTTCTCTCAAGCGATGATCAATGCTAAGTTAAATGATACGAACAAAGCGTATCAGTTATTTGCAGCCGCTTTAAAAATAAATAAACAGCACAAGAACTCAATCTTTGGACTTGGTATTCTAGAGGCCAATCGCGGCCAGCAGGATAAGGCGATTTCCTACATTACGAATGGTTTGTCACTAGATGGAATGATGGATAAAAACATCGAATCGCAAGGCATAGAATCACTTGTCGAAATTTATTTGATCAAGGGAGATAAAAAGAAAGCCAATGAATTAGCGAATCTAAATCTATCTAAGAATCCGAGTAAGAAATCGGCCATTCACCTGTGTGACCGTCTTGGTGGTTGTGATAAATCAGTCGTAAAAAATGCGAAACCGGATGAAGAGCTATTTTTTAGCTGCCAATCATTATTTCGACAAAAAGAATACCTGCAGTCACAAGCCGAGTGCAAATCGGCGTTTGAGCTAAATAAGAAAAATGGAGCGGCGGCGCTTACGGCCGGTGAATCGCTTTGGTTTTTGGGTCAAAGCATGGAAGCTATTTCATGGATTGAAAAAGCAATAAAATCGGACCCCAAAAACTACAAAGCCTATTTGAAAAAAGCAGAGTTTTTATCAGACCGCTTTGATTTTATCGAAGCTGAAAGAGTTTTAATGCAAGCTGACTACGTGAGTGGTAAAACTAGCTACGAGGTTCAGCGCGGATTTGCCTATTTGGCATTTAAAAAGCGTGACTATCCTAGCACTCTAAAATTGGCAGAAAAGGCTTTGAAAAATTATGACGCTGATTTAGAAAGTATTATTCTTTATTCATCAGCGGCGCGAAATATGGCGGTGGCTTTTAAAGTGTCATCGCAAAAAGACCAAGAACAACGTCAGAAATTAGCCCAAGACGCTTATGCCTATGCACTTAAGGCGATTGAGCTAGATTCAACGAGTATTCAAGCTCAAATTAACTACGCGAAAGTTATAGCGACTCGGCAAGGTGTAGAAATTGGCGGCGACTATTTGATTGAGCTAATTAAGCTGTATCCAACATTGTACGAATACCGAATTGCATTGGCAGAAATCTACATCGAAGAGGAACACTTCAAACAAGCCATAGAAGAACTGCAAAAAGTTCTGGCGATCAATTCAAAAGATAAGAAAGCTTTGATGGCGATCGCGAAATCCTATTTTCAAGTCGGTGATCAGGATCGCGCAACGACGGCCTATTTAACAGCAAGTAATTTGGATCCATCGGACGCTGAACCGATTTTTGAGGTTGCCAAGATCTACATGGAGAGCGGAAAGATAGATCTGTCTTTAATTCAATTCGAGCGCGTTTTGGGATTGAATAAAAAGTACCCTAAAGCAAATTTCTACATTGGACGTTTGATGATTTTAAAGGGCAATTACTCGGAGGCCGAAAAATTTGCTGAGATAGAAAAGAAAATGTACCCTCAACTGACAGATCCCTATCTTTTGATCGCAGAGATTAAGTACATCAGTAAAAACTACTCTGATTGCGCGGCGGAATATGCTCGGGCTACTAATTTTGGAAGTCAGCCAGCTGCCGTTTACGTTAAAGCGGCAAAGTGCTATCGTCTATCTGGACAGCTGGATATGGCGCAAGGTTTTATCGACATCGCGGCAGAAAAAGAGAGCGGATTTGAAGAGATCTATAAAGAACAGGGCGCCCTATTTGAAAGCCGCGGCGATACTATTTCGGCGATAAGATCTTATTGCAAATATGCTGAATTATCACCAAACTCAAAAGATCAGGATTTAATTAAATCGCAGATTCAAGCACTAGGAGGCGAGTGTGGGGATTAAAGATCAAGTTTCGTCAATGGCTCAGGGAGCACAATCTAAAGCTAAAACGTCAGCGCAGTCCTTTATGCAAATTTCATTTCGATTGGTTACTGGGTTCTTCCTTGGTTTAACTCTATCTTTGATTGGCCAAGAATTAACTGGTTTCGGTTCATTTTCGCTGATTTTTTTAAATTTAGTAGTTATGGGATTGTTCTTCCGACTATCCCAAAATTGGTCCATGATTAAAATTTTAGTTTTCGATTTAGTTTGTCTTCTTGTCATTCAAATCTTGAAAATGTATATATTGATCGCACCCTAAAACAGCTACGCGAAACGACCTAGGAATCGATCATGATTGATATTAAATTATTAGAAAAGAAGCCTGAAAATAACGAACCATCTTATTTGGATGCTTACCGCGCTAATCTTGCCAATCGCGGGGCTGATTCTGTGGTGCTAGATAAAATATTAGAATTAAATAAGAAGCGAAAAGAACTTATCTTTTCCGCTGAGTCTGAAAAGTCTAAGCAAAACAAAGCGAGCCAAGAACTTGGAAAATTAAAACGCGAAGGCGCAGATACAACTGTGTTGCAAGCTGAGCTTGGCAAAATTTCTGCTGAAGTTAAAGAAATGGAAAAGAAAGCTGGTGAAGTCGACACCGAAGTTTACAATCTTCTTTTGACGATTCCGAATATGCATCACAGCACTGTTCCGGTTGGAAAGTCAGCAGAAGATAACAAAATTGTAAAAACAGTCGGCACTAAGCCATCACTTACATTCAAAGCCAAAGAGCACTGGGAAATCGGTGAAAAGCTTGGCATCATTGATTTTGAAAGAGCTGGTAAAGTCACCGGTGCCCGTTTTGCCTTTTTAAAAGGCCATGGCGCAAGACTTGAGCGCGCGTTGATTCAATTTATGATGGATCTTCACAGTGAAGCTCACGGCTACACGGAAATGATTCCTCCTTTTATCGTTAATACGAATAGTTTAATCGGTACGGGCAATTTGCCAAAATTCAAAGATGATTTGTTTCATTTAAGTGGTCAGGATTATTATCTGATTCCGACTGCCGAAGTGCCGGTTACGAATTATTTTAATAATGAAACTCTAAATGAATCTGATTTGCCTAAAATGTTTTGCGCCTACTCACCGTGCTTCCGTTCAGAAGCTGGTAGCCATGGTCGCGACACAAAAGGTTTAATTCGTCAGCATCAGTTTAACAAAGTGGAATTGATGATTTTCTCTCCACCAGCGCGTTCTCATGAGTTGCATGAAAAACTAACTAGCGACGCGGAAACAATTCTCACTGAACTAGAACTACCATTTCGTCGCATGCTTCTGTGCACGGCAGATATGGGATTTGGATCGGCAAAAACATTTGATTTAGAGGTTTGGTTGCCGGGACAAAATGAATATCGTGAAATAAGCTCATGCAGTAATTTTGAAGACTTCCAGGCTCGCCGTGCGAACATTCGCTATAAAGCCGCAAACGGAAAACCACAGTTTGTTCATACACTTAACGGTTCTGGATTGGCTGTTGGTAGAACGTTGATTGCTGTGTTAGAGAACTACCAAAATGAGGATGGCTCGGTTCGAGTTCCTAAGGCATTACAAAAATACATGAGCGGCGTGACCCTTCTTAAATAGGGTTCCCGGTTCATAAAATGAAAATTCCTTAGGCAATACCGCCTACTAACGCGCAGAATAAATTCAAAAAAGGCATTGATCCGTCGTGGCGTTTCCAATAGAACTGACCCCGGAGCGATGGTAGAGCGGTTGAATACACCAGTCTTGAAAACTGGCAGCCCTTCGCGGGGCTCGAGAGTTCGAATCTCTCTCGCTCCGCCAAACAATCCTTGTTGAACACGATTTTCAAATTCACTAAAATTTAAAACATGAAGAAGAAATACGCCTTTCTCTTATGTGTGATCACAGTAGCGCTGCTAATAACCTACTTTGTAGTCATTCGAAACGGGAACACCGCTTCCAACGATTGGTGGCGCGGGCGCATGTTCTGACGGTTCGAAAACCGCCGCTATCCAAGATTTTATTTTTTAAAGATCAGGAGGCCTCGTCATTTGTCGTTCCTAAACAAAGTCAGTTAAGTTATTCATTTAAGATAAACTAAACTGGCTTTGCTTAGAATGCGACTCGGTTCAAGATTTTGTAAAATTACGGACAAAATCTCAAGGCCGCTTTGTAAAAAGAAACTAGTTACACTGATCTGTCTTGCCTAAAGGCAATGGGTAACCTTGAACTACCCAAATGACTGAGTATTGGCCAGGTGCGAATTCGAAAAACATTAATTGCGTTGGTTTTTCAGTACCGGTCGAAACGGCCAGGATGCTGCCGCCAGTAAAGCTAGTGATGTTGGCAACAGTATTGATAACTTTTGTATCGTCTGCATTGAAATCAGCCGCAGTAAAATCAACAGCACCAACGATATTGTAAGTAGTTGTCCCTTTGAACGGTTTACCATCTTGGTCTTTGCCTTCGATATCGATGGCAATAGTTTTATCAACTGTTTTGTAAGCTACTTTTAAGTTTGAGCTTGGTTCACATGAACTCATATCGGCAGGAACGACTGCGAATGAAGTGGACGCAAAGCAAAGTGCTAAGCCGGCGAAAAATAATTTAGTTGAAGATAACATAATTGGACCCCTTTTGTTTATTTTTAAATGCAAATATATTTCAATAGACCAAAAGATCAATGGCAAGAAAAATACTGCAATTATTTTCTGTGGGGAGAGGGGCCACACGCAGTAAAATTTGAACTTTTACGCAATTGCGGACACACTTCGTGCATATGAGTAAAAGTATATCGATGAAGCGTTTAAGAAGTGTGGCTAAACCTGAATACGCGTCCCTGAGTTGGGGTTTGTTTTTCTTAGTGATTTCCAGCATATCTTCACTGATCTATCCGCAGGTTATACGCTGGATGGTGGATAATGTTCTGCAAACAAAACGAATCGATTTATTGTGGTGGTCCGTTGGTGCCCTGTTCGTGGTATTTATTCTTCAAGGAATCACATCAGGTGTGCGTTATTATCTGTTCACCTTAAGCGGCGAGAGGATCGTGTTAAAACTACGCCAGCGTCTATTCGGAAACTTAATGAGCCAAGAAGTTTCCTTCTTTGATTTTCATCGCACAGGTGAATTGATGAGTCGATTGGCCTCGGATTGCACCACTTTGCAAAACACGGTCAGTGTGAATATTTCTCAAGGCTTGCGAAATTTGGGTCAGGCCATCGGCGGCTTAGGATTTATGTTTTATACTTCGTGGCAGTTGACGGCTATTATGCTTTTGCTGATTCCGCCTATCGCGGGTTTTGCGGCTATTTATGGAAAAAAAATTCGTGCTCATTCAAAAAATCTTCAAGAAGCCGTTGCTAGTTCAAGCATCGTCGCGGAAGAAACACTATCAGGAGTTAAGACTGTAAAATCATTTGTTCGTGAATCTTTCGAAGTCGGGCGTTATACCTCGTCACTAGATCATGCGTTGTCCTTTGTACGCGCTAGAATCAACGCCATCACGGTATTTATGATTGTGGCGATGTTCATCGGTTTCACAGCGGTTTGCGTCGTTCTTGCCTACGGAGGCTATCAAGTTATTAATGGTCAAATGACAGTTGGCGATTTAACTCAGTTTCTTTTGTACTTAATGTTAGTTGCGATTGGCGTTGGAAGCTTAGGAAGTTTGTGGGGCGATTTCGCTGCGGGCCTAGGCGCTACCGAGCGCATTTTTGAAATCTTAGAAAAGCAATCTTTAGAAATAACGAATGGCGTCCGGCCAAATCAAGTTTTAGGAAAGATTGAATTCAGGAATGTTTCATTCTGTTATCCGACTCGAAAAGATATCCAAGTCGTAAAGAATCTAACGTTTCAAATTGAACCCGGACAGAAAGTAGCTTTCGTGGGATCTTCTGGCGCGGGCAAATCGACAATAGCTAGCCTTATCCCAGGTTTCTACCCGATCGATTCTGGAGAAATAAAAATTGATGATCAGGATATTAAGGCTCTAGATGTATCTTGGTTGCGTGCCCAAATTGGTATCGTGTCACAAGAGCCAATCCTGATTTCATCGACGATAGAGGAAAACATAAAGTATGGCCGTGAGTCTGCAAGTTCCGATGAAATTACGAGTGCTGCAAAATCTGCTAATGCATGGGAATTCATTCAGCGCTTTCCAGAGAAAATGCAAACTAAGGTGGGAGAAAAAGGTCTGCAATTATCTGGAGGCCAAAAACAACGTGTAGCTATTGCACGGGCACTGTTAAAAGATCCAAAAATTCTAATTTTGGATGAAGCGACGTCTAGTTTAGATACCGAAAGCGAAGCATTGGTGCAGGAGGCGTTGAACCATTTGATGGAAGGTCGCACGAGTTTAGTGATCGCGCATCGCCTGTCGACAATCGTAGATGCCGATAAGATCTTTGTTTTAAACAATGGCGAGGTTGTTCAAAGTGGTAAACACGAGGATCTTGCCAAAGACAAATTAGGAATTTACTATAAACTGTTACAAAAACAATTCTCTGGAGAAAATGAATGAGAAAAATCTTAAATGAAACAAAAATCACACCTAAAGCGCAGGAATCAATGGCCAGTTTCTATGCGCCAATCATAGTTGAAATTGAACAGGCTATTCAAAGCAATGAGTGGGTTGTCATTGGAATGGCTCATAATCCTCCAGTGAAAAACGCGCGCAAGCTTCTAAAAGAAAGAAACATTAAGTATAAATATATCGAGCACGGTAATTATTTTAATGGCTGGAAATTAAGACTAGCGATTAAGCTTTGGAGTGGATGGCCGACATTCCCTCAAGTATTTCATAATGGAATTCTTGTCGGAGGATCCAGTGATCTAAAAGCCTACCTAGCTAGTAAGTAGACTTCTAATTTAAAAATTATTTTGCAGAAGCAGTGCCGATATCTCGTGGATCGGCGACTGCAGTAAATTCTGAATTCTTGGTATCAAGTGATGCCGACATAACACGACATGGGATTCCGCCCAATTCAATTTTGTAACCCATATTTTTAAGTTTCTCTAGTTCTTTTGGAGCTGGTCCCGGTTGTTCGATAAACAATGTATCTGGCTGCCACTGATGATGGACGCGAATATTTTTTACAGAACTTTCCAAAGACTGTTTGAAAAATAGATGATTGAAAATAGTCAGAGCTGTGCAACTGATAATGCGCGTCCCGCCGGGGGCTCCCACTGCCATCACTGGTCGGCCCGTTTCATCAAATACAATCGTTGGAGACATACTTGATAGCGGAGTTTTAAACGGAGCAATCGAATTAGCATCAGAGCCTACAGCACCATATAAATTGGCAGCGCCTGGTTTCGATGAGAAATCGTCCATCTCGTTATTTAAAACAATTCCCGTTCCAGTGGCAACAGCGCCCGAGCCCATCCATCCATTGATTGTCTGAGTCGAACTGATCGCATTACCTTCTTTATCCAAGAACGACATATGCGTTGTTTCAGTCGATTCATATTTTTGATCAACATTACCGAAACGAACTTCGCTAGTCGCACGAGCTTTATCAAGCGTAATTTCTTTTTTGCGCTGATTTAAATAAGCGTCAGAAATAAGCTGAGTTATTGGGACTTTCACGAAATCTGGGTCACCTAAATATTGCGCACGATCAGCGAACGCCATCTGGAAAGCTGAGGCTTGGTAATGAATTACTTTTGCCGTATTCATATCCATCGGTGTCCAGTTTTCTTTTTCTAACATTTTTAGGAACTGAACGACGTGGATGCCGCCGGAACTTGGTGGTGGCATCGATACGATTCTATAGTTCATGAATTTAGATTCAACCGGGGTACGAGCAATTGTTTTGTATTTTTTCAAGTCAGACGCGGTAAGGATGCCGCCCGATTTCTTTAAGAAACTCAACATTTTTTTAGCTGTCTCGCCTTGGTAGAATTCTTTTTCGCCATTTTTTGCAATAGCTCTTAAAGTATTAGCTAAATCAGATTGAACTAGAACGTCGCCCACTTTATAAGTCGTGCCGTCTTCTTTAATAAATATTTTTTTAGAATCTGGAAACTTAGCTAGAACGTCTTGTCTATCCTTTAGGGCCTTCTCTAGATCTGGGTAAACAAAAAATCCCTCGTCGGCCATTTTAATGGAAGGAGCCATTACGTCAGCCCATTTTATTTTTCCATATTTCTTGTGAATTTCCCAAAGACCTTTCACTAAACCAGGAACGCCGACTGATAAAGCACCATCTTTAGATAGATCGCTTAGGTAAATACCTTTTTTATCCAAATAAATATCACGGAAGGATTTCATAGGCGCACGTTCGCGGAAATCAATTACTACGTTTTTTTTAGATCCTGCTTGGTGAAATACTAAAAATCCACCGCCGCCAATGCCGGTTGAATGAGGACGCTCGACCGAAATACAAAATGATGCTGCGACAAAGGCATCAATTAAATTGCCACCTTTGTCTAACACGTCAGTAGCGGCTTTCGTAGTTAGGATACCTTGAGTCGCTAGAGCATATTTTTTACCGGTCATCACGAAATCTTGCCGATGAGGTTTTGCAAAATCGGAAACGATAACTGAACTTTGTGGAGTTTCCGTTGCTTTCTGAGTGCTCGAGCAGCCGACTAGTAAAAAAGCACTGATGGCAAAGTAGGAAGATAATTTTAGAATAGTCTGTCGCATAGTATCCTCATTAAACAAGTTGAATGTCTTTATAAAAATTTTTGGTTAGTGAAAATGTACCCTCTCTTTTTTCCGTGAACGAATGATCGATAGCCAGCTCTTCATATTTCGTTTGTTGGCCAAGTAGTGGCAAAACCGAGCGGGTTCTTTCTTCCGGGGTCAGCAAATCGTTTTTAGCTTGCAGAATCAGGCCCGGGCGTTGCCATTGAAGGGGCGCTAGAGATTTGGGATAATCATAGTGCTGTTGAATCATTTTAAATTCTGCGCACACTTCAGAATGAGTGCGATGAAAGAACATGTGCGGATATTCCTTCATTAAATTTTCCGCGAGTTCTTCGATACCTTTGCTGGCCGGGATCTGAGTGAATGGCGAGTACAACACAAGTGAAGCTAGATCATTTACGAAATGCGGCAATAGATTTAGCGAAACAAATCCACCCCAGCTATGTCCTAGAAAGTGAATGCGCTTTAAATTAAATTCTTTTTTAATATGATCAACATAGCGTTTAGCTGTCGTGAGTGATTTTTCAAAATAGAATTTCCCTAAGGATTCGCCGATGCCCTCGTAATGGTGAACAAATATACTCGCTTTGGTGGATTCAAAAAGAAAATGGGCCAAATCTTTGTTACGATTTTTTTGCGAGGGAAAACCGTGGAATATAAAAATCCCATCACTTGAGTTTTGATCGTACATATAGTTGAAGCAGGGGCCAAATTCAGGCAAGCAGCGAAACATCGTTAAAATATTTACCAATTCGTTCGGCTTTGGTATCCTATTCTTTATGAAAGCACAGAAGTCTAAATGGTTTTATTTAAAAATTGGTCTCTATGGGATACTTCTCTACTCGGTCGTCTCAATAATGCAATACGTTAAGTCGCCGACATTTTCCAGTAATGTGGATGCAGTCATGGGCTCGCCGTCTCAAGCGCGACTCCTATCGTGGTGCTCAAACTCTGTGCAAGTGGTTTTCATAGTTCAGGGCGATCAAACCATTCGGGATGCAAAAGCGATTCAAGAGCTGTGTCACCTGGCTTATTCTAGTTATAATTCCAGCGAGGTGACCGACATCCAGTGGTCCCCTTTCATGAAAGCTATGAACGAGAAAGGTGAAGAGATTATTTTGGAAGCGTCACCTACCCATAATTTCGTAAAACAAGGCAGTTTGATCTATAAAGCAGAGGGCCTGACTAGCAAGTTGACCTCGCTTGGAATCAAGGTCGACTAAGGGATAAATCCCAAGGAATCGATTCTTGACTTCAAAATTCAAATCTACTAGTTTCAAATTTCCAGTGTTCAGGAGTAGCTCAGCTGGTAGAGCAAGCGGCTGTTAACCGCTTGGTCGGGGGTTCGAGTCCCTCCTCCTGAGCCAATTTTTCCCATTAATTCTTCTTTTTTGAACTAAACTGAATAAGTTTATATTTACGCCGGTTTTTTCAAGACCCAAAGCTGTGTTAATTTCAAAGGGATTTCATCAAGGGGAACTTGCAATTGACTGGCTCCAGATTCCCAAGCTGATTTTGGCATTCCGTACACGACGCACGAATCTTCGTCTTGGGACAAAGTCATTGAGCCTTTTTCTTTCATCTTTAATAGTCCATTAGTCCCATCTGACCCCATACCTGTGAGTATGACTCCGATTGTTTTTTTTCCTAACGTTTCTGCAACAGATTGAAAGAGATAGTCGACGGATGGTTTATGGCGAGTCATTGGTGGATCATCATTTATTTCTACAAAAAGTCCTGATGGTTTTTTGATGACTTTCATTTGCGTTCCGCCTGGCGCGATTAAAACGCGATTTGAGTGAACTGCGTCTCCAGACTCAGCTTCTTTTACTTCAAAAGGGCAGAGTGAATTCATTCGATCAGCAAAGGCCCTTGAAAATACTGGTGGGATATGCTGAACGATAACGATTGGAGGGATGTTTTTCGGTAACGCCGTTAGAACTTCCTTTAGGGCTTCAGTGCCTCCCGTTGAGGCTCCAATTGCTATAACGATGTGAGGATCAAATGCAAAATTGGGATTTCCTGAAGGGACAAATTTCTTGATGTGGCGTGGCCCCCGAACCTTTGCCGATGCCGCATTTATCACTTTTTCTCTTATAAGTGGCGCGGCGGAATTAAGATCTGACAGGGAAGGCTTTTGAATATAGTCTATGGCTCCCAATTCCAATGCTTCAAAAACCTCGTTACCGTCCTTCAATTCTAAGGACGTAATCATAACAACGGGTAATTTGTATTTCGGAACCAATGTTTTAAGCCACTGAACGCCAGTCATTCGAGGCATGTGCACGTCAAGAGTAATAACATCTGGCTTAGTTGTCGGAAGTAATAGCTCAGCCTTAAGTGGGTCTTCGGCTTGACCAACGACATTTATGTTCGGGTCCTGAGACAAAATTTTCGTTAACAGCTCTCGAATAGTTTTTGAATCGTCAACGATCAAAACTCGGATCTTTCTTTTTGATTCGGTATTGCCCAAATTCAAAATAGGTTTTTCTATTTTATCTGACAGACCAATGGCTTTAGCAGCAGACGGTCGCGAATATCCTGGTCCCACAAATGCGACTTGCAGGCGTCCCGTTTGGAGATGAAAAAGGATCTTACGACCACGGGTTCCTCCCACGTCTTCTCCGACAATTGGAATTTTATGCTTTGATAGTAATTTTTTAGCGATCTTTACGTTCTCTGAACCCACATGTTGCGATGGGTGTTCGGACGCAATATTGTTAGCACCGCCGACTAGTTTTGCCTTAAGTTGATAACTTTTTACCCCCAGGTGATGACAAGTCTTTAAAATCAGGTCTTCAATGGCATAGTCGCCATAGCGTAAAGGATTGTCCTTTGAATTACTAGGTAGCTCGGGGAGAGCGTAATGAATCACGCCGCCACCTTTTTCAGAATCCGAAAAAAGGCAAACCGAAACACACGAACCCAGGACCGTGCTTACAGCGACGGGCTCTTTAGATACGACGAGTTCGGCAATATTTAAGCTTACGATATCCTGGCTCATACCGAAGCTTTCCTAAATACTGCCGGTTGAATGGTGGCAAATAAATGTTGTGTTCCCGATATTGATTCTGAATGTCCGATAAAAAGATGTCCGTGAGGTTTAAGTGATAAATGTAGTTTTTCCATTAGCGTATTTATCGTCTTTCTTTCAAAATAAATAAGCACATTTCTGCAAAAAATGACTTCAAAAAGTTCATCACCAGGATAGGTATTTTCAATCAGGTTGTGCTGCTTAAAAGAGATTTTAGAGTGTATTTCATCTGCGACTTTAAACCAGCCTTCGACATTTTTTTTCCCCTTTGATAAGAAGGGCTGATATTGCTCAGGTATTTCTGACGATTTTGAAATCGGATATACACCATTTTGCGCTTTTCTTAAAACCTGAGTGTCGATATCAGTCGCCAGAATTTTAAATGATGTATTTTTCGGAAGATGTTTAAGTAAAACCATAGCTATAGTATATGGCTCTTCTCCGGTCGAAGAGGCGGAGCACCAAATTTTTATTTCGGTCTTTTTTTCTTTTTTCCATTGGGGAATAAGTTCGTAAATCAAATAATCGAAATGCTTGGACTCGCGAAAAAAATCGGTTTTATTTGTAGTCATCAAATTGACGAACTTTTGAATAACGGCTGGATTGGAATTCTGAAGTTCCTGTTTTAGTTCATCGACGGATCCAATTTCTGATTTCCGCAAAAAAGACTGGACTCGAGATTTAACCAGGTCTTTCTTTTTTTCAGTAAGAGTTATTCCCGCTAATTGGAAGATTTTCTCTTTTAAAAAGAGAAAATCTTCATCTGTAAATCTATCAGACGTCATAGTAAGTATTAAGCTTGCTACACATTGTTAAAACCATCATAATTACGATCTCGCATGGACGAACCCTCTCCAGAGGCCTTTTGAAATGACCTTGAATCGGCTTGAAATGTTTTTCTTGCTTTTGGTTTAGCGGCCTCAATATGCACGATGTTTGATTTTGGTGCTTTTGTCGCAGTCGTCACAGGACTTGAAACTGGCCCGCTAGTTACTGAACTATGATTGCCGGAAACTATGGCCATAAGTTCTTCTACTGAAGATTTTAGAGACTCCGCTTGTCCGGAAAGTTCCTCGGCCGCACTAGCAGCTTCTTCACTTGTTGCTGCATTTTGTTGAGTGACTGTATCTAGTTGTGACATGGCTTTGTTAATTTCAGAGACTCCTTGAGCTTGCTCCTTGGCGGCCTGAGAAATTTCTAAAGAAAGACCTGATACTCTGGAAACGTTTTGAACGATTTCATTCAGAACGTCCGAGCATTGTTTCGCTACGGTAACACCGGACTCCACCTTTTCTTTTCCAGACCGAACCAATCCTTCAACTTTCTGTTGAGTGTCTCTCACGATACCTTCGACTTTAGAAATACTTGCATCTAGCATATCGGTGATTTCTTTGGCCGCGTTGCCTGACATTTGTGCCAGATTTCCAACTTCTTCAGCTACAACAGCAAATCCTTTACCGTGCTGACCAGCGCGGGCCGCTTCTACCGAGGCATTGAATGAAAGAAGTTTTGTTTGAAATACGATTTCGTTAATAACCTTCGTGCGGCTACCAATGTCTTGAATAACTTTTACGATGTCACTCATCTGTCTGTTGCTCTCATTAATTTGAGTTAGAATCGCCTCATTACTTTGACTGATTTCATCCATTGAAGAAAGCATTTGATCAACGGATCTACGACCTTCTTCCGCTTTTTTGTGCGATTCAGAAGAACTTTCAGATGTATTTTGAGCATTCTCAGTCGCTTTTGCAATCATCGAGGTTATTTCTTCTAGTGACGCCGCAGTCTCTTCAAGCGAGGCTGCTTGTTCGGTACTTGCTTCAGAAAGCTGCTGAGAAGAAGACGCAACTTGAGAGCTCGTGGCAGCCACTTGGTCTGCATTTGATGCCAACTGATGCGCAACTGATGTAATTGAATTTGATACTTTAGTAGAAAAAATGAAACCTACACTCAATCCTAGTAGTATCCCAGCTACTGATGTAAAGATGATTAACTGATTTGTCCCGTGGACAGAAGCCTCTGCTTCCTTAACGCCATGGTCAGCTTCCTCACGATGAAACTTTTCCAACTCTTCGATGGCTTTAGTGTAATGCTTGGTTGCCTCAGAACAGTCATGCAAGAAAATTTGATTCAACTGTTCCCTAGAAGATGATGATCCATCGTCATATAAGGAAAGAGCCTTCACACCAATTTCTTTAAAGTGTAGCCAAGCTTTATTTACATTTTCATACTTTTCTTTTTGCCCTGGAAAAAAGGGAACCTCTCGGTACTCTTTGTTTGATGCTTCATAGGCCGCAATTAATTTTTTGGTATGGTTAACATAGTCTTTGGCTTGATCTTGGGATAGCCCGGAAAGCCCTAGCGAACTAAGATTTATCTGAATCTCCCGATAGCTCAAAAACATCTCGTGTACGGCATTCAAATTGGGCATGGCTCTGTGGGTCACTTTGTCGTAATTGGTTTCAACGGAATTTAATCCTCGGTAAGACATGATCGCTATCACAACGCTGACTGCAGCTAGAAAGCCGCAAAGTCCTAGTAGTTTTGCTTTGAAACTAACGTTCATATCGGAAATTCCTTAAACTTTTCGACTCAAGTCGAACTATATTTTAGCATTAAACTATCAGGACCAGGAGAACCAGACATGTTTTCTTGTTTGGATGTTTCCGTTTTTACAAATCCGCAAACACTTAGTGTCGCCGTAGCAAATGGAATTAAGAGACTGTTGTTGATTTTCGACATTAGTTTTCTCTCTAAGCGGCCTTCATCGTTTGTGATTTCATAGTTTTAAGATCATCAGTGTTCAGTGCTTTTTCTAAATCGATTAAAAGTGTAAGATCTTTGTCTTGCCTAGCGACCCCAAAGATATAGTCAGTTTTTGTAGAAGAGTCGTGAACTGGTGGTTCGTTAATCATCGAATTCTCAAAACTTGTTACCGAGTTTACAGAATCAACGACTACGCCAAGCGAAAGTCCGTTAACATCAAGAATAACGATAGTTGTTTCCGGTGTTGTGCTTGCTTTTCCAACTTTCAATTTTACACGGAGGTCAATGACCGAAATCACTTGCCCCCGCAGATTCATGATACCTTTAAAATAAGGAGCAGCTTGAGGAATGTTGGTAGTCTCTGTGTTGGCAATAACTTCTTTGACTTGCAACAAAGGCATGGCAAATTTTTCATTTCCAAGAGAAAAGCATAAATATCGGCTCGCTGATTCCGTAGAATTTTTTTGTTCATTCATTTCTTAAAGCTCCCTCGACAATCAAGTCGATCTCGGATTCAAGGTCATGAAAACTCACGTTTCCAAGCATTCGACGAGTTATATGGCCAAATTTGTTCTTCAGGCCTTCAAGTTTTTGAACTTCATTCGGACTAAAACTGGCAGATTGTTCGTCTTTTATTTTCGTTCAATGAAATAATCGGATTAAATATTGTAAACCTTAAGTAAATCTATAGTGAAGATTTCTCTATTAGTTGGCGAGAATTTTAGAAATGATTGGTCTAGTCTTTTGTCTGTAAATCAAACCTAACTGCAAGAGGACCTTTGCTCCCAATTTAAGAAAACATTTAATATCTTTATGAGACATCCCCGAATTCTAGCGATAGATGACGAACGAACCCTTTTGAGAATTATTAGAGATTCTTTGTATGAAATTCGATCACAAACACCTAAGAATCAGTGAGAAAGGCTGTTCTGTAATAATTTCACCGATTGCAGGTTCGTCCTCTACAATACCAGGCTGAGATTTTAACCAACGTTTATCGATCTATGCGGCGGATTTCTTCATGCTTAGCAGAAGTTTAATTTTCGATCTAATTTCGTTGCTCGCTTGCGCCAAATTTTCAAGTGACGGTTTTTCAATATAGTCATTCGCTCCTTGGGCAAGAGCTTTTTGAGCTATAGAAGGATCATCGCGATTTACTGAAGATAGAATAATAATCGGTGCAGATCGATCTTTGTATTCTTTTAAAAACCCAACACCGTCCAGTTCTGGCATATGCATATCTAGGGTGATAGCATCAAATTTTCTTGATTTCAGGATCTCGATCGCTTCACGGCCGTTGTTCGCTTTTGCGGCGACCTTGAATCCTTGCTCTGGAACTAATATTTTGCCGAGAAGTGCGTGAATAACAGGAGAGTCGTCGATACAAAGCACTTCAATTGGTTTTTCAGGCGCCGGTTTTGGAGTTGGCTTAACCAAATTAATTGGAGCGGTTTTTCCCGGCTGCGGTTTTTCCTGTACCCGTTTGTGCTGATAGACGGACGGTCCAATAGGCTCTATATTCAATGGTAATCCATTTAACGTTTCGGAAACTCCCAGGACCAAGAATCCGTCTTGATCAAGGTGTTTCATAAAGTCTTTGGTTATCTTTTGAATTTGGTCTTGGTTAAAATAAATAAATACATTTCTGCAAAAAATCAGATCGAATGTCTTATTCTTTAAGAAGGTTTCTGAAGTTAAAAGGTTTACCGTTTCAAAATGGCATTGAGCCAATAAATGATCTTTAGCTTTTGAAAAGTTTTGGACGTTTCCTGTCCCACGTATCCAATTTCCATCAAGATACATGGCCGGAGACTGTCTTAACTCATCCGTCTTATAAACTCCATTTTTTGCGGACTTCACGGAAGCTGAATCTACATCTGTTCCCCAAATTTCGAGTTTAATATCTGGCGCCATGTGCATGAGATGAAATCTGAAAAACATCGCAAGAGAATAGACTTCCTGTCCTTTGCTGCAGGCCGCGGACCAAACTCTTATAGTTTTGTCTTTTCTTTGTTTAGCTCGCTCAATAAAACGTGAAAGGCCTTTGTTTAATAGAAATTCAAAATGATTAAACTCTCTAAAGAAGAACGTATGATGAGTGGTGAGCAATGACAGAAGTGCCTGGCTCTCGGCGTCCAGGTTAGAATTTAGGTAGTTCAAATATTCACTAAATGAGTCTATTTTTAGCTTTAACATTCTTGAGCGTAGGCGGCTTTCAATCATTGGCCGTTGTTTATCACCAAGTTGAATTCCCGCAATATTGGACACGACTTCAGCGACTTTTTCTATTACTGAATCGATTAGATTTTTAGGCTCATCTCGTTTTATCAAATGGTTCATGCAGTAATCCTTTTTGTGCCAGGCGCATCAGGCGTTGGCGCCGATACTTTTCGCTTAAGAAGGTCTTGGGCTTCCAGAATAAAAGCTGGTTTACCGTCGGCAAGAATAGTGCTGCCGCTAACTCCTATCATATCTTGAAGTTCAGGTCCTAGTTGTTTAAGAACGATTTGTGATTGGGCAACGATATCATCAACAAGAACCGCAAAGGTTCTCGTTGAGCCTCTAACCACAATAGCGATCATTTCGGTCACCTTTTTTTGTGTTCGAATTCCGAAAAAGTCACCGAGTTTAAAAAGAGGTAGATTTTCATTTCTAAGCAAAAGTACGTTTCCTAACGACGATTCTTTCAATATATCTGGCGTCACACTTAAAGTCTCGTGAACTTGGTTGATAGGAATTACAAATCGTTCGTCCCCATAGAGTATTGTCATTGCATCGACAATAGCTAATGTTAGTGGCAGAATAATCTTAAATGTTGTTCCTTTTCCCACTGTGGATTCGATTTGTACCTCGCCTCCCAGTTCCTGGATGTTAGTTTTCACAACATCCATTCCAACTCCACGACCAGACACATCAGTGACTAGTTCCTTAGTTGAAAATCCGGGAGCAAAAATCAAATGTTGAGCTTCTTTGTCTGTCAATTTGTTGTCTTTTGAAATAAGACCTTTTTCAATAGCTTTCTTTTTCAGTTTTTCGGGGTTTAGGCCACCGCCATCATCGGAGACATCGATTATTAAGCGGCCGCTTTGTTGATAGGCTCTTAAAAGTACGGACCCTTTTGAATCTTTCCCGGTTGTCTTTCGTAGTTCTGCCGACTCAATTCCATGATCTACGGAATTTCGAATCAAATGCACAAGTGGATCACCGATTCGTTCTAAAATAGATTTATCTATATCTGTATTCTCACCTTCAATTTTAAAATCGATATCTTTTTTTAGGGCCATTGAAGTATCTCGAACGATTCTTTGCATTTTTTGGAAGACTGGTTTAATTGGCACCATTCGAAGGCCCATCGAAGTTTCTTGAATCTCTTTACTAACTTTCGAAAGATGTTGGACAATACGCTTTAAGGCTGGCGAATTGAGAAGCGTTGACTGCTCTTTTAAACCGCTTTGGAGTATCACCATTTCCCCTACTGCATTGAGTAAATATTCGATTTTCGACAGGGACACTCTTAGTGATTCATCGACTGGTGAATTTGGTGATTTATTTTTTTCGGGATTTTTTAATTTTCCCGAACCAGCTTCAAGATTCATATCTTTTGCATCAACCGCAATCTCTGGTTCTTTGAAACCCAGCTTTGCGGAATCGTTTTCTGTTGCTGCTAAATCCATCGATTCAAATTCATGTAATTTTTCTGGAACCACCGTTGACTCCAAAACTTCAACGCTATCTCCAGCTTCAGGAGTAGTGGTATCTAACAGGACTTTTGGCTCATTTGAGAAAATTGAGTCTTGTTTGCTAAAAGTCTCGGCGGTGAAATTTTGCATTTCCGATAATAGACCTGATGAGTCAAGTTTTGCATCTAGGTCTTGTGTTAAGGCATCGATCAGTTCACCCACGTGGTCGTTAGCTCTAAGTAAAAGATTAATAGCATTAGGTGTAGCCGAAAACTCCTTGTTTTTTATTTTTAGGATAAATGATTCAAATTCATGAGTAAATTCGCCGAACTCAATAAATCCGACTGCCTTTGAAGAACCCTTTAAGTTGTGGGCAAGTCGAAAGATTTTGTTTAAATTGTTTTCGTCGTTTGGATCTGCTTCAAGTGCGAGAAAGCACTGCTCAACATCCGAGGCCGCTTGCTTTGCCTCGTCTAGAAATCCAACTTTCAGTTCTCTTTCAAAGTCGTCCACAGTAACTCACTTTTTAATATAATCATCGAAACAGTCTAAACCGACCGCCTGTATCTGGATCGGAATTTGTCTTGGCGACTCAAGTATTGAAATGAGAAAATCTTAAATAAAACTATAGTTCTGGACTAAAGTTTTACAACGCTTACATGGCTAAAAATCCAGACTTTTACTTTCCGTTCGTTTTATAAAATACGCGTTTAATATTTCTTTCAATTCAAAAGCTAACTCGCAAATACTTTTCATACGAAGGGCCGGGTAGATGCTTTTTCTTTTTCCTTAAGGAAAACAACTATAGTTAGAAAAGTTATTGCCGAGGCGTCCTTGTTCGGATAAAAATTTCCGATACTAAGGACGGAAAATTGAAATCGCCAGCCATTTCAGAAAATGAATTTCAGATTTTAGCAGAAACATTTCTAAATAAAGTATTTAATAGGATAAAATCAAAAGAATTTGTGATCGAACCACATTGGGATATAGATCATCTTTGTTTTCGTGTGGAGACCGATGGCGAATACGAGGCTTATCGTGACACGTTATCCGGGCTGGGTGATCTGCTCACCGAGATGAAAGTGAACGGTCGTCCTATAGCAACGTTTGAACTGCATACGCCAATTCACTATAAAACTTGGTTGATCAAACTGATTGAATTGCCGGCGCCTAAAAAAGGAAAAGTAGTTAAAACTGGATTTGAACATCTAGAGATGGTTGTAGATATATCTTTAGAGGATTTATCTAAACGTTACACTGATTTAGATTGGGATAAGTCGGGGTTAGAGAAAACGTTTAATCCGGAATTAGAGTTGGAGTTAGGTGACTTTGCGATCAAGTTTCACAATCTGTCTCTAAAATCAGTTATCAATTTTGAGAATCGTCCTAAAATGGCGATCTTAGTTTCAGAACTTAATCTGCTAGAGATTTTTAAAGATCACCAGCCGTTCATCGCGGGAACTGTACCCCTAGCGGTGGACCTGCCATCTGCCGATTTAGATTTGCTAGTGAGTTTTACCGATGTCGCCGAATTTAAAGACATGTGCCAACAAACCTTTACCATGCTCCCTGAGTTTGAAATTTCACAAAGTGAAATTAGCAAAATACAGTACTGCCTGTGCCGATTCGACTATCGCGGAATTCCCGTCGAAATATTTTGCTCTTTGCTGTCGACGTTTAAACAAAACGGATACTTACATTTTAATAGTGAAGAGAAAATTTTAAAATACGCACCTGCTACGTGGACTCAGCAGATTTTGGATTTAAAAGGGAAGGGTTTAAAAACAGAGCCGGCATTTGCGCATCTACTACAAAGCGGTGAAGTAGATGCCTATCAATATATTTTAGATTTACAAAGAAAACCTATTCAAGAACTTCGTAGCATCCTTAGATCTAGTTTGAACTAAATCTAAGCCGTCGCCAGTTGCGTGTACATTTGCCATTCTTTAAGGGCAAATTTAAATTCTGCTTTTGCGTTTTTGATGTTTAGTTTCATCTCGGCAATTTGAATTTGGAGTTCGTTCCAACGTTCTTGAGAAGAATTCTTCCAATCACGTTTTATGATCGCATACTCTTCTTTGAATTTCTTAATTTTAATCTGAGTTTCTAGAATTTTAAGTTTCAAATCTTCTAATTTTTCTGCCGACACGCCTTTGGCTTCTAGCCATTTCGCCTCTGAATTTAGTTTAGCTTTCAAAATTTCTTGAGCCGGAATCGTTTTTAATTTTTTCGCCATACCGAAGAGGTTCATAAGTTGGATCATCCATTTAGTCGGATCCCAGTGATACCACTTAATCCCGTTACGATAGTCTAACTGAAATTGGTGATGAAAATTATGATAGCCTTCACCATGAGTTAATACAGCCACGATAAAGCTGTCACGAGCTGAAATTTCCTTTGAATACGTTTGCTCACCTAGAGTGTGACAAAGCGAGTTTACAAAAAATGTACTTTGCTGCGTTAGGAATATACGTAGTGATCCAAAAATAATCAGGCCTCCGAGAGGCGCACCAAAAAACAAGCCAATTAAAATGGGAAAAACAAATCCAGCACCGATACTCCACAACAAGTAATGTTTGTTTTGATGCTGAAGTAGGCGATCTTTTTCTAAATCAGGAGCCTTGATATCTAGATCTACTGAATCTTTGTAAAATAGCCAGCCCATGTGAGCATACCAAAAGCCTTTTTTAATAGAGTAAGGATCTTTTGTTGTATCAATGTGGCTGTGGTGACGACGATGATCAGACGCCCATTTTAGTGCCGGTCCTTGGAACGCTGACGATCCAAAAAACAGTAACCAAAATTTCATGAACGTATTTGTTTCATAACTTCTGTGAGCAAACAGGCGATGATATCCAGCCGTTATGCTTAAATTAGTAAGCGCCGCGAATACTAAAAACACGACCCACATGGCTACTGTCGTATCGAAGAAATAAAGATAGATAAAAAATAACGTCAGACCAACAATAGGGTTTAACGTTAGGAACAAGGCCACCGGCCAATCGATTTGCTTTTTAATTTTCATATGTACCGACAGTGTGCCATTAAATGGTTAGTCCATCAATAACTTAAGCCATTCGATCTTACTTTTAGGCACTTGTTCTAGAGGCATAAACAAGCCAGTTTTCAGACCGCCATCAGCTGCCTTTGTGCCCTGCCACAAATCGCTTTTGAGCTGAACCAATTCTTTTAGAAGTTTAAAAGCTTTTAAATTATTGCTTTTCATTACCTTGATAACTTCCGCAACCGTTACGTGCGGAATGGAATCATCCCAGCAATCGTAATCTGTAACCCAACAACAAGGTAGATAGGCTAGTCCAGCTTCTCGTGCTAATGCAAACTCAGGAAAATGGGTCATACCGATAATATCCGCACCTGCGCCAATGTATGATTTTGATTCTGCTTGAGTGGAAAAATAGGGCCCTTCGATACAAATATAAGTGCCTTTATAATGCGTTTGAAAATCAAATTTAGTAGCTATCGTCTTTAGCTTTTGCTCCATAATATCACAGATGGGTTTGGCTAGCGAAACATGGCCGACAATGCCTTCGCCAAGGAAGGTGTGTTTGCGAAATCCCTTAGTTCTATCAATATATTGGCTAGTGATGACCATATCACCAGGTTTAAATTCTTTTTTTAAACTGCCCACTGCGGAAAATGAAACTATGGCTTTAGCACCATGTTTTTTTAAAGCAAAAATATTAGCGCGAAAGTTGACCTCTGAAGGAAGATGTTCGTGGTGTTTACCGTGTCTAGAAATAAATAGACATTCTTGACCAGCAATTCTAACTTTTTTAAATCCGGTCGCGCAGTCTCCGAACGGTGTCGATCGATCTAGTTCCGCTACGAATTCAAATTCTTCAAAATTTTCAAAACCGGAACCACCAATAATTGCTAACATAAATCTCCCAGATTTTTGTGAGTGATAATTTTATGATCTAAAACCCAAGCTGTGACAAATTCGCTAGGTGTAACGTCAAACGACGGGTTGTAAACTTTTGTCCCTTCGGGAGCCCAAGAGACCGATTCCTTCGATGAGTGAAATCCAGTGACCTCACTAGAAATACGCTCCTCGATAGGAATCGCTTCTCCGTTTGGACATTTAGGATCTACCGTCGTACGCGGACCAACTACGTAGAAAGGAATTTTGTGAAGATGACAGAGAGCCGCGACAGAATAGGTTCCAATTTTATTTGCGAAATCACCGTTTTTAGCGATGCGATCACAACCTACAAATGTTTTAGAGACTTTTCCTTGCTTCATTAAAAATGCGGCCATGGAATCAGTAATTAAAGTGAATGGAATTCTTTCTTTGGCTAGTTCCCAGGCCGTTAGACGTGCACCCTGAAGAAGCGGACGCGTTTCATCCACGTAAACATGGATCTTTTTTCCTTGCTGATACGCTTTTTTAATCGCACCCAGTGCCGTTCCTGAGCCTACGGTTGCCAGAGATCCCGTATTACAATGTGTTAAAATATTGTCGCCGTCTTTGATCAGCTCCGCACCCAGAGTCGACATACCATCACATAAAGTTTGATCTTCATCAAAAATACGAATGGCTTCAGCTATTAGATCAGTCGTCGAGGAGAAATGTTTTAAAAGTTGATCGACGTTATTCATCAAGTTCACGGCTGTTGGGCGCGCGGCTTTCAGAGCTTGCGCATCTTTTTCAAGAGATTTTAAATCCTGTCCACGTAAAGCTTGGTGCGCTAAATATAAACAAGCACTGACACCGATAAGCGGAGCGCCTCGCACGCGAAGCGATTTAATCGCCTCAACCATCTGATCCAAGTTTTCGATTTTGATCCAAACTTCTTTTTTTGGCAGCAGAGTTTGATCTAACAATAGAAATTCAGCCGGTGACCATTTCAATGACAAGGTTGATAGGGTTTTCATAGATTGTAGTTACCTATTTGCGTACGCAGTTCAAAGAGTTCTTTGATTTCATCAGCAGGAAGTTCTTCTAGATTCATTTTGGAATTTTTTAACTCAATCGCCAGTTTTAAAATATAAGAGATATGTTCAACACGCTCAATACCGCGGTAGGCTTCATCTAGAGTTTCACCCCAGGCGACAGCACCATGTTTTTGCATAATCAAAACTTTATGATCTGGCAGAAACGGCGAAAGATTATCACCCATTTCATCACTGCCCGGTCGGGCGTAAGGAACTATCGGAATTTTACCGGTCGCAAGAATCACTTCAGGTAAACTTTTGTAAGGAAGTTCCTTCAAATCACCAAAAGCGAGTGACCAAGCAATAGCATGCGGCGGATGAGCGTGAACCACGGCTTTGGCTGTCGGACAATTTCTGTAAATAGCTAAGTGCAGTTTGCGTTCGCTAGATGGCGTACCCGAAATAATTTTATTATCTTGGGTAATTTGCGCTAGTTCCTGGTTATTCATGAAAGCTTTAGTTTGTCCCGTTGGTGTGATCCAAATAGTTTGATCGTTCTCCTTTACACTGACATTGCCGTCGGCCGCCGCCAGGAGGTTGCGATCATGTAGGCGCTGACAAACTTCGATGATTTTATTCTTAATATTTTCCATGGAGACCCTGTAGTAGTCGATCCTACCTAAAAGTCAATTTTTTTGGCTTTTTTCTCAAGCGTTTTGGTGTGTTCTAGCGATTTTAGAATATGCCCGAAAGACTCCAAATGCTGTAGCTTTGGTTTCCAAAACAAATTCACTCGATTTTGGTTAGCTTCGGTGATTTCTCGTTCACGCAAAGGCTCTGGGATCTCTTGTAATAGCTGAGATAGGCGCTTTTGATTGTTCAGCTCATATGGATACTTAGTTTCGATCATTTTAAAGATTTTCTTTGAATCAATCATGTTGGCTTTCATTTCCATGAACAACGCGATCGATTTTTCTGAATCGACAATGCGTTCTTTAAGGTGGCGAATCTCGTGATTCACTAATTCTAACTGACGATGAAGGTACTTTTTTTCATCCATCAAAAATTCGACATCGAGTGAATTAGATTTTGTGAAATGTTTAGAATCTTGATTCAGTAAATCGATAATGCGCGATTTATAGTTCACAATGAACTGATAAACAAAAAAGAATTCAGAATATGAATCATTTAAGGGAAGGGCGACTAAATCATTTAATGTCTGGATGAGTCCGGCTCGGGTCAGCTTATAGCGGGGCGGGTTTTTACGCCCCATCTTTTTTGCTAATCCGAGCCGGACCATATTCTGTAGGCTTCGCATTACTTGTGTATTGTGAAGGGGGAAGGGCTCGCTATTTATCTTCACAAACACCCAATTCGAAAACAAATCCATATAGAACCGTACTTCTCGCTGCCGGAAGCCATCTAGCATCGAGCTAGAGTGAGCGGCCAAGACGGAAGCATAAAAGTACTTTGAGTTCATATATAAATTACAATGTAATTAAAATTATAAAGCAATATAAATATCAATTTAGATATGAAAATAGTTATACACATATCCACAAGTTACAATGTAACAACAATATCCACATTTCCACATCTAGTGAGAGTATTCTTGTTTCATGGAGGATACATGGATTCGCATAAAGCAAATGATCGTGGAGGTATCAAATCGATACTTCGTTATGTTGGATTATTTTCGGTGTTGCTCTCGGGTATTACATTTATGGTGCAAGGCTGGAACGAGTTAACGGGACTAAATAGATACCTTTCGTTCTTTGCTTTTGTGGCTATTCTAGCCGGACTTTCTTTTCTATTTCAGCGGCAATTCAGCGACAAACTGACGGCAAAGATATTCGCGGTACTTTCCGCTCTAGGGATTACAACTTTGGTTTCTCAAATTGGATCCATTGTGTACTCCTCGGTTAAACCAGGCGTTGTATCGGTCCCCGAGGTTTTTCGTTCCGTGATTCCCGCGGCTGATTTTATGGTAATCGGAGTGGTCACCGGGCTAGCACTGATACCGATTGCATTACTAGGATTTAATTCCCTTCTTAAATCACGATTTGTTGAGTCAGCACTGCTATATATAGCTCTTAACGCCGTACTCATAATTCCGCTCAGAGATCCCGCGTGGAATTCATTGCTTTTACTATCTCAGTTTCTAATTCTATTTTGGGGTTATAAGCGATTAAAAATTCAACTGGCCATAGAAGATCGTTGGAATCGAATCGGTTTTTTTGGATTATTGAGCGCGCCGATTCTGACCTTGATGATCCGCTCGTTGTTCTACCCCGTAAATGAATACTATTTTGCAACACTGTTTGGTGTTGTGGGACTAGCGCTTGTGTTTGTTCCAACGAAACCCGTCAGCCGGGATGAAAAAGAAGTAGCTTCGTTATTTACTGGTATTGGGTATTTCTCGCTACTGGGATCTTGGTGGTTTTTTACAGAGCACACATATTTCTTGTATTTGCGAAGACCCGAAATTGAAGCGATGTTTGGTTTGCTATTCCCCTATGTCCTGTTCGGTGGAATGGCCGCAATTTCTTACCTCGTGTATCGCGCCAAAGGCAATGTTTACGAATTCTATAAAGACGGCATTATATTTTGGATCAACATAGCGATCAGTCATTCGATCCTGAATACGTTTAAATTTGAAACCCACGCGGTTGGAATACTAGTTTCAGCGGGGCTCGTAGCCTACTCGTATCGACAACATTACAAATGGCTTCTTGTTATGAGTGTGCTAAATGTGGTTCTTTCGCTAACCTATTACTTTGATTTTATTACCGATCTTTACAAAAAATCTCCTTGGCTTTTCTATGCCTTGATAGGGATTGGCCTAATTTTGATCTCAGCATTTTACGATCGTATTGCGAAAACTATTGGACTTCTTCGTATTCGACCTTATTCTGCTCCAGATTCCGTAGAACCTCCTCGTCAGGACCATTGAGGGTTTTTGGCTGGGCACTGTCGGCGCCAGTGCCTAAACTGGGGCGCTTCAGCTTGAACGTCCTGCTAATTCGAGCTTCGCGAGGGGAATTCAAATCGACTCCTGAAGTAACTCGAAAAAAATCTTCGGTAATTTCGATCCGCTCAACGCCTAAACTGGTAACATCGCCAAGGAGGTTGGCAAAAAATCGCTGAATTAAACTAAATGGCTCAAAGAAAACATCAACGAACGGGATATAACGAAAAACCCTAAGAAAAAACGTTTTCACTTCACCGACTCCAAGTAAAGAAGCGGGAACTGGTTTGACCTTTAGTTGAGGATCATAGATAAAATCGCCGATGAAATTAGAAAGTTTAGGCGGATCTAAGTGGTAGCCACGCAGAAAGAAAATAGTCAAGTGTGAGCCTTCTTTCTTCTCGCTGTAGTGAGCGCAAATGTAAACTACAATCCGGTCTTTAGTAGCGTCAAAACCAAGAACTGGCAGCGGAACTAGCGAGAAAAAATCGTCGTTCTGAAGGCGAAAAAATCCTTCAAATGTTCCATAAAATTTATTTACTCCGCCTTTTGTTTCAAATTCAAACTCGGACTGAAGCGGAATATTTTTTGGCATAGATACTTTTTTAAGGGCAATAGATTTTGTAATTTTGGTACCAAAATTATTAAGGTCGCTTGGTTGAAGTTGGCAGCCATTTTCAAATGAAAAACAGCTTTGGTTTACAGAGACAATCAATATGAACACAAAAAAGAAGATTCTCATGGAATGTTCTGCCCTTCCTTGTTTCCTGAAAAGTGCTCAATCGAGCCCTTAAAACAAGAGTCACGCTGGGAGACAAGGTTGTAGTTTGTTAGCATAGAAATTGAAATTGATTCCTGTTTTGCATTCTGGACGATCGCAGTAATTTTATAAGCTCTTTTTTTATTTAAATAGAAAGGGGTTTTCGCGCTTAAATTCACTTTTTCAGCAGAAAATCCATCGAGAGAGTCGATAATAAAATATTCGGAAACACTTCGGCCCTTAGGGATTGTAATTGAAATATCCCCAATAAAATTTCCTAAATCACGATCCATGGGATCGCTGACAGTGCAAGTCGACTTTCCGTTTTCGGTGACGACTTTGTTTGTCTTTTTAATAAGGTGACCAAAAAAATTTTCAAATGATAAAAAAACAAACTCGCCGGCCAATCCAAAAATTCCAGTATGTGAATTTTTCCATTCCAAAAGAACGGGAGGTAAATATTGGCCTTGCTCGTTTAAAACCCAAAGCCAGACGCGACTTGGTTTTTTATCTTTGAATGTATATTTTAGCGATTCGTAAATGCAGGCACCAGCGCCTGGGTAGTTTACCGGTGTTCCATTCTCAAGTCGGCATGAGTGGACTCTGATGCCGGCGTCTTTAAGCATCTTATCAATGTCAATAATAGCAGACTGAATAATGCGATAGGTTTTGCTGGCGTCAACAAATGAAGTTGGCGGCGCATCGTTTGTGGTTGTTGGCGCCGCATTTAAAAGCGACGATAAAAAAAGAGCGGCTAAAAAGCGGCTCAAATATTTATTCAATTTTTACCTTCTATTTTTTTGATCTTAATTTAAAATTGCCATCAAACTTAACCGTCAAATTTGCATCATACGTTCCAGAAAACTCACATATTGCTGGTTTCATGACAGACTTTTCTGGAGTCTTTTCTTCAAAAGCACTTTTCCAAGCGGTGCAATTACCTTTGAACGCAAATTTGCCATCCGCCAATTTTTGATCAAAATCAACGTTGATATCTTTAATGCGCATATTGAACATTCCGAAATTTTTACTGTTTACAGAAATATCTAACAATTTTGAATCATCAAACGTGTTACAAAAATTATTATTTAAAGAATAATTTTGGCAAAAGCGAACGGTCAGTTTCATTTTTTCAGTAGTGCCCGATTTTACTTTAGCTACGACATACATCTCTTTGGTGGAAAAACTAATCGCTGGAATTACGTTTTTAACTTGGGCGGCAGTGTTGGCTTCGTCAACAAAACTATAAAGTAGTTGATCCTTAAACTTAACCATCGTTGAAATGTCCAGGTATTTAAAATCAATAGTAGTTTTGCTCTCGTCACCTTTTTGAGTAACTTTAAAATTTAAGTCGACATCGAAAGACAATTTTGCCAGAACAACCTGGTTCAAAATAGCGATTAAGGCTGAATTCGTAGCTGCATCTTCCGCAGTTTGGTTTTTTGAATCTAGTTTTTGGTCAGTCGGTGTTTTACTGGGCTGTTTTTTCACAGCCGGGGTGCCGTCTACTGCTAAACTTACCAATGGTGTTGAAACAATTAATCCGGCGATCAAAAGTTTAGAGAATACATTTTTCATAAAGCCTCGCAAAAATATTTTGAACCGTAGTATATCTTACTTAGTTAGGTTTGTGTGATAATTCTACCAAGGAAACATATGATTTCCTGCCGCTAAATGTTCCCGTGTCAACATTGTTGACACCAAAAACTGTCACAGTGAAAAGACATATTACAGTTTGCGATCGTCAAGCTTCTGTGTAATGATTTTCTCAGATGCGCTCACCACTACTTATTGCATTTTTATTTCTAATGGCACTCTCGATGGCAGTCGTGCTGGCTGTTCCAAATTTCAAAAAGAAATTCAAAGAATACTTTGTAACAGAACATCGAACGATTCTAGGTAAAGTAGTTGGTAGTTTAAGTCCCGGTGCGGAAACGTATGTGATTTTGAAAATAAAACAGAAAGAAAACATTTTCGTTGAGATCTACAAAGAAGATCCCAAAACGGAAACACTGCAGTTTTTGCAAAAATTGGATCTTGGACAGAAAAAAGAAGGTCATTTTACTTTTAAAGGTGAAGCAACAAACCTAGTATTTACAAATATCGACAATGACGAGAACCTTGAAATATTGGTCCCTGTCTTTGACTCCGAGATGACGGCGCGCCTGTATACGGTAAAATATAATGAATCGATAATGCAGTTCGAAATCCTTAATTCGAATTAGTTACTTGCTATTTGTATACCCCACCTTGGTCTATGTGCTAGCTCACCGGACTTAGATAAAGAAGATCTCAAATTGGCATTTCAAAATTCAATTTCGGCACCGCGGGATTTATCATTAGAATATGATAGAATTCTCTCACCTTTATAAGTCTTACGACAAAAAAATTCACGCGTTGAAAGATATTAATTTAAAAATTGATTCTGGCGAATTTGTATTTTTAACGGGGCCATCTGGAGCAGGAAAATCGACTTTTTTTAAAATGATTACGGGCTATGACAATCCAACATCCGGAAAAATTACAGTTGGTAATTTTGACTTAAACGCGATTAAAGAATATGATCTGGCTACCTATCGCCGAAAACTAGGAATTGTTTTTCAGGATTTCAAATTGCTTCCTGATCGCACCGTTTATGAAAATGTCTGCCTACCATTAAGAATTCAAAAGCATCACGAATCGTTCATTAAGAAAAGGGCTCTGGAGGTACTAGATTTAGTAGGCTTGTCAGAGAAAATCGAACAATTTCCTGAATATCTTTCAGGAGGAGAGCAACAGAGAACAGCTATTGCTAGAGCCATTATTCATCAACCCGGTGTTCTGATTGCCGATGAGCCGACTGGTAACCTTGATCCCGAGATGAGTAGCAAGATTATCGATGTATTTGAGAAAGTCTGCGCACAAGGTACCACCGTGGTTATTGCGACTCATGATCACGAATTAGTTAAACGTAAAAACAAAAAAGTAATCGAGCTTATGAACGGCGCGGTTCACAGAATGAGCTTATGAAAGAATATAAACAAAAATCGATTCAGCGAGTAACTGCTATTTCAATTATCGGCGCCACATTTGCCGTTATCTTGGGATTCTACCTACTATCAAAAAACATTAGTCATATTCTGTCCATCTGGGGTGAGAGCAACAAATTGATTGTCTATCTAGATAGTGATTCTGAAGACTATATCCGACGCTCAACACAATTGCGCCTTGAGAAGAACATTCTAGTGGATAAAGTGGTATTTTTCTCTAAAGAGCAGGCGATTGCTGATTTCAATGCCCAGATATCGGGCTACATGTCAGGTATTCAAAACGATGGCGCCCTACTGCAGGTGATCCCGCCCTACTTTGAAGTTTATTTGAAAACTGAAGGAACACTTGAAGAACTCAACGCTAAAGCCAAAGCGATGGCCATAGAAGTCCGTGAGTGGAATGGGGTTGAGGATGTATCCAACGGATCATTATGGACTGAAAAATATTCGCGACTGAGTCAGTCGGTAAGCGCTTTCTTCATGTTTCTGGGATTGATTCTGTTTGCCCTATCATTTTTCGTGGTTTCAAGTTCAATCAAATCACACCTATTTCAACGTGCTAAAGAGATCGAAATCCTAGAAATGATTGGCGCCACTAAATTTTATATTCAGCGACCTATTTTTATCGAAAGTTTAGGCATAATTGCCGTCGCATTTCTTATAGGTCTTGGAGTTAACTCGGCCTTGTTCTTTTATTTCAATTCTTTCTTTGAAAATCAGCTCAAGCTGTTAAACCTGAATCAAGTATTTCAGTTTTTCAATTTCTTTGAGTTATTCATCGCCTTTGGCGTTTCAGTTGGCATGGGTCTTTTGGTAACACGATTAACGTTTAGTCGCCTATATCGGTTCCGCCACGCATGAGATGGATCTTAGCTCTTTTCTTTTTTAGTTCATATGCTTTCTGTGCCACAGTGGATGATATTCAAAAACGAGTGGCGCTTAAGCAAAACAAGCTGATGAACATCGAAATTAAGCAAGATGCTTTGCTACGTGATCTAATTTCCATAAATAAGAAAATTAAATCACAAACCACAAAGATGTCTAACGTTCAAAAAGAAGTCGAAATTATTAATGCTGAAATCGACAGGCAAAAATTTGAAATCAAAACAATGTCAAAGCAACTTGTAGAATCAAAAAAGCGATTGACGACAAAGATCAAAGCAATTTCCAAGATTAAATCTGGCAACCTACTACAAGTGGCATTGGTGCATTCAAATCTGGCTGATATTGAAAAAAGTGTAAAGATGATGGGAATTATTGCAAGCTATGATGTTCAATTCATCAATGACTACTACGAGAAAAAATTAGAACTTGGGCGTAATATAAAAAATTTGAACTCGCGTAATGAAGTGCTTAAGAAAAAAGAGGCTCACCTTACAGAGCAAAAACTAATTCTCGAGAAAGATTCTGCGTCCCGAGTTGCTTGGCTAGAACAGGTAAAAAAGACAAAAATGTTTACCGAGACGGAAATTGGTAAAATGAGAAAAAATAAAAATAACTCAGAATTCGAAGATCTAGGGGTATTTGATATTTTCTCGAAAGAAACGATTGTTAAAAACAAAGGATTACTGAAACCCCCGATGCAAGGCGAACTATCAGATGCCTATGGGGTTAACGTTTCTGATTCAGTTATCGTAAATAGCTCTGGTATCTTTTTAGCATCGACAAATATTCAAGGTATAAAAGCTTTGTTCAACGCGGAAGTTGTTTATTCCGGGACAATTGAAGGTCTTGGAAAAGCCGTGATTCTAGATCACGGCGACAACTACTATTCTGTATACGGTAATTTAAATAATATTTCGGTTAAGACAAAACAAGTAGTTCGAACTGGGCAGGTGATCGCTCAAAGCGATTTTAGTCCACTATTTGGAAGCAACGGATTGTACTTTGAAATGAGACATTACTCGCAGCCGCTCAACCCCCGAGATTGGATAAGGAGTTTCCATGAAAGCAACTAGAACCACACTATTTAAATGCGTACTAGGCATACTGGCGGTATCATCCGTTTTCCTAGTATCATCAGCGCAAGAGCGATACACTGAGTTGCAAAACTTCAGCAAAGTTCTGAATTTAATTCAGCAATACTATGTTGAAGAGGTTGATACCAAAAAGCTGATCCAGGGCGCTATTAAGGGGATGCTAAAAGAACTAGATCCCCACACTAGTTTCATGACGGCGGATGTATTTAAAGAATTCGAAACAGAAACCAGCGGAGAGTTCGGTGGTCTTGGGATCGAGATGTCGATTCAAAATGGAGTGCTAACGATTATTTCTCCGATCGAAGACACACCGGCTTGGATTGCGGGCGTTAAACCCGGCGATAAGGTCATTGCGATCGATAAGAAATCTACAAAAGGTTTGAGTCTTGTAGAAGCCTCTCAATATATTCGTGGAAAGAATGGCACTAAGGTGGTTTTAAAAATCGTGCGTGAATCCAGTCCAAATCCGATCGATATTACAATTACGCGCGGCCAAGTAAAAATTAAATCAGTTAAATACACTGATATGGAAGATGGCTATGCGTACGTACGCGTAACTAGCTTTATCGAAAACACGGCGAAAGATTTAGAAAAAGCTCTAGATAAGCACGTTGAAAAACATAAAAAAATTGAAGGGCTGATTATCGACTTGCGCAGAAATCCAGGTGGCCTGCTTGATCAAGCGATTAAAGTGAGCGACTTAGCGCAAGCGAAATCGTTTCTGGTGCTCTTCAAGATAACAAACGTGCATTGATCGCCGGTGAGCGCACGTTCGGTAAAGGCTCAGTTCAATCGATTGTTAAGCTTCCTGATGGTAGCGGTTTGAAATTGACAGTAGCGCGCTATTATACTCCGAAGGGCGTTTCCATACAAGCAGAAGGAATTAAGCCTGATATCGAGATTGAAGATATCGAAGCCGAAGCATTTGCTAAAGCTATCATTAAACAAAAAGGCTCACGTGAAAAAGATATTCAAGGTCACTTAAAAGGTGATCGTGAAGATCAAGAAGATGCCGCAGAAGGTGATAAAAAACAAAATATCAGCAGCAACGCCACTTCTTGGTGGAACGACGTAACAGCAAGCAAGGATGAAAACTTGTCGCCTAAAATGAAAATGCTTAAAAATGATTTTCAAGTGTATCAAACTTTCAATTACTTGAAGACATGGAAGAGCTTAAAAGGTATCACTAGATAATGAAGATTATCACTCTACTGGCTTTATTTTTTGGATGTGGAATGGCTCTAGTAAATGCGGAGCCATCGAGTTCATCGTCAAAAAAAGATCAGAAAAAGGCAAAGGATACAAATATCGTGAAAAACATAGTTGAATCAAGCAAAGCAAAAAAAGACGGTGAAGTTTGTGAGCTACCTAAAACAGACGCTGAACTAAGAAAACTTTTGTCGCCAGAGCAATATCGTATCATGAAAGAGAACGGAACCGAACGCCCGTTCGAGAACAAATATTGGAATAATAAACATCCTGGAATTTACGTAGACTTAATTTCTAACGAGGCGCTTTTTAGCTCGAAAGATAAGTTTGATTCCAATTCGGGCTGGCCCAGTTTCTCGAAGCCAATTAAAGACGAGCGCGTTGTTGAAAAAAAAGACGCTACTCACGGGATGACAAGAACAGAAGTGCGATCCAAAACAGCGGATGCTCATTTGGGGCATGTTTTTGATGATGGACCTTCGGATGCTGGCGGTTTGCGATTTTGCATAAATTCGGCAGCCCTTAAATTTGTTCCATTAGAAAAAATGGAAGAAATGGGTTACGATAAGTTTCTTCCCCTATTCGATAAGAAAGACTGGGAAAAAGCAAATAAAGAGCCCTATAAAAACTAGTTAGATACGTTTGAAAACTACTAAAAGACTAATTCAAATATATACCCTGGCTCAAGGCGATGCACTTTGGGATATTGGCTGTGATCATTCGTTGTTAGCCCTTATGAACTTACGAGAGAAGAAATTCTCGAAAGTTTATTGCGTAGATAGATCCAAATCCTCACTAGAGAAAATAAACCAAAAAATCAGAGTTATTGATCCTTTGCGAATTGAAGTGATTCAGTCCGACGGTTGTTTGCTAAACTGGGAAGATGTCAGTGGCACCGTTGTGATCGCCGGATCTTGCCCGGAAAAATACCGCAAGCGATTGACTTGGGTTTTAAATCCTTTCACCAGTGTGGATAAGTTTTTAAAAGAAATTGTTCAATTCTTGCCAGAGACCGTGATGGAACGCTATGAAACCAAGGAAAATGGTCGCGTTCGTCAGATATTTAAATACCCCGCAACTGAATAAATTAAAGGCTAGTTGTGAGATTGAACAATTTGCAGATCAAGGGGTGTGGAAGATTTACACGCAACTGCCGCTTGGTGGCACTACGGTCGGATGGGTGAAATCACGCGGTCAGAACCAAATATGCGCAGGTAGGCGCACATAAAATCACTTCTTTAATGGTGGATAAACTTTAGACGATTTTTTCCGGGCGCCGTAAATGGTCGTTTTGTCTAAATGTCTACAGTAGCATATCAAAATAGCTTAACGTACAACTTGGACTCGTGAGGCTATATATATGAGAAATCAAATTCGCAGTTTGCAAACAGTCATGTTCTTTCTTTTTGTGGTGCTAGGCTTAAACGCTTCCACTAGCCCTACTCAAAACGACGCAATTACTTATGATATAACCGAAGGAAAAATTCAAGCTGCTGAAGCGGATGGTCTTTTAACAAAGCAAATGAATCAAGCTCAGCAAGATTTTGCTGAGATGAATATTCGCTTTGATGCTTTGGCAATGGAGCTTGAACCAACAGGTGATTCGCCTCGTTTATCTGGATTATCGCAAGTTCTATATGTTTATGATCAAGACGTTAAAGCTGTGAAGCTTTATCAGTTAGATCAAAAACAACAGAAAACTTTCTTTGCTCATTTAGCTTCATTGAAAAAAGAATTCTACACGGCACTAGCTGTCGTCACCAAACAAAAGTAGCCGCTACCATTGTACTACTTTCGTAGTAACACTTCAGTCTACGTCTTGGGAGTTTTCGTCGAGGTCAGACAACTGCATTCATGTTGCTGCCGCAAGTGCTAGACTAGACGCGGCTCTTAAGTCTAGCTGATTGGATTTTAGTCTGGTTAGTTCCTGGATCTTCATCCTGAAAAAATCCGTTAAAAAATAAACAAAGACTCAAGAATAGGAAAAAATTGCTCTTCATATTCCAAATCTGTACTGAGGTCTCGTTCAGGCCAGGCAAAAATTACCCGTATAGGTAGGTACAACACAACATACCTTAACGGAGGGTAACTAAATGGGAATGAGAGTATCGACAAACATCGCGTCTGTAAATGCACAGAGACAATTATCAGGTAGCCAAAAATCGATTCAAAAGTCGATGCAGCAGCTAGCCTCAGGAAGCCGAATCAATATCGCAGCTGATGATGCTGCGGGATTAGCGATTTCTGAAAATTTGAAAGCTTCAGCAAGATCAGCGGCTCAAGCAAAACGTAATGCGAGTGATGGTATCTCGATGATCCAAACCGCAGAAGGTGGATTAAACGAAATTTCAAACATCGTAGTTCGTTTACGTGAACTAGGAATTCAAGCGTCTTCTGACACTGTAGGTGACACAGAACGCGGTTTCCTAAATAAAGAGGTCGTTCAGTTAAAAAGTGAGATGCAACGTATCTCTAACGTAACTACTTGGGGAAAAACAAAACTTCTAGATGGATCAACTCCAACATTTGATTTCCAAGTCGGTTTATATAATGACAAAGAAAATAGCGTAATATCTTTTGATTCTTCAGAAAATGAAGCGACACTATCTGCACTCGGTTTAGATAGCGTTGATTTTTCAACTAAAGAAGGCGCACAAGATGCACTAGATAGTTTAGACAGCGCTTTAAGTGGCGTAAATGGAATGCGCGCCAATTTAGGTGCGATTCAAAATAGATTGTACTCAACAGTTGATAACTTAGGTGTACAAGAAGAGAATATCTTGTCTGCTAACAGCCGAATCCGCGATACAGACGTAGCGCAAGCTTCTTCTGAAATGGTAAGAAATAACATCTTACTACAAGCCGGTACTTCGACTCTGGCACAGGCAAATTCTAATAATCAAATGGCTTTAAAACTTATCGGTTAACCCATAGCTGGTAAGGTTACTGTTACGAACTCCGTTGCTAGCGCCGGGTGGTCTGGCGCTAGTTTTTGAATACGGAAATTAAGAAAAAGAGTCTGGAACAAAATTCCAAACTCTACGAGATGATATTAATTTTCTTCGTTTTTTAGGTCTTTGCCGGAAACTTCTTTGATTTTTACGGTTTCCATTAGCTTCTTGATAACGTTCTCTTCAGTGATTTGATACGTTAGTCGGCTAAGTGTATCTTGTTTAGAATAGAATTCGCGAATGCGAGCTTCTTCAATACCTGTTTGCGCCGCGTATTCTGCAAATTTGCGGTCTAAATCATCAGCTTTACAGATTAGGTCATATTTCTTACCGATAGCATCGATTAAGAAACTAGACTGAATCATCTCGCCAGCTGTTTTTTCAAAATCAGAATCCCATTTAGCAATGTATTCAGCCATAGTCGCATCATCCATTTGCTGTTGGCCCATACGTTTTTTGAAGTCTTCAACTAACATATTTTTTTGATCTTTAAGCAAAGATGCCGGAACGTCTACTGGATTTTCTTTTACTAACGCTTTTAACAGACGATTTTTGAAAGCGTCATCTATTCGTTTGATTTCTGAACCTTCAAGATCGTTACGAACTACTTTACGGAATTCTTCTACTGAACCTACTCCTGAACCAGTTGATTTGATGAATTCATCGCTAATTTCTGGAAGCACTTTTGCTTTGAGTGAGTTCAATTTAACTTTGAAAGTAACTGCTTTACCTTCAAGTTCTTTTGCGTGGTATGGAGTTGGGAATTTTAAGTTAAGTGTTTTTTCTTCACCGACTTTCATTCCTACTACGCCGTCTTCAAAACCTTCGATGAATTGTTTTGAACCAAGCTCTAATTGTTGGTCAGTTCCCGCTCCATTTTCTAATGGAGCGCCGTCCACTTCACCGCTGAAATTGATAACAGAAAAATCACCCATTTTAGCAGCGCGGTTTTCGGTTACAACATCGAACGTAGCCCGTGAGTTTTGGATGTTTTTGATAACTTCATCGATTTTGTCTTCAGAAAATTCTAATTTCTCTTTTTCGACCATTAGGTTTTCATAATTTTTCAGCGTTACATCTGGGCGAATATCGAAAATGGCAGAAAAGTTGAATTCTTTGTTTTCGTGAAGATCGTCAAATTCAAATTCAGGGTAAGAAACTGGTTCTAATTTGTGCTCTGACAGAGCGATAGAATAGTGTTTTTGAATTAGATCCTGGATAACGTCTTGTTTAACTCGGGTTTGATAAAGACTTTTGATCGTAGTCATTGGGGCTTTGCCCTTTCTGAAGCCTTTAATTGTAACTTCAGACTGAATATCTCGAAAAACCTTGTCAAAACTAGTTTGGATATCTGTCACTGGCACAGCCACGTTAAGCTTGCGTTGCAAAGATGTCACTTTTTCCACGTTTGATTTCATGAAAAACTCCTGTATTTTATGAGTATGTGTTGAAACGGTCGGATACTAGGTGACAGGTTGAAGAAAATCAAGCACTTATGCTAGTTCTTTCGAGGCAGGATAATTAATGCAAAAAATAGTTTTTGTTACCGGAAAAGGGGGCGTGGGTAAGTCGATTTATGCGGCGGCTTTAGCTCAGAAATATTCCTTGAAGGGTAAACGCACTCTTCTAGTGGAATTAGGTGACGAAAGTTTTTTTAAAACCTTCTTTGGACTACCTCAAGTTCAATATACACCAAGTAAAACCCTAAATGACTTCGAAGTGGCTTTGTGGTCAGGATCCGAGGCGCTTAAAGAGTACGCTCTGCATTTATTGAAGTCCGAGGCTGTTTATCGTCTGTTTTTTGAAAATAAGGTCAGTCGCGCGTTGATTCAAATTGCACCAGGATTGCCGGAACTAGCGATTTTAGGGAAAATTACGTCGGGTCCCAGACACCACGGTCCGTCGTCTCCCCATGAAGTGATTGTTGTCGATGCATTCGCTACCGGGCACTTCATGGCGCTGATGCGAGCTCCAAAAGGTATGGCTCAAGCTATTAGTTTTGGACCAATGGGCGAGCAAAGTCGCAGCATTATGAAAACGGTCGAAGACGCCACAGTTTGTGAGTACCATATCGTGACTCTAGCCGAAGAACTTCCTATCAAAGAAACTATCGAGCTCTACGATCAGCTTAAAACTGAATTTAATATTTCTGCCGACATCATCCTAAATAAAAAGCTGAATACGCAGTTGCAATCCAGTGAACTGAATTCAGGAAACAATGAATTTGTTAAATACGTCAAAGAGACTTTGGCGCGCGAAGAAGACGCTCGTACACGTTTGAAAGAAAGAAACCTGAATCCATCTGAAGTTCCTTTTATCTACGACAAGACCTCGTACGAATTGATAGAACAAATTGCTGCGGGGATAAAACTATGAAATCAACTCAAGTTGTAGTTTGTATTGGTTGTGGCGGAGTTGGGAAAACCACAGTATCAGCATCGTTAGGTTATATGTTAGCCGATCAGGGGTACAAGACACTCGTTTTAACCATTGATCCTGCAAAACGTTTAGCCACCACCTTGGGCATCGAGGGCACGAAAGAGATCACCGAGGTTCCTGGTGTTCAACTTAAAGGAAAATTATTTGCGTCAGTCATTGACCACCAAACGGTGTTTAACGATTTCATCAAACGCGCTTCTGGAGCGGGTGCCGACATTACCCCTATTTTTAGAAATAAATTATATCAACAAATGTCTACGAATCTAAGTGGTTCTCAAGAATTTACGGCATTAGAAAAACTGTATAGTACCTATGAGAGCGGCGAATACGATTGGATCGTGCTGGACACGCCGCCATCGAAACACGCCATTGATTTTTTAAACGCTCCTCAGAAATTGTCGGCGTTGTTTAATGATAGTGTGGCCAAGTGGTTCCGCAATACTGACGGCAAGGGCGGCCTATTTAGCCAGATTATTTCCACAGGTACCCGCCAAGTGATTCAAATTTTAGAATCACTTACGGGTTCTGAATTTGTAAAGGAACTAAGACTGTTTTTTTCCTACATTCATTCATGGCAAGATAAATTAGAAAACAGAATTGTTCAGGTTCACAAATTACTGGTCAGTTCAAATACTCAGTTTTTCTTAATTTCTAGTTTGGATGAAGTTAAAATGACAGAAGCGTTGAGTCTAGGACAAGAGGTTCGTAAACAAGGCTTTCCACTCAACAAAATCATCATCAATAAATCGCAGTTTGAAAAAACTTTTGATTTTAATATAGGTCTAGGTAACGTGCAAACTCCTGAAGCATTAAAAGAATTAGAACAGTTTAAAGGTTCTTTTGAGCACTACATTACACATCGAGAGGAACTGTTACATAAATTTGAAAACTCTGTAGCGAACAGAATGGATTTGGTCTCGCTAAAAGAATACCTCGACCCTATTTCGGATACTGATAATCTGAAATTGATTGCTTTTGACCTGAGTCAAAAAATAAAATTGTAGTGGGAAGGCGAAATGAGTTTTAACTTCAAAGTTACTAGTTCCATCTGTTTAGCTCTATGTTTTGTATTTTTAAGCTGTGTATCTAAAGAGACAGTTAAAGAAGAGGCCGTGCTGCCCGATACGTCGCAAGCCGATGCTCAAGAATTAGATAAAATTTTTCTTCTTGAAGATAACTCTGCCTTTGAAACAAAAAAAGACGCGTACATCAAGGCTCACCCAAACTCTATATATGTTCAATACGTGGAATTACTTTCAAGCAAAATGTATTTGAAAAAAAGCATGTTGAACGAGGCGCTGACGGCAAATACGGAAGTGCAAAATAAAACGTTTAATGCCAATAAGGAAATATACTACTTAGCATTGTTCGAAAGTGCCGATATTTACGAAGCCCAAGAGAAATATGACAAATCTTTAGCGGCCTTGGTGGAAGCTGAAAAAAACAAAGGGTATTTGCCTGCGAAAAAGCGCCTTTTTGAACTGCCGTTAAAATTATCGGTGGCTTACTCGCGCTTAAATTTAACCGAACTTACGTTTAAATATATTAAAGAGACTCAGAGCGGTCTTAATGAATATTTGAAAATGGAAGCGCTAGATAATGCGGCTTTGGCTAAGTTATATCTAGAAATTGGCGGCGGATTAACTCAATGGCAGTCGAATGATTTTTCTTTAGAGCTGAGAAAATTCGTGATGACGTATAAATTCTTAGTTTATTCTATGAACCGCAATGACACGGCCTTTTCCGAAAAAGCGCAAAAAAAATTAAGGGCACAAATTCAATGGATTTGGAATTTAAGCCAAACTCAACGTACAGCGCCCGATTTTGATCGCTTAGAAGAAGAGAAAGCTCAGTTTATGAAAATGACGGAGTTTTCTAAGTTGCTCAACTCTATTAAAATGTTCGAGCCTTTAGACGGCCAAAAGAAAACGCCTTTGCAGGAAGAGTTTTTCTCCTACGTCGAACAAGTTCAGGATGTTGTACTCGAGAAAATATTTGCTCAGTACAAATACACTCCACCGACTCAAGAGTCCTTCAGACACCAAATATTTCGCGAAAATTTAACGATTGAAAATTTGGAAAATCAATACAAGTAAGGAAACGCGCATGACCTATACACGTACGGAACTTCACCAGCAGATCTTGTCAAAAAAGAACGCGGTTTGCGATTGGTTCCAATCGAAATCTAAAAATGCATTCATTCCTATTTATTCAAGTTATGATGTGCGCGATGCGGGTTATAAGGTAGCCAATGTGGACGCTAATATTTACCCTGCTGGGTTTAATAATATTTGTCCTACAGATAAAGAAACAAGTATCGATTTAATGCGAAAGTATTTAGAAGCTAGATATGGTAAGGATCTAAAACGTATCTTGTTGGTGACGGAAGAGCATACCGCCAATGCGTACTACTGGGACAACGTTGTCACGATCAAAGATTTAATGGAAAGTGCGGGGAAGCAAGTTCGAGTCGGTTTTGGAACTAAACTGCTTGAGCCAATCACAGTGAAAAGCGCTAATGGACACAGTGTTTTAGTTGAGTCGGCGTGGGGTGATTCATCACTAATTAAAGAATTCAATCCGCAAATTATAGTGAGCAATAACGATTTCTCGGAAGCGCATGCAGATTGGGCATCTACTGTAAATATACCAATCAATCCTCCTCGTGAGTTAGGTTGGTATCAACGTAAGAAAAGTGACTATTTCAAATATTACAATGAATTGGTTGGCGAATTCGCTAGTGTTGCGGGTGTAGATCCTTTTGTTTTCCAAGTGAAAACGGAGTATTTTCCACATTTTGATATTAATTCTGAAGACTCGCGTAAAGAATTATCCGCTTCGGTAGATAAATTTTTAAAAGACCTAGAAGCTGACTATCAAAGACGTGGTATTACGCAAAAACCATTCGCATTTGTAAAAAACAATGCCGGAACCTATGGGTTAGCAGTTATCCGAGTCCAATCGGCAGCGGAAATTTTAGAGTGGACATATAAAGCCCGCAAGAAAATGAAAGCAGCTAAAGGCGGACGCGACGTCGAAGAAGTTATTATCCAAGAAGGTATCCCATCGATAGTAGAAACGGATGGCGTAGTCGCTGAGCCAGTTATCTATATGATTGGCGGCGATCTAGCCGGAGGATTCTTACGTACACATAGCGAGAAAGATTCTACCGAGAGTTTAAACAGCCCCGGCGCTATCTATAAGAAGTTATGCGTCAGTGATTTAGAGATCCGACCTGAAGGTTGCCCCATGGAAAATGTATACGGTTGGACTTCTAAAATTGGCTCGTTAGCAATCTCTATGGAAGCCGCCAATATCGCTAAAAAATAGTGATATTCGCCTGTTAGGTACCGTCGGAATTTTTAAAAGGTGCCGTAAAATGAGGGTGCCTTTTTTGTCAGTCGTCTAGTTTTGCGACAGGAAAAAAAGTTATAAAGGCGTTTTAACCATGGCTCACTCTGTGCAATTGCCAATGCAAAGCTTAGACAGAGGATCGTCATGGGAAAAATTAAGGTTATTAAGGGCATTGCCCTATTGTTGCTATATGTTGGATTGGTTATTCAGCCATTTACGTTTGCGTTTGGTGCTGATACTGACACGACAGGAAAGACCGTCCCTAAAAAGATCATCATTCTTTATAATTCAATTGGTATGGGTCACATCAGTGCCTCTAAAGCCATTGAAGCATCCATTAAAGAAAAAGATCCTACGGCTGTGGTTATCCAAAAGAACATTTTGGATTTCTTCAATCCACAATCTTTAGTTAAGCTTAATGAGAAGTTGTTCTGGTACATTGTAAAAAATCATCCAGACACATTCGATAAAATGTTCCGTAACAAAATGGAAAGAGGCAGAAACGTAACTGATCTTGCTGCTATGTCGACGTCATATAATATCGATGCCGTTCGAAACTGGTTAAATCTTGAAGGCCCTTCTTCAGTCATCGCTACCCATTATGGTGCTGCGGAAGTTCTGTCAGTGCTACGGGCTCAAGGCTTGTTGAAAACAACTAACATTTCTTGGCTACATACAGATTATTTCACTGGCTATTTCCCTCGCATAGCCAATGCAATGGATCGTGCGTTTGTTGGATCAACTTCAGTAAGAGATTCGTTTGTTAAATCTGGTGCTGACGAAAGTAAAGTAATTGCAACCGGTATCCCTATAAATCCTGCGGTTTTTTCGCCAATTGATAGAGAGGCTTATCTTAAAAGTATAAACTTGGATCCAAATATCCGCACAGTTGTTATCGCGACTGGTGGTGAAGGTATCGGCGACTATCCTAAAATTGTAAAATCAATTGTTGATTCATATAAAGAGCCAATTCAAATCGTAGCCGTATGCGCGAAGAACGTTGCAAACGCGGAAGCGTTAAATAAACTAGCACCAAGCCTTGGTGGTAACGTTACTTTGAAAGTATTCTCTGGATTGATCCCCAATCAAGATTTATTGAACTACATCAAGTCAGCTGACGTTTACGTTACTAAGAGTGGTGGATTGTCTCCAACAGAAGCATTCGCTATCGGTAAACCAACTATCTTGTTAGATATCTATGGTGGTCATGAGCGTGATAATGCGAATCGTTTTGAAAATGACAGATTAGCTGTTATTAACCGTGACCAATCAGTTATTGGTGAGCAAGTTAATATGCTACTTGCGGATAAAGAATTACAAAAAGAAATGGCTAAAGAGCAATTAGCGTTTAGAAATTCTTTTAACATCAATGAAATCAGCGACTACGCTCTAAAGCCAAAAGATCTTTCTGGCGTTGCTGGCGACGCCAATTTCTACCTAGGTGTAGAAGGCGGAACGAGAGCTGAAGGAACTAAAGAGGCCTTAGCTAAACTAGATAGGCAAAGTCCAGCGGATGTCGAAGTCATTCTAAGCTACCCGGCTTCGTACCGTGGTAAACATTTTGATGGACCGGGATCAAACCCATTCGGTCACATCGGTGTACGTGTAGGCGATAAAGTCTACACTGCAAATCACGTCGCTAAACCGGAACATGACAAAGATTTGATGTACACGACATCAATGGACGACTACTTGTATGGCATCGAGCGCCCAACATCGAATGCAGAGCACACATCATCTTTTGGTCAAGCGTACGGCCGTGACATAGTTTCTCTTCGTGTCGCGGGTTTATCGAAAGAACAACTGGCAGCGATGCAACGTGAAGCGGAACTTATCAATCAAGAATATCGTGATGGCAAAACTACATGGATCGCTAAAACTGATAACTGCGTAAACTTCGGTTTTAGAATTTTGAATGCGGGTGGATTTGCACCTCCAAGATTGGCTGAACGATTCGCTAAAAAAATAGCGTTTCCATTAGACATGTTTGATTCCTATGTTAAGTACGTACAATCTGACTTGAACCTGAAATCTGAAATCGTATCGTATACTCAGGTTGCAGGTTCACAAAATATGTATCGTACGGCTCGTTTTCCATTATCGTTTTATCAATTGAAACGCTCGTTGAAAAACCTATTTTTCAGTAAAAACAACGACGAAGTTGAAAATCGCGTTACAAAAAGAATTGCTTTCTATTCAGGTAACAAAAAAGCGCAACTAGAAGATTCGTTAATTGATCACCAATCTTTCACGTCAGAGGAAAAAGCGAATCAACCAATAGAAGCTCAAGCGATCTCTAAAATCGAGAGCGATCTCGAGAAATCTTGGGAAAGTTTGAAAGCTCAAGAATTGACTTCCGATAAACTGCGATCAGAAATGGCTGCGGGAATGGCCACACTAAGTGATGCGGCTAAATCTGCGGTTATAGCTGGTAACGTTGCGAAACTGGCTGAAGGTGCAGAAAAGGTTAGAGCAAACCAGCTAGTAGCTAAATTACAACAAATTGATAACGCTCAAAGATTGCACCAAGAACTATACGATTTAGCGGCGGTTGCTGAATTAGATTACTTCATGAAAGAAATCTTGGTTACAGTAGAAGACTATCAATTAAAAATGGTACGTGGTCGCAAGGATGCCCAAGCGACTAAGTTATCAAATATGTACGCTGACTTAAAAGAAGAATACCAAATATATAAAAAATATCGTTCTCAGTACGGTCAAGCTAAAGACGGTCCGACTAGAACTCGTTCGTCTCGTGCGATGTTTTTATTAGGTAAGACATACTTTGACTCTGTTGCTGGTAAGAAGCCTAACGAAACAGATATTTTAGAATCTGGTTTGTGGATCAGAATGAAAAAGTCTGCAAAGCATTACGGCGCCCTTGTTAGAACATTTATCAGGGTACTTCCATCGTTTGGCAAAACTATATTTTACATGATTGCAAAGCCAAACACGGCTCCAGGCGTGGCTCCAACAACTGAAGGGATTAACAAGATGTTAAAGAAATTCGGTGACGAATTGGGTATTAAAGTCGATGTGCAAGGTCGCGAGAATTTACCGACGCCAAAAGCGTTAGGTACAGACAAAGTGATTACCCTTGTGACGCCAACTCACAGAGATGCAACGCTGGATGCTGTCGTAATGTCGAATCTTGGATTAGGAAAAGCATTACTAGTGATGGCGCCCGATCAGTTCTTACCTAAAAAGCTAGCTGATAAAATGGACGCGGTTGATTCGATTATCGGTGTAGGTCGTGGTTCAAACTTGCCTATTAATAAAATTATCGAGCAACTTAGCAACAAAAAATCGGACACTATCGTGATCTACCCAGAGGGTTCGACCAATGCTGGTTTAGAAGAATCTCGTCCAGTAAGAACTAAGTTCTCTGAAGGACTAATCAGAGCGTTGTTAGAGCAAGGATATAAAGTAAATATCGTACCAGTTACTTACGAAGGCACTGGCCGTTTCGGTCACGAGATTAGTAATGGTAACTTGTTTACTTGGCAGGACAAGGGCTTAAAACTAAAAGCCGTAGTTAATCCAGTTATCGATGATACGACTGTTAGAACTATGTTTAACAACTTTGGTTCGCAAGCCGTATCTAGAATGATCCGTGGTGATTGGTTCGCAACGTTTGGTTCAAGTTCTAAAACAGTAAACGGTTTGGTGAGGCCTCAAGAAGCTACGTCGCGTTTGCAAGCATACGGAATTCCGGTAAGAAGTTTACCTGCTGTGAAGAAGGTGTCGCCTTCAGCTAACATGTGCTTAAGCTTTTACGGTGGAAAGTAATTTAAAAATTTATTGAATCGCTGAATTTACAGACTGGGACTGCCTGAAAAGGTAGTCCTTGTATTTTGTAAGGAACACGGAGTGCTCGCTATTCGCATCTTTTATTTCATTTAGCTTTTCATTCACAACATTCAAAGCCAGGTCATATTCGCCTTTTGCGGCGGAAATTGATTTCGACAGATTATAGTCCACATACGCATTTAAATATGAGTCGAATCGTTTACGTGTGCTAAACCAATTCCACGGCCAGTCTACGACGTTGATATAAAGATCGCCGCCAAAAATTTTATTAGTTTTAAATACGGCGCTTTTTTCAATTTCGATAACGGGCTGAATGGGCAACCAATCAAGTTCCAACAGGGCTGTGCGTAGCTTTTTGTCTTTAAAGATCTTATCTGGTTCAGACAGCTTAATGTTTCGTCCAGAGGTCATATCGATTGATTTTAGAAACTCATTACCTGGAATAGATAAGTTAAATATTCGACGCCAAAATGGAACACGAACTTCTATCACTTCCTCAAATCCGATTTGCGCCAATGAATTGTGGACTAGATGGGCGCAGTTATCATTGAAAAAATCATAATGAAAGTCTTTCTTTTTTTCAGCGTAGTCTTTGTTTCTCTCATTTAAGTAGGCGATTACTTTTATGACTGCGGCTTCGTTAGCGGGAATTTTTGCACACCAAGTATCGCGTCCAAAGTTAATTGCTGAATCGTAGCCTAAAACTTTTTTAGCGAAATCAAAAGCAGGATTGGTGCTATTTGGAAAAACGTCCTTGTGAAACTCAACGCCTTTAAATGGAGGAATATCTTTCAATTTTTCATACGCTGCGGAAAACGTTTCTTGAGTGAGTTCGGCGTGTCTAGATAAACCACCATTAAAAATAGTATCGAACGTTTCAGTGGCAATCCAGTTTACATTTTTAATGTAAGGATTAACGCTGATTAAAACATGCGTGTTATTACAAGATTTTAATTGCGGGTATTTCGCTTCGCGATCTACACAAGCACCTTTAATCATAAGCGCAATATGCCCCCACGCCATTTCGGGATCTAAGTCGGCACGCTTAACTTGACTGGCTAAACAGACTCCCAGGTATTTTGGATATAAATTTTCAAAAGTAGTTTCAGCAAAGGCATAAAAAATAAATAGTGATAAAAATATAAATGTCTTCATGGCGATGATTTTTAGGATAACATTTGGAATTACACGTGGGCTACATTTATTTGAAGATCTAAAAAGTTGACTTGATCTAAATAGTTAACTTAGCTTTGATATTATGAAATAATTTTTTTCGAAGGGGGAGTTTTGCCTAGTATTTTGTATAGTCTTTTAGTTGTTTTAGGAATGGCAAATTACAGCGGCGCTAATAATGGTATCGCTTCCGGCCAGCCATTTTGGTGGGGCGTATCAACATCGTCATATCAAACCGAGGATGTGGGAGCGAAAATCACAGAACCAGGATTTTTCAAAACAGACTGGGATGTCTATTTCGATCGTGGAAAATTAAAACATCCTAAAGGTGATGGTGTATTCGCCTACTCAGAATATAAACGTGATATCGCTATTCTAAAAGATCTGGGTGTTACTCACTATCGATTTGGAATCGAGTGGGCGCGTGTGGAGCCAGAAAAAGGCAAATACAACATGGAAGCCATCAAACATTACCGCGCCATCGTGGATGAATTGATTGCTAATGGCATCACGCCGATAATTTGCTTGTGGCACTGGACGTTTCCTTCTTGGGGATTTAGCTCTGAAAATCCAGAAGTATTCGGTTGGATGAATCCTGTTCTTGTTGAGCGTTGGCCCGATTATGTTCGACTGATAGTGACGGAGTTTAAAGACAAAGTAACTTTGTACGCACCTGAAAACGAGCCGAACGCACAAAGCTTAGCGGGCTTTTTTCTTGGGATTTTTCCACCCGGAGCCAAATACTCGTTAAGTCTATTCCGTAAACATGTCGACACATCAGCCGACGCGTTTATAGTAGCGTCGAAGATTATCCGATCGATTGATCCCAAACTTAAAATCATGTCGGTACAAAATATGATTCAATGGGAAAAAGCATGGTGGGATATTTTCGGCTATTTCTATAACCTGGGACAAGAGTTTAATTTTAAGCACTTAGATAAAATTATCGATCACATCGATATCTTGGGCTTTAACTATTATTACCGAGTCAAAGCCAGTCCATTTCCAAATACCAGAATCATTGATCCCGAGGGCTTAAGAGAGCTTACGCAAACTTTGTCTGATAAATATAAGAAGCCATTGGTGATTGCAGAAAATGGCTGGCCTGATTCAAAAGGTGAAGTTAAAAAGGACTACATGGAGAGACACGTGAAAGTCGCCATGGATATGCGCTCTAAAGTTAATCTGATCGGATACTTCTATTGGAGCCTTGTGGATAACTTTGAATGGTCATCGGGATATGAAGAAAAGTACGGGTTATACAAGTTTAACGCCTCTAGCAAGGCGCTGGAACCATATCCTGTTGCTTTAGAGTATAAAAAAATCATTATAAGCGACAAATCTAACGGGACCTTTAAATAATAAATAGACAATATTAGAGTAGTTAAACTAGTGTTAAAGGTGGATATGAGGGGAATACGCGGGCTTATTTTATTAACTATGGCCGCTTTGTCTGTGCATGCGACAGATTTGCAAGTGGGCTATTCTGAAAAGGTTGTTAACCTTCCCGAGAATATTTCATTAGCTGGTTACATCCAGCGCCGCCTAGTTAAAGGCTCAGCAGCTTCTTATTCTCGATATTTCAAACCCTCTATAGGCCGAATGAACGATTCTGTTGCTAAAACGATCGTGATCGATGATGGCCGACAACTAATATTCCTATCTACTTTAGAAGTGATCGCGGTTGAACCTGAATTGAGAGCTAGGGTTGAAGAGCGTCTAAGAACAATGATCAATCGACCTTTAGAACTGAATATGTTTGCTACGCACACGCATTCAGGTCCAGGTGGGTATGTGAAAGTTAAGCTTTGGCAACAACTTGCAACTGATGCTTACTTTGAAGACGTATTTAATCAATTCGCAGAGAGCCTAGTGGACTCAGCGATGAGTGCCTACTCTTCGATGGAAAAAGTTCGCATGAGTTACGTGACGGGCTCTGTAGAAGATTTTATTTATAATCGTCGCAGTGGTCCGTTTTTAAATCCTAAATTACACATAGTTAAATTTGTTAATAGTAAAAATCATCCCGTAGTTTCTATCATTAATTTCCCAATTCATGGAACGGCACTTGGCCCTGAAAATTTGCTAGTGAGCGGTGATTTGCCGGCGATGGTAGAAAATAAAATGGGCGAGAAAACACAAACTCCGTTCATGTTTTTCTCGGGCGCAGCGGGTGACGTTGGACCAAAGATTGATGTGATTACGCCGACCTCGTTTGAGACGGCAGCAATCACGCCCTACCCATCTTTAGAAAGAATTGATGGTTTCACAAATCGATTAACTGATAAAATTAATGTGTTCTGGAAACAAACTGATTTTGTAGAAACAAAACCGGTTATTTCGAAAACATTTAACGTTGAGCTACCTCTGGCACAGGCTGATCTGGGTGCATGTATGCGATCTGTTCTGCCGCGTCCGTTTCAGTGGGTGGCTAATTTCTTTTTTAAAATTAAATTACCAGATGATTTAAATCGTCCGATGGTTGTGAACATGGTTCACTTATCTCCATTGACGTTCTATATGATCCCTGGTGAGCCAATTGGTGAAATCGGTTCTGCGATTGAGAAATACAGTATCGACAATCAATTCCCTAACCCAATGGTTATGACATTAGCGAATTCTTACTACGGATATATTCTGACAGAAAAAGAGTTTGCTCGTGGCGGATATGAAACGTGCAATAGTTTCTATGGAAAAACATACGGCACCCTATTCCTTTCTGGAGTTTCAGATGCCGTTAATTCATTTAACCTTTTTGTAAAAGCTAATCGTTTCTAAAGATCAATTACATTGTTGTGTAAACAAATTTGAATGAATCGATTCTTACAGGGAAATCATAAGATCCACCCATGATTTTGATGTTACCAGTGAAGAACATTTTATTATTTTGTCTATCGTAACCCATCATAACTGAATCAACATCTGGTGTGCGTACGTAATATATTTGGTCAAATTTACCCTTTACAACAGTTCCTATTATTGGATTTTAAGCATGAATAAACGAGCCTAGGTCTTTCGCCGCGATTAGAAGGTGTAATCAACAGTGAAAAGTGAAGTTTTGAAATTGGTGCCTTGGATATTTACAGAACAGATTTGAGAAATAAAACCAACTCGGCTGCCCATAGAGACCATTGAGTTAATTCCGCATTGGCTTGGTTTAACTCCGCCCAATTTGCAATCAGCGTGTGCGCCGACTGTTAAAATTCAATAATAGTTTATTGAAAGATTAAACATAGCAACGAGTTAGGAAGTATCGAAGTAAGCTTAGTCCAAACGCGAATTCATGAATTTAAAGTACAAGGGCGGCAAAAACGCCATCAAAAGCATAGTTGAGTACCCATAAGGAAGCTTCCGACTGCCTACTTTGCTGGGTCAGAGGTTTTTGACGATGATGAGCATGGTAGCCTAAGTTTATAAGTGCCGCGTCTGTGAAAAAATAATAGCAGTCCCATGAATGTCTATGCTGAACGAGTGAATAAACGATCAAAAAATAGTGGGCTTAGGGGGCTCGGGATTGGTTGTTTGCGACCAATCCATCTATCCAAAATCGGATGCAGAATCAGCACTAAAACGATAGCTAAATAATTTTGACCAAAGTAAATCCCAAGCAACGAAAAGAACGCCATCGTTAGGGAAATTAAGAACGGAAATCTAAACATGATCGACATATTCCCAGTTATACCGAGTAATAGAAACCTCGCAACGACTGATTTTTCCTTAATTTTTTCGAATATTTAGTTGCTCATCGGAAGGGCGTTTGCTAATCCTCGGGAGGCTAAAAAATCCTGAGGGGGAATAATGTCTGAATGGGTAAATAGAAAATTTAAAGGTAAAGAGTATTTCGGTCACCCGGCTGGTCTCTTTGTATTGTTCATGGCTGAGATGTGGGAACGTATGTCCTACTACGGGATGCGCGCACTCTTAACATTATACATGATCAAGTATTTAATGGCGGATCCAGAAAGAATGGCCCGCGTTCTTGGTTTTGATACTTTAAAGTATATTTTGGAAACTGGTTTTGGGCCCCTTGAAGTCCAGCCATTTGCCTCTCATATCTATGGTCTTTACACAGGCTTTGTTTATTTATCACCGTACTTCGGTGGTATCTTAGCCGATAGAGTTTGGGGCCGTCGTCGCAGCGTCTATGTGGGCGGTGCACTAATGGCTGTCGGTCACTTCTTGATGGCGTTTGAAAATTTATTTATCCCGGCGTTGTTTTTCTTAATTTTAGGTAACGGTGCTTTCAAACCTAATATCTCTACACAAGTGGGTTCGTTATATCCAGATGGCGATAATCGCCGCGATGGTGCTTTCACTATCTTCTACATGGGTATTAACTTGGGTGCGTTCTTCTCGCCATTCTTGAGCAAAAACTTAGCGGTAGCTATCTGCGAATGGATGGGCATCACTGATCCAGGCGCTCCTTGGCATTTAGGTTTCGGTTTAGCTGGTTTTGGTATGATCATCGGTATCATAATGTACCACCTTGGTCGTACATTATTACCACCAGAAAACTTATCTAGCTTGGCTCCAGAAAAAGAGCGCAACGGAATTCTTTGGAAAACTGTTGGCGGCTTACTGGGCGCAATGGCGGGTTTCCTTTTGATTTTGATGATTCCCATGACGTTCAAAATTATTCTAATCGCGGCTATCGTTGCCGGTGTTGTTTGGAGTATCAAACAAGTTTCTGGGGAAATGGATCGCAAGAAAGTGGCAGCCCTTGTTACACTTTGTATGGGTACAGTTTTCTTCTGGGCGATTTTCGAACAACAAGGTAACACTCTACAAATCTGGGCTGATGATAAAGCAGACTGGGCTCGTTTAGGTTTACAACCTGAGAATTACCAATCTTTGAATCCTTTGTTCATCTTTATGTTTGCACCACTATTAGACATGTGGTGGAACTTCTGGGGAGCGCGGGGTAAGAAAAGCAGCTCGGTCAGAAAAATGGCAGTTGGTTGCTTCTTAATCGGTGCCGCGTTCTTGATTATCCCATTAGCGTCTAACTTCATCACTGTTGATAAAACGTTAACGAACTTGTTCTGGTTAACTCTAGTTACATTAATCGTAACAATGGGTGAATTGTACTTGTCTCCGATTGGTCTGAGCTTCGTAACGAAGTTAGCTCCCGCACGATTCATGTCCATGATGATGGGTATGTGGCTTGCGTCTTCGTTCCTAGGAAACTATTTAGCTGGTCTATTAGGTACGTTCTATAATTCAATGTCACAAAACTCATTTTTCATGATGTTCGCAATTTTAGGTTGCGGTATCGGTGTGTTTTTCTTAATCGCTGAATGGAAATTGAAAGAGATCGTTGGCAAAGACGTCTAGAAAAGACGTTTAGTTTAGTAAAAGTTATTTGAAACGAGTTGTGCATTCTACTAATGTAGAATGCACAATGAGTAAAAAAGTTCTATTTATCTTAGCCCATCCCTATTTAAATCGCTCGATCGCTAATAAAATTATCTGCGATCAAATGAAAGAATTAACTCACGTTACATTTCACGATCTCTACGAAGCCTATCCGTATTTCAATATCGACATAAAAAAAGAACAAGAAATGCTTCGCAATCACGATTTGATTGTGTTTCAACATCCTTTCTATTGGAACAACATGCCGCCATTGCTTAAGCTATGGCAGGATGAGGTTCTTGAAGCTGGATTTGCCTATGGTGAAAAAGGAGACGCGCTGAAGGGAAAAGACTTCGTGTTATCTATCACAACGAGCGGATCGGCCGATACGTACACGACAGAAGGTCAAAATAAATTTCAGGTTACCGAGTTCATGCACTCTTATGAACAAATGTGTTTTTTGTGCGGAATGAACTGGAATCCACCCCAAGTGTTACATTCGTCTCGTCAGAATTCTCTTGATGAAATTTATGTTCATGCGGAAAAACTTAAAGGGCTAACAGAGAAATTTTTGGAGCGAGGTCACGCATGAATCATTCAAATGATTTCTTGCACTTGATTGTATTTTTAGTATCGGCTGTTATTTGCGTGCCGCTATGTAAAAAAATTGGGCTCGGTCCTATTCTAGGTTATTTGATTGCGGGCGTGATCATTGGGCCTCATGGAATTAAACTTATTTCTAATGTTCAAGAGACCATGCATCTGTCAGAGTTTGGTGTCGTACTATTCATGTTCATCATCGGTCTAGAACTAAATCCTAAAAAGTTATGGTCTCTGCGAATGCCTATTTTCGGAATGGGAACTGCACAAGTTGCAATTAACACTTTGGTGTTTACCGGAATCTCGTACGCGGTTGGATTATCAATACCAGCTTCGATATTAGTGGGAATGGCGTTCTCGCTGTCGTCTACAGCGATGGGGTTGCAATTATTGAATGAACGAAATGCGATGAGTACCGTTACGGGTACAGCAAATTTTTCTATTCTGCTATTTCAAGATATCGCCGTTATCGCGATGTTGAGCGTGCTGCCTCTATTGTCTGATGGAAAGTCTGCGGATTCGTCGGATATCAAGTTACTCAATATTCTTAAAACCGTAGTTATTATCGTCGCTGTTCTGATTGCTGGTCGACTGCTTCTGCGTCCGTTACTGCGATTTATTGCAGGGATTCATTTACGTGAAATTTTTACGGCGTTTTCGTTATTGTTGGTTATGTCGATGGCTTATTTAATGCAATCGTTAGATATCTCGATGGCGCTTGGCGCTTTCTTAGCCGGCGTCTTACTTGCGGATAGTGAATATAGACATGCACTCGAGACTGATATCGAGCCGTTCAAGGGATTGCTGTTAGGTTTGTTTTTTATTTCCGTAGGGATGTCCGTGAACTTAAGTGTTATTTTAGAGCAGCCGTTATTAATTTTGAGCTGCGTATTTGGCGCATTTGTTGTGAAGATATCGGTTCATTTTGCGATTGGGCATTTTTTTAATTTACCAAAATCACAACTGACTTTCTTTTCCTTAGTCATTGCTCAGGTGGGAGAATTCGCATTCGTCCTATTAGGTGCGGCCGCGACGCTCAATATTTTTGATGCTACCACAAACGAAATACTGATCACGATTGTTGCGCTGACGTTATTAGCTACGCCCTTATTGGTGTTCCTATATGATAAATTAATTGCGCCGATGATTGAAAAGCGCGACGAAATCGAACCGGATATTATCGAGGAACAAGAGAATCCAGTCATTATAGCTGGTTTTGGACGTTTTGGACAGATCATCGGTCGTTTGCTGTACGCAAATAAAATTCCAACGACAGTGTTAGATCACGAGCCTGATCAAATTGAATTACTTCGCCGATTCGGATTTAAAATTTATTATGGTGATGCGACTCGATTGGATTTGCTAGAAGCCGCGGGAATTCAAAAAGCTAAAATTTTAGTAGTGGCAATTGATAGCGCAGAAGAAAATTTGAAACTAGTTAAGTTAGCCAAAGAACACTTCCCGCACTTAAAAATATATGCGCGCGCTCGAAACGTACAGCACGTGTATGATTTGATCGATCAGGATATTGAAGGTATCGAACGGGAAACGTTCGAAGCCTCGCTAAAGATGGGGATCGACGTTATGCGTGGACTGGGATGGTCAGGATATGAGAGCGTTAAGCGCGGACAAATATTCCGTCGTCATAATCTTGAAGTGATCAAAGACATGCATTCGAAGCGTAAAAACGAAAAAGAGTTTTTAGCAAAAGCTCGTCAAGCGCGTGAAGACTTAGAGAGAATGTTCGAGGAAGAAAATCAACTTCGTACGCAGCCAGGATCCGGCTGGGATAGTTAGTAAGGAAAATCGACGTCTTCGGCTAAACCTTTAGTGTAAATAGCTTTTAAAACATCACAGCG
>NCGL01000041.1 GCA_002256935.1 Bdellovibrio sp. 28-41-41
AACTTTCTTTGATGACTACGAGTTTTTACTTTACTACCATGTACTCACTTTAAGGAGTACAACTCATGAGCTTATCTTATAACCAAAGTGAACACTCGACTATTGAAGGCCACTTAAATGGTCCGTTATTTCAAAATGCTTTAAAAAATTTAGAAGAAGCCGCGCTACTTATCGATTGCGATAAAAACGTTCTAGAACGTTTGAAAAAACCTCGCAAATGCGTTACGGTTTCTGTTCCCGTTCGTATGGACGATTACTCCGTGAAAGTTTTCACAGGCTATCGCGTTCAGTACAACTCGACGTTAGGTCCCTATAAAGGCGGTATCCGTTATCACCAAAACGTGGATCTTCCAGAAGTCGTAGGTCTTGCGGCGTTGATGACTTTTAAAAACTCGGTATTGGGATTGCCTCTGGGCGGCGCTAAAGGCGGCGTGTGCGTGGATCCAAATTTATTGTCTCGCACTGAAAAACAAAACTTAACTCGTCGTTATACATCAGAAATTGGTTCGTTCATTGGGCCAACTAAAGATATCCCAGCTCCGGACGTGGGCACAGATCCGCAGACAATGGCGTGGATGATGGACACTTACTCTCAAGAGCACGGTGGTTTTTCTCAAGCGGGTGTTGTGACTGGTAAACCGGTTGAAATCGGTGGGTCACTTGGCCGTAATCACGCAACAGGTTTGGGCGTTGTATTTGTAACTGAAAAAGCATTCGAACATTGCCATATTCCATTTGCTGGATCAAAAATTGCGATTCAAGGTTTCGGTAACGTAGGTTCATTCGCGGCTCTTTTCGCACACCAACGTGGCGCTAAGATCATTGCGGTAAGCGATGTTAACGGCGGCATCTTTAATGGTGATGGTTTCAATGTTCCTGATTTGATCGAGTACATGAAGACTCACAAAACTGTAAAAGATTTCCCTAAATCACAACCAATCTCTAATGATGCTTTGTTAGAACTTGAATGTGATGCTTTGTTACCTTGTGCTTTGGAAGGTCAAATTGACGTTCACAATGCAGAGAAAATTAAAGCCAAAGTAATCGTTGAAGGCGCCAACGGACCTATCTCGAATCCAGCAACTAAAATTCTTCATAAACGTGGAATCTTTATCGCTCCGGACGTAGTTGCCAATGGTGGCGGTGTTATTGTGTCTTACTTTGAGTGGGTACAAGATATCATGTCATTCTTCTGGGATGAGTCTGAAATCGATAATCGATTAAAATCAATCATTACAAAAGCATTTGATAATATCGTTAAATTTAAAATTGAAAAAAATTGCGACATGAGAAGCGCGGCGATGGCCGTTTCTATCAAACGTCTTGAAAAAGCAATGTTGCTTAGAGGTTTATATCCACGCTAATGGATATTACCTTTGAGTCTGCCCTAGATTTATGGAAGCCATGGATGTGGATGTCACCATCTGCAGGACACGATTGGCTTCCATTTTTTTTGAAACTTACCGTTTTCCTTTCGGAACAATCCAAACAACCTAATGATTGGCATTCACGTCAGTGGCGCCATCTTTATTTTAGAAATCCAATCGGCATTGCCGGGGGATTAGATAAAACGGGTCAGTCTATCGACGAGTGGTGGGCGCTGGGCGCTGGGTTCCTGGAAATAGGCACTATTACGCCTCAGCCACAGGAACCCAACCCTGGAAAAATCATGGATCGTTTTAAAGAAACGCAGGCTCTGTGGAACAAGATGGGTTTTCCAAGTCCTGGTTATAAATCCGTTATGAACGAGGTGGAACGCCACTTCGACAATCGATCAACGCCGATTTTTCTAAATATTGGTAAGAACCGAACGACCCCAAACGATAAAGCTCAAGAAGACTATTTATTTTTAATGAGGCAAATGCATTCATTGTGCGATGTTTTTGTAGTGAATATTTCTAGTCCCAATACTGCCGGCCTTCGCCAGTTATTAACAAAAGAATACTTTGAACCTCTGATGGAAAAACTAGGTGATGAATCGCGTAGAGTAAATCGACCGTTGTTGTTGAAAATCAGCCCCGATGAAACAAGCGAACAACTTGAAACTATTCTTCAAGCTAGCCACAACCAAGGGGTTGACGGCTATATCATTTCTAACACGACCGTACAGCGCCCGACCCCATCTCCTTACCCTGTCGAAGGCGGACTTTCGGGAAAACCAATTGCGATCACGTCGAGGGAAGCTCTGAAAAATGTTATTTCCATGCTAGGCACGCATCGCAACAATAAATTAATCATAAATGCGGGCGGGATAAGCAATGGAGAGGATTTAAAAGATCGCTTGGCCTTAGGTGCTGACCTTTGCCAATTGTATAGTTCTTTGATTTTCCGTGGCCCTTTCATTTTCAAAAAAATTGCTCGCGAATACGACCATTTAAATACTTTTTGACCTTTTAAATCCGGTCTCTGTCGAGTACAGTAAATAGTGATGAAGCGGACTAAACTTAAAAAAATCAACTGGATACCTGTCGTTGCCGGATTCTTGAAAAAGGATCAAAAAATTTTGGTCGGCCAACGCCCAGAGAATCATTCCCTTGCTGGATTATGGGAATTCCCTGGCGGTAAAATTGAAATTGGCGAAACTCCAGAACAAGCACTTCAGCGTGAACTTAATGAAGAATTAGGTATTGATGCTCAGATCGGCACATTGCGATTAGCCTGCACTCATTCCTACGGCGACGTTGGAATTATTATTTTATTTTACGAAGTTAACTACTGGAAAGGTGAACCCAAAGCCAAACATCATTTGATGCTGGAATGGATTTACCCTCAGGAGCTTAAACTGCGCCCAATTCCGGAAGCGAACAAAAAGATCCTCAACGATCTTTTTAAAGCCCTAGGGATTTAATCCAATGGCTAAAATACTTTTCATCACAAAAAAGTTAACAGCCAATAGTTTGAACCAAATAGAAATCATTCGACGATCTGGTCATGAGTTTACCGTTCTGACATCACAGTCCGAAAAGGACGCCGGTCTTACTCATTCGGATACGCTTTATTATTTTTCACGATGGAATTTTATTGAAATGGCTAAATTCCTTCCATCGTTTATGATGATTAATCCAGATATCGTGCACGTGTTTGTAGATTCTGCGGCCGCAGTTAAAACGGCTGATTTTTTCGCAGGGCTTTCGCAACTATTTGGAAAATTATTTTCAGTTCAATTTTTTTTATCTGAAGATAGTTTTTTAAAAATGAAACGCGCCAAGAAATTGGTTTATGCGGCTGATATCGTAACGGGTCCGCATAGAACTTTCCTTTATCATTTGCGCGGGCTACAAGCTAAAAATCGCTACCAAATCAAAGGCGTGATCCCACCTATTTTGCATCTGTCAGAGAAAGCCTCGGCGCATGAAATATCGGTAGTCTCAACTAAAGACTTTCAACGATATGAAATGCTAGTTCCGCTTAAGCGGGGCGCATTTGATGAAGCGGTCGTGATCGCGCTCGCTAAAAAATTTTCTACACTGTTCATGGTGGATTTAGAAGCCTGGGCCGCTGCTGAAATCAAACGACTAAATTATATCTTAAGCAAAGCGAGTGCAAAGCCTTGGCGATTTTTCCCAACGAGTGCTAGCAACCTTGATCTTAATCCTATTCCTAAATCTAATTTTACCTTGTGGATTGCCGGTTTAGATTTCGAACTTGAAGAATGTATCCAATTTTTTGAATTTAGTTTGAATCGCAAATTAAACATCGTAATGGATCACAGCCAAATGCGACTGTACCCCGATTTATGGGAAAACAATTCGATGGCCTCCATTGCTCAAAAATCTCAAATTCTACAATTCATCGAAACCTTCGCTATGCCGGGAATCAGTGAAGATCCAGATGATATGATCAACACAGCGTCGTTAGTAGATATCAGTGTGAATGAATTTAATCGTTTAATCTCTAAAGCTACGAGTACGCAGAATGAAAAAGCTATCTAAAGATATTAATGTCTGCCTTATTAGTCGTCGCTTTCAAATTCTAAGTCGGGCGACCGACATGGGTTATATCTGGTCCATCGCTACGGGACTTGTAGAACAAGGGTTTCGAGTTACCGTCATTTCCTATTCTAGCCCTATGAACAAATTTGAAATTGAACGCGAAGGTGTAAAAGCCTACTTCCTGAACGATGCCGGATCACCGTTTATCAGAACATCATTCGAAGAATCCGTTTATCAAAAATTCATGGAGCTACACAAAGCTAAACCGTTCGATATTGTCCACAGTTTGGATGCCTCGGGTTTGAAGATCGCTAAGAATCGTAAAGCACTTAAAGTACGATTTGCTTTCGACGTGGAAGCGACTCAGATCTCACAAATTTTTTCGATTATTGGTATGAGCCAAGAAACTGTAAGTGGAATTCTGACCACGTTTGCGGCCCTGCTGTATAAATTCCTTTCTACATACATAGGTAAAGATCGCGAGATTCTAAAGAATGCGGATGCTGTCTTTGTAAATCATCCTCAACAGCGGGTGATGCTTGAGCGCTACTATTTGTACCCCGACTTTCATATTTATTCACTACCTTACGGTGTGGAAGTGAGTGGCTTAGAACTGCGTGAAAAACCTCTTGAATTGAAAAAAAATCTGGGCTTACCCGAGATTTCCCAAATAGCGCTCACTCTGTCTGATATGACCGACATGAACGAGATTAAGAATATCCTTAGTTCATTCGAAAAAGTCGCGCTTAAAAAACCGAATGCCCATTTGATCATTGTCGGCAAAGGCCCGCTAATGAATCAAATTGAACTCGAGGTTTTAAATCGAGTTCTTGGCAGTCGAGTGATTTTAACGGGGGCTCTAAAATCGCAGGACCTATTCGACTATATTTCCTTGTGCGATATTTTCGTTAATTTAAGTTCTCGTACTACGGGTCTTGAGCCAGCACAGATCGAAGCCATGTCTCAAAAGAAACTAATCATAGGTTCTGAGGTCAGCCCCCTATCGAATATCATCGAAGACGGTATGGATGGTTTCTTGATCCGACCGGCCGATACGGAATCGATGGCCAACCTAATTATCGAGATTTTTTCAGGAACAATCCCAATTGATGAAATGGGTGAAAAGGCAAGACAAAAAGTCTTGGAAATGTTCGATCGAAGGAAAATGATCGGTGGACTATACAATGCGTACTTAAAAATCTTGGGTGCACGAGCAAATTAGTCTGTAATGCAGTTAGTCCATTTAGAAAACCCTTTCCCAAGTGAAAAAAGTTTATATAATCGAGTAGTTAGCGCCATCCAAAAGGATATATAATGCCACTGACAAAATCAGACCTGATCAACAAGATTTCGGAAAAAGCGGGTATCACTCGCGTAAAAGCAGAAACTGTAGTTAACACTATTTTCGATACTATGATCGAATCTCTTATCAGAGACGATCGCATTGAAATCCGTGGCTTTGGTTCATTTGTAAATAGAAAATATTCTGCGTACAAAGCCAGAAACCCACGCACTCGCCAAATCATTGAAGTGGATGAAAAGAAAATCCCATTCTTTAAAGTTGGTAAAGAACTTAAAGAAGACATCAACGAAAACGAACCTAAAAAATAGGTTCGACTCATCCGCAACTACTTAGCGTCGACAGCTTTGATCAAATCTTGAGTGATTTTAGAAATCTCACCCACACCTGAAACGCTATGATATTTAGGCGCCTTAGAATCCCCGGCTTTAGCCAGCTTCTGATAGTATTCAACAAGAGGTTTAGTTTGTTGATGATAAACGTCTAGACGTTTTTTCACTGTTTCTTCTTTATCATCGTCACGCTGAACTAATGGCTCATTCGTCATGTCATCAAACCCAGCTTTTTTAGGTGGATTGTATTCAATGTGGTATGTGCGACCTGAAGCCAAGTGAACTCGGCGACCACTCATACGTTTGATGATTTCTGAATCTGGTACCGTGATTTCAATGACGTGGTCGATTTTAATACCCGCATTTTTAACAGCTTCAGCTTGCGGCAGAGTTCTAGGAAAACCATCAAACAAGAAACCATTAACACACTCCGGAGATTGAATTTTCTTTTGAACGATTTCGATGATGATATCATCAGAAACCAGAGCACCAGAATCGACGATGGCTTTTAGTTTTTTACCCAAATCACTTTGAGCTTTAATTTCAGCACGTAGAATCTCGCCAGTAGAAATTTGAGGAATACTAAATTTATCCTTCAAAACCTGAGCTTGCGTACCCTTACCTGCGCCAGGAGGCCCCAACAAAATAATCTTCACCACATACCTGCCTATAATTGAATGTCCGATTAAGTCCGACCTACGAAGTAATTCCTTTTACGATGGACTGTCAAGAACCTCGTAAAAAAAGACCATCAAGACCCCTATTTTCTTTCGGCCGTGACCTTAATTTCTAGAGTATTCCCTTCGCTAGTGCCAACCTGAATTGAAGTCTCTACCCCAGGCTCAGTAATGATCTTCGGAGCCGATTTAAATGTATGACCATCTTTAGTGTATTCAAGAGAAGTATCCAATTCAATAGCATCAACAGCCGCCGGCAGAAGACTAGAGTTAGAAGCGGTAACCTGCCAATCCAATTTCGACTCATCATCCCCAATTTGAATCGAAGTTTTCTCATTCATCAAAGTCAAAATCTGAGGACGAGATAACAATTTCCCATTATAAAAAATTTCCGCTTTAACCAACACAGTCTGCTCATTCTTTGTAGCCGCAGACGCAAAGTTAAAGGCACTGGCAACTAAAATTAAAACACCAAAAAAAGCGACTCTCATAAAGATCCCCCCGACAAAAAATTAAGTTTCTCAAAGTAAACGATAACGAATTCAATTCTGATAAAACAGCCTTTGTTTAAAAAACTGGACTCGATTTCCAAACGAAAAACGGTACGGAAACGCAGACAGCGACGGAGCCTCGGTAGCGGATGAGGCTACAGTAGCGGTCGCGGTACGGTGACCGACACGGTGACTCACGCCCCATTCGCTCAATTTGCAGTCCTTCCTTTCTTTTTTTCACTATCACCCTCCGTCAAAACAAATCAATAACAACCCACCCGGAACGAAACTTGTAAGACTACTGAATCAGGTGGTGGTTATGGGTCTGGGGTCTCGAAAATATATTTTTTTCCTGTTCATCTATTTGACAAGTTGTTTTTCACACAGCGAAAGCTCTGGCGTGAAGCAAACCTATAGTTCGAATTACTATTGCGAGGAATTCAGTGCAAAGCCTCCGTCCAATCGGAATTGGCGCAAGACTGTAATGTCTGAATTGTCGCCTGGAAAATATCCTTTGTTTTTTGAGCCTAAAGCTAGCAACGATTTGGTCAAATTCTGTCCGAATTTTCCCAATATGACGACAGATGAAAAAAAGATCATTCTTCTTCGTATTATCGATGCAATGGTGTTTTTTGAAAGCACATGTAATGTCGGTGCTTCTGCTGCCGGACCTAATGGAAGAGCCTATGGCTTGTTACAATTGCACCTAGGTCGCGAACAAGATTACGAACGTAATTGCCGACAATACGATTCAAAATCTAGCAATCGTTCACTGGCGTGCGGTTTAAACATGATCCACAATCAAGTGGAAGATAATAACAAAATATTTTTTGGAGGTTCTTACTGGGAAGTCTTGCGGCCCAAGGGACGCTCGCAACGAGCGAAAACAATTGCAAGTCACATTTGGTACTACCCACTTTGCCAGGGTAAAAAAGAAAACGGCTCCAAATCGCCCGGTAAAACACTTGGTACCGGTTTGATTGAAGCCGCTAAATAAATTCTAACTTATCTAGACAATACTAAAACTGGCGACACTTAATTAAGTGTCGCTTTCAGTGCCGATTATTTTTTCTACTTTATTTCCATTGATCGTGTTCGTGCAATTCTCGTTATTTTTATCATAGAATTTATAATCTTGAGTGCATGGATCGTATTTATCACGAGCCCAGTCTTCTCCTTGCCATAAATCGCGAAAAAAATAAAGTTTCGCTGGCATGAACTGTTCAAAGTGGGCGAATTTAGGACTTAACATTTCAAGAGCTTCTTCTTTTGATTTATTCATATACAGCATTTCATAGATGGCTGCAGCTTCGCCGGTTCTATCAACACCCGCGCGGCAATGAATCAGAATTGGACGTTGTGCAGTTTCAAAAGTATCTAGAAGTTTAATCAAATCATTTTTGTGAGGCAGACGTTTAGCACTCATCCCAATATTAACTAATTTAACATTATATTTTTTCAATACGCGCTCTTCATTGTCGTACCATGAGTTTCCAGTACCATCTCCACGTAAGTTGATAACAGTTTTAATTCCATTTTCACTAACGTATTTTTCTAAATCTTGTTCAGTTGGTTGTGGAGCCCGATACAAGCGTCCTGGATCCACTTCGTAAAATCGACATGAAATCAATAACAGTGGCAGAAACAAAAGAAGCAAAATCTTTTTCATAAAATCCTCTTTAAAACTAAAACCATTTTAGCTTAGCAATATCTGGTTCCTGATACAAAGCCATAAATAGACGCTCTAGGCCGACAGAAATACCGGCTGTTGGCGGCAGTCCGCGCTTTAAGCTCTCTAAAAACTCTATGTCTATCGGCAATGGATCTAAACCATTAGATTTTTTCTTTAGGTTGTCTTCAGCAAGTCGCTGTTCCTGAATATCCGGATCGTTCAATTCATTGAATGCGTTACCCAGCTCAAGCCCCTGCCAATAGACTTCAAATCGCTGAGCCCAACCCTGCTGATCGAGCTTTGCCAATGCAGCCGCATAAGGTGGGTATTGGTTGAGAAAAACAACGCGATCGGGATCAATATTGGTTTCAATCATTTCCAAATTCACCATCGTAAATAGATCATCCAAGGTCATTGAGTCCGAGAAATATATATTTTGCTCTTTTAACCACGTTTTAAGCTCACCCTCACCGGTTGTTGGCTCGAACCGGTAGTGATACTTTTCACTTAAAATCTTCTCAAATGATGTCTTCTCAAATACAGGCTTTTTGCCTTTGATATTTAAATACCGTTTTAAAAATAGAATCAATTCTTTGACGTCCGCAGCGATATCGGACAAGTCAGAGAATGGGCGATACCATTCGATCATCCAGAATTCGGGTTTATGTTTTGGTGAGTGTTCGTTATTTCTGAAAACTTTAGTGATCTCGTAAACCGGAGACAGTGCTTGCGACACTATTTTCTTTAAATGAAGCTCAGGACTGGTAATTAGAAATTTATCAGAAACAGTGCGACCTTGCTTGTAACTCGTTTTAAAAACATCGATCGTGGGTTCTGGTCCCGGGCTATTGACAAGCGTTGGCGTTTCAACCGATAAAAAACCTTTTTTGGCGAAAAACTGATTTACTCCGGATAGAAACCGATTCCAATCATACTGCCTTCGCGCTTGCTGATAAATCATTTGCGCGTGCTCCGCCGTATATTGGGCACCGTCAGATCCCCGAAATGGCGTTAGTAATACAACTTGCCCATTTTTTTTCACACCCAAGATATCACCGGCAACTAGGATGGATTCTAGCTGCAACCAATTCTTAACTGCTTTTTTCAAAATACGTTTAAATGAGATTTTCTGAGTTTTACCCGCCACAAACAACGTCAAAGACGTTTTATCGACTTTCACCAAACGACCCGCTAATTTCAAATCGCGAACGCTAGGATATTTAACCCAGTCAGTTTTTAAAAATTGGTCACGAATAAGTTGTTTTCCTGTTATCACAGGGATCTTGTACCCAGAAACGGGCGACAAATCAATGCTCAGAAATTTCCGGAAGTTTACGCAGCGTTTTTCTGGAGTTTCCGTTAGCTTTGCCTGCCAAACTAGTCTAATTTAGCAAGCGGTTTATCAGTCTATTGTTTTACAGATCTATCGATTTCCGTGGGGTGTTCATTGTCTCAAGTTTCACAAACGGCACGCATTAGAAATTTCATCGCCCAATATAAAAACGAAGTTGAGTTTTTTGGGATCAAATACGTAACTGAAAAAACAACTCACATGTCTGTTCGTAATGAGCTCTCTGAAGGACTACACACACAATTCGACTCTGGTGTACGCATCGAAGTGATGTTCAATCAACATATTGGTTATGCTTCGACAACAGATCTATCGGACGAAGGTTTATTGCGCGCCTTTAATTTTGCAAAAAACCAAACCAAACATCTCAGCACACAAAAGGCCTATCCGTTCCCGCATTCCATCCGAACAAAATCGGAAGGCACGTACCGATCACAAATTCAAAAACCTTTAGACACGTTATCCCTAACGGAAATCCAAACGGTACTTCGAGATTGCACTGCGAGAATGAATGAATCACCTTTGATTTTTTTCCGTTCAGCGAGCGTCTCGATCGTTGAAACTGAAGAAGTAAAATGGGATTCACTGGGATCTGAATGGATTCAGAATTTTTCTATCGTGAATTTAGATTTAGCGGTACGTGCGCAAAATCAAGGTGATATTCAAACGCGATCGCACAATTTGTGCCTACAAATCGGCGCTGAAGTTTTTTTGCGAAGCCTGCTATTCCCGATAACCGACCAGATTACCAAAGAAGTGCTAGAGCTCGCCCACGCCCCACCGTGCCCCACTGAAACCCGCGATCTATTAGTATCACCGGACCAAATGGCATTACAAATTCACGAAACAGTGGGACATCCTCTAGAAATCGATCGCATTTTAGGCGATGAGCGAAACTATGCTGGTTGGTCATTTGTGAACATGGCCGACTTTGGTCACCTGAAATATGGTGGTCCCAAAATGAACATCACATTTGAGCCCGATCGTTTTTCTGAACTGGCTTCCTATAAATTTGACGACTCTGGCTTAAAAAGCGAAAAGCAGTATTTAATTAAAGATGGCATTCTTATGAGTGGCCTGGGCAGCCTAGAATCCGCAGAGCGCGGGCAAACCCAGCCAGTCGCTAATTCTAGATCCAGTTCATGGAACCGCCCGCCTATTGATCGCATGGCTAACTTAAATTTAGAGAGCGGTCGTAAACCGTTAACAGAAATCATTGCAGGTATTGAAAAAGGTATTTGGGTTTCTACCAATCGTTCTTGGTCTATTGATGATTATCGTCGAAAATTTCAATTTGGCTGCGAATATGGAATGCTGATCGAAGACGGACAGCTCAAACATGTAGTTAAGAATCCAAATTACCATGGCGTCAGCGTTCCTTTCTGGAATAAATTAACAGAAATCAGTAACGAAGCCGGCGTTTACGGATCGTATTATTGCGGTAAGGGTGAACCAAATCAATTGATACGTGTGGGTCATACATCTCCATACTGTTTGTTTAAAGATGTAGAGATATTTTGAAAAAATATTAAAAAGAACAGCTAAGAGGTCCTATGAAAAACACGTACATTGAAAAAATACTAAAAAGTTATCACCAGTGTTCTGATTGGGTATTTCAAAATATTCCCTCGGGCGCATCCGCGACGAGCACACTAGATGCCGAAAGTTCGTTCTTTATTAGGTACAACAATCACCGCGTTCGTCAAAACTCACAAGTCGAACAGGCCACAGCAAAAATTTTTATTACTTGGCAGCAAAAGTCGTATCGCTTTAGTTTTTCTCTCACAAGTTTTGCTGAAGAAGATTTGAAAAAAGTAAAAGTTCCACTATTGAAAACCCTCAATGAGTGGGACAAGCTGCTATCTGAAAATGTAGATTACAAAACGGCTCCGTCACAATCCTCGTCAAACTACCTTTGGAGCGAACACGATGCGAATGGCATTTTAGAATTTATTTCGAATTCCACATCACACGTTGATTTCACTGGTCTTGTTACTATAGGCCCCGTGCTCAGTTGCGTACGAAACTCAAATGGCGTAAATCACGAATTTTTAACTGAGCTAGTGACTGTCGATTATTCATTGTACGATGGACCACGCGCCGTTAAAGGTTTGTATTCCGCACGTGATTGGAACGGCGAAGACTTCATTCAGCAACTGCAACAAAGCCAGACATCGCTCGAAATGATGAAGAAACCAAAAGTCGAATTAAATCCGGGCAACTACCGTGTTTACCTTGGCCCGGGCGCTGTTTCTGAAATGGCGCAGATGTTAAACTGGGGTGCTGTTAGTCAGCGATCGTATCGCTTGGGCCGTAACCCATTAAAACGACTTATTGAAAAAGAAACACAGCTGTCTCCGAAGCTTTCTGTTTCTGAAGACTTCTCGCTGGGATTGGGCCCTCAATTTAATGGCTTAGGTGAAAAAGCGCCTGGCCAGTTACCGGTGATTAAAAACGGTCAGTTAATAAATCTATTCACGTCCACAAAAAGTGCCGTTGAGTTTAATGTAGACAGTAATCTGGCCGACGAGGATGAGGGCTTTCGCTCTATGAGCATTGACACAGGAGTGCTTAAACGTGACAGTATTTTAACAGCTTTAGATACCGGAATCTTTATTTCTAATTTACACTATTTAAACTGGTCTAACCCCATGGAAGCTCGGATTACAGGCATGACTCGGTATGCTTGTTTCTGGGTTGAAAAAGGCCAAATTCAGGGTCCTATCGCGGACTTGCGCTTTGATGACACCCTATTTGACTTGTGGGGAGACGAGCTAGAATCAGTTACTGAATTTGCGGAACTTGAGCCACAAACGACGACCTATTTCCAACGACATTTAGGTGGCAAAAGAGTACCGGGTATGTTAATTAAAAAAATGAAATTTACCTTATAAAACACGTTCTTAAACCTATATCCAAGGAGTCACTATGGAATCATGGTTACAAAACATGAAGACAAAATTATCTCAACAAATTAGCAAAAACACCCAGGTTAAAAAAATGGTTGGGGAATTGAATCACCTTAACAAAGAATTTGCGGCTAAAAAAACTCAAATCAACAGCTTTATCAACGTCGAAAAAGACAAAACGGTAAAGCAAGCGCAAACAAAATATAATTCGTTAATGAAGCAAATCAACCAAACGCAAAAGCAATTGGACAAAGACGTTCGCAAAACTGTGGCGCAAATTAAAAAATCGGCTTGGGAAATTGAAAAAAATCTTGAGAGCTACAAAGACAAACTAGTGGCTCAAAAAAACAAAGTAGAAAAGCAATTCTCTGCACTCAGTAAAAAATCGCCTAAGAAGACGACTAAAAAGAAAGTACGTAAAACAACAGCAAAATCAGTTTAAAGAAGGACTTAAGCGGAATGAATACCCAGCACGAATTTGAAACCAGACATATCGGACCAAATGAAAATGATCTAAAAGCCATGTTGAAAGAAATTGGCTTTTCGACTTTGGAAGACCTAGCTCGCCAAGTGGTTCCAAAGACTATTTTAAACACAAGCACGATGAGTGTTGGCGGCGGGGTTTCGGAAGCTGATCTTCTTCTAAATTTGAAAAAGATCATGTCAGAAAATAAACTGTTCAAAAATATGATCGGTCAAGGCTACTACGGTACACATACGCCAACGATCATTCAACGCAACATTCTTGAAAACCCGGTTTGGTATACAGCCTACACGCCTTACCAAGCTGAGATTTCACAAGGTCGCTTGGAATCACTTTTAAATTTCCAAACGATGGTGACGGACTTAACTAAAATGGAAATCGCCAATGCGTCCCTGCTAGATGAAGCCACAGCTGCGGCTGAAGCCATGTCAATGGCCTACCATTTAGCTAAAAACCCATCCGATATTTTTGTCGTATCTCCAAAACTTCATCCGCAAGTGATTGAAGTTTTAAAAACACGCGCAGAACCATTAGGTTTACAAATGCGTATTGAAGATCCACGAACGACGGACTTCTCTGTAAAACCATTCAGCGTGTTTGTTCAGTATCCAGATACAGAAGGTCACATTGAAGACTTCAAAGCCCTTGCGGAAAAAGCCCACCAAAATGGTAGCATCGTTTGCGTCGGCACTGACTTATTGGCATTGACTGTCCTTACTCCACCGGGAGAATGGGACGCAGATATCGTTTACGGAAACTCGCAACGTTTTGGAGTTCCATTTGGTTACGGCGGTCCTCACGCGGCTTTCTTAGCGTGCAAAGAAGCTCACAAAAGAAATATTCCTGGACGCATTATCGGCGTCAGCAAAGATTCACAAAATCAACCGGCGCTTCGTTTAGCATTACAAACTCGCGAGCAACATATCCGCCGCGAAAAAGCGACGTCGAACATTTGCACAGCGCAAGTGTTGCTAGCCAACATGGCGGCGATGTATGCCGTTTATCATGGACCTAAAGGTCTTAAAAATATCGCTGAACGTGTAGCGACCCTTACAGCCGCGACAGCTAATGGTTTACGCGAGATGGGTTTCACAATCGCTAACACTACTTTCTTTGATACGTTAACGGTTGAAACGGACAATGCCGAAGCGATTTTAAAGACGGGTTATACGCACGAGTATAATTTCCGTCTAATAGCTAAAAATAAAATCGGTCTATCGTTTGACGAGACATGCACAACAACGACGGTGAATGAAGTTCTAGCGATGTTTGCAAAACATGCTAAGAAACCGGCTCAATTGACTTTTGATAAAGTAAAACCGCCAACAGCAGCGTCGTGGTCGGCGTTCTTTACACGTAAGTCCGATTATTTGACTCACGAAACATTCAATTCATATCACAGTGAAACTGAACTGTTACGTTACATTTATCGTTTGCAAGGCAAAGACTTCACATTGACTCATTCCATGATTCCACTGGGATCATGCACGATGAAGTTAAACGCGACGACGGAACTAGTTCCCGTTTCATGGCCTGAAGTAAACCAGCTTCACCCATTTGCACCTGTTTCTCAAACTCAAGGTTACATGAAGATGATTCAAGACCTTGAAAGCAAACTCTGTGCAGTGACTGGTTTTTCGGCTGTATCATTGCAACCCAACGCAGGTTCACAAGGTGAATACGCGGGTCTATTAGTTATTCGCGAATATTATATTTCGAAAAAACAACCGAACAGAAATGTATGTTTGATTCCCGTATCAGCGCATGGAACTAACCCAGCATCCGCAGTAATGGCCGGCATGAAGGTCGTTCTAGTTTTGTGTGATGATCAAGGCAACGTAGACGTTACGGATCTAAAGAAAAAAGCTGAAGAGTACAAAAATGATTTAGCCGCATTGATGGTAACGTACCCATCAACTCACGGAGTGTTTGAAGAGCAAATCACAGAAATTTGCAAAATCATTCACGATAATGGCGGACAGGTTTACATGGACGGCGCCAACATGAATGCGTTAGTTGGCTTAGCTCGACCAGGTGAATTCGGTCCCGATGTATCCCACATGAACTTACACAAAACATTCGCGATCCCTCACGGTGGTGGCGGACCCGGAGTTGGCCCGATCGGCGTTCGTGAACACTTGCAAGATTTCTTACCTCGTTTAACCAGCGTCCCAGAAAGTGGGCCTGCAAAAGGTATTACTTCAACGACAGCAGCTCCTTGGGGCAGCGCAAGTATTCTTCCCATCTCTTGGGCGTACATCACAATGATGGGCTCTGAAGGTTTGAAGAAAGCGACGTTAGTTAGTATCTTGAGTGCAAACTACATCGCTAAAAAATTAAATCCGTACTTCCCAGTATTATATAAAGGCCGCGAAGGATTAGTAGCGCATGAATGTATCGTTGATTTGCGCCCAGCTAAGAAAGCATCAGGCGTAGACGTAACGGACGTTGCCAAACGTTTAATGGATTACGGTTTCCACGCGCCAACGATGAGCTGGCCAGTAGCAGGAACATTAATGATCGAGCCTACCGAAAGCGAATCAAAAGCGGAATTAGATCGCTTCATTGATTCCATGATTCAGATCCATGCAGAAATCAAAGCGGTTGAAACTGGCAAATACACATTGGAGAAAAGTCCATTGGTGAATGCCCCTCATACAGCTCAGATGGTAATCAAAACGGAATGGAATATGCCATACTCTCGCGAAGAAGCGGCTTATCCAAAAGCGTGGTTACGCCAGAATAAAATTTGGCCAGCGGTAGGAAGAATTGACAATGCATATGGGGACAAAAACTTGGTTTGTTCATGTGCGCCGCTTGATAGCTATAAGTAATGAGCAAAATCCTCTTTATTCGACTCGACAAAATTGGTGATCTCGTCTGTACCATGTGTACGGACGATCACCCTAGTTTAAAAGAGGATTCAAAATATTGGTTGATCTCTAAAGGCTTAGAATTCATCCCCGAGCATTCGGTTCCCAAACGTAAATATTCGTCCTTAACTAAAGATAGACAGGGATTTCACGACCTGTATGAAATTCTAAAAACGGGTTTGTTTGACGCCTCTGTCAGTTTTCAATGTCCTTGGTGGGTACACTTTTTATTATTTTATTTTCGAATTCCCATTCGCGTAGGTGTTTTATCTAAATGGCACTCGTTCCTGTTTTTAAATGCAGGACTACGTCAAAAGCGATCTAGCGCTGAAATCCATGAAAGTGATTACAATTTCCAACTCGTTCAAATTTTAGCCAACAAACTACATGGGACTAAAATCACCGCGCAGCCAACGCCCATTTTAAAAATGGAAGCGGGCAAAAATGAAATTTTGCTGCACAAATGGCATTTAAAAGAAAATGGCTATTTCATTATTCATCCGGGAATGGCCGGCAGCGCACTGAATTGGCCGCAAGAGCGGTTCGTGCAGTTTATTACCTCATTTCATAATTCGTTTCCTGATGTGAAAATAGTGATGACCGGAACGGTTGCGGACTCAGAATACTTAGATGAAATTTTGCTACGCTTTGAAGGCCGCGATTTTTTCTTGAGTCTACACGGCAAAGTGAACAGCTATGAGCTGCTAAGTTTGCTTAGCTCAAGTGCCGGAATTCTAGCTCCCAGCACCGGTGTCCTGCATTTGGCTGCGTCTTTAGGCGTTCCAACATTTGGAATTTTCTCTCCTATCAAAGTTCAACATCCCAAACGCTGGTCACCTCGTGGACCGATGACAAAAACGTATTTACCAAAAGTGAATTGCCCGGCAAAGCATGAGTGTTTAAAAGATAAGTGTCCACATTTTAACTGCATGGATGACATCGATATTTTTGACGACTTCAAACTAGAATTTGAAAAACTACAGACGCAGAGACAGTCATGAAAATAAAAAGAGAATTTCAAATCCCGGTTTCCCTTGAGGTAGCCATCAACGAAAATTTAAAAACACTGGGTTTGAGTCTGACCGATTCCAAACGCATTGCTGCGGCCATCCAGTGGCAATCAGATTTTTATATTAATAACCCGAATCAAGCGACTCCATGGAATGAACCGCGCGCGCAAATCGCTCAATGGGCGTACTATTTGCCTCTTAATTTTTTACGCAATCAATGTGTGCTTAATGAACTGAGCTCTTTAGTACCGCTAGATCAATTCGAAAATGCGCTTGATTACGGCGCAGGACTTGGCGCATCGTCATGGTCACTTAGACAAACGGGATTCAAAGGCAAGATTACAATGTATGATCGCCACAAGATTCCACCCGAAGCTTCGGCTGCCGTTTCCGCCGATGTAGTTACCCAATTCGAAGCGCACAAATATCGGCACCACTTGGGCGTTTTTTCTTATAGCTTAACCGAAATAGCCAACCGTAATGACTTGTTGAATCAATTTTCTTATTTGGTTATCGTTGAGCCGTCAACTCAGACAGAGGGTCGCCGTCTAACTGAAACGCGCCAGTTTTTAATCGATAATGATTTTGAAATTCTAGCACCGTGTATGCATCAAAAAGCCTGTCCCCTGATGGTTCATTCGCAAAGAGATTGGTGTCATGATCGCATCCTATTTAAGAAACCAACATGGATGGATAAAATTGAAAAAAACCTACCATTTCGAAATGATAGCCTGACGTTCTCATATTTGATTGCCTTTAAAAAAGGCTCTATGAAGCCGGAATGGCGACGATCGGCTCCGCCTATCCAGGCGCGCTTAACCGGCGATATTTTGCCGGAAAAAGGCAAAGACAAACAGCTCGTTTGTTTTGATGAACGGCGTTTATTTTTAACTTGGATGAACAAAAACAAGATCGATCAAACTCTGCCTCGAGGCGGTCGCGTAGAAATTCCCGAGGATATAGAGATAGTCTCGAACGAAATCCGCTTGAAGAAGCAAATCCAATATCTCCCATAAGAATTTTTTGAACTTTTACTCTTGCCTTTTAAATACCCCCTGGACATTATCCAACGGACGAAATTTTGAGTATCCAAGGGGGGAAATCATGATCAAGGGAATCGCATTAGTTCTATTATTTTCAGCATTTGCATTCACTACAAATGCAGCCAGCTTAACGCAAGAATCGTATTACATATACGGTAAGCAAAACCTGCGCTTATTTACTCAATACAAAGAATTAACAGTCGATCACGTCAGCGCATCTGGCTTTGAAGTCTACGGCCCTAAAGGTTTAGGCCAATTCATCACTCGATCAAATATCCGCGCGGCTGTTTTAGATTCAAAAGCAGCGCTTACTCGTGGTCCTAAATACCCAACTCCGGAAGAGACAGCTCAACGTATTCAAACAGCCGTTGCGAAATACCCGCAATTAGCGCAAATGATGTCGATCGGAAAATCTGTTAAAGGTCGTGATCTTTGGGTTGTTAAAATATCTAAAAACGTTCGTGCGAACGACAACAGACCAGAATTTAAATACATCGCTAATATGCATGGTGATGAAATCGTTGGTCGCGAGTTAATGGTTCTTCTTATTGAAGATCTACTTTCTAACTACGGTAAAGATGCGTATTTAACTAAATTAGTTGATACCACTCAAATCTACATTTTGCCTTCAATGAATCCAGATGGCGCAGCACTGGCTCAACGTGGTAACGCTAACTTCGTAGATTTAAATCGCGATTTCCCGGATTTCTCTGAAAAAGGTAACGACAAAAATACACTTGATGGTCGCGCTTTAGAAACTCAAGCAATCATGAAATGGCAAGCCACTCGTAAATTCCAGTTGTCAGCTAACTACCACGGTGGCGCTGAAGTGTTGAGCCTTCCTTTCGACACTATACCAGATAAATTTCCTTTGGCTGATTTGATTAACGGCTTAGGTGTAGAGTACGCAACAAACGCGCCTTACATCGGTGCTTCTAAAGTTTTCAAAGGCGGTATCACTAACGGGTACGCTTGGTACGAAATTAACGGTGGTATGCAAGACTGGAGCTGGAATTGGTACAAAGACCTTCAAATTACAGTAGAAGTGTCTAATCAAAAATATCCAGATCCTTCCACTGTGACGTACTACTACCAACAAAACAGAAAGGCTCTGATTGCTTACATCGCTCGCGTTCACACAATCAATCAAAGCCGCATTGTAAGAAGATAATTTTAGTTTTATTAATTAAAAGGGGTTTTAAATGAGAAAATTAACAGGCATATTAGCTATATTAGCTATATCCGCACAAGCACTAGCGGTCACTTTTGTTGACCCGGCTTTAAATAACTTTCTAAACACACGTTCGGTTCAAACAACTCGAGTAGTTGTATTGTTAAAATACCCAACGAATTTACCAGCGCCTCGTCGTTACGAAAGCACTTCGGTAAAGAAGTACTTGATGCAAATGTACCAAGCATCTGCAAAAAACGTAGCGAGCGTTGTTCAATCAAATCCTCGCGATATCAAAGTTGTTAACCAATTCTGGATCAACAACTCATTAGCACTTGATGTAACACCAACTGGTTTACGCGCTTTATCTCAAAGCCCAGCGGTAGAAAAAATCTACGCAAACCGCAAAGTTAATTACACATTGCCAGTGGACGCGCGTCCAGTACGCAGCCTTCGCGAAGCCTCTGATTACACTTACGGCTTAAAAGATCTTGGTATCGATAAACTTTTCGCTGAACGCCCAGACATTAACGGTCAAGGGGTAGTTGTTGGATTAATTGATACAGGTATCGACGGTAAACATCCGGCCCTTCAAGGTAAAATCGCACTATTTTATGATGCGTCTCAAAACAAAATCACGGAACCTACTGATAAACAATCTCACGGAACTCACACGACTGGAACAATCCTTGGTGGCGATCGTGATGGCGTGAAAATCGGTGTGGCTCCAGGCGCGAAAATGATCGGCTCTGCAGCTTTAGATGGTTATGATATGATGCTTAAATCAATGCAATTCATGCTTGATCCAGATGGCAATCCAGCGACTGCGGATTCTCCTCGCTTGATCAGCAATTCATGGAATGCGGGCGGCGCTCCAGATATCGAATTATTCTACCGTGCGATTACGGCTTGGGAAGCGGCTGGTATCTTGCCAGTTTTCTCTGCGGGCAATGCGGGTCCTGGTTCAAAAACAATCACAACGCCACACGAACACCCTTCTGTACTTGCGATTGGTGCGACGGATTCAAATTTCAAAATTGCGTCGTTCTCATCTCGCGGTCCAGCAGTATTCCAAGGCAAAACAATTCAAAAACCTGACTTCACAGCTCCAGGCGTAAATATACGCTCAACTGTTCCAGGTGGTGGTTTCCAAGAAATGTCTGGTACTTCAATGGCGTGCCCACACGCTGCGGGTTTAGCGACATTGTTATACCAAGTGAATCCAAAATTCACTCCGCAAAATATTCGTGAAATCATGATGAAAACTCTACGCTTTGTAGATCAAAACGGTGGACCAATTGCGGCCCCTGTTTGGAATCCAGTGTATGGATTCGGTCGCCTAGATGCTTACGCTGCGGTAAAAGCGGCTTTGGGAACAGCGCGTTCACGTTTTGCTTCAGCAGGATTTGGCGCATTCCAATTAGCTTCGTCTCTACCAATGATGGAAGGCTCAAAGCTAGCTCTTCAAGAATCATCAGCTGATGTTTCCGATCTAACTGCTCAGTACGCAACTAACTCTGCGAACTGGATTGTCGTAAAATAGTTACGCCTAATTGGTCGCAACTAAATAGTTTTAGCGAATAGTTTCTTTTAAAATTAGAAATTCAAAAAGCCCACTGGAGGAATTCTCAAGTGGGCTTTTTTTTGATATTTGGGAGAGGCGAATCTTAATAACTAATCGACCACGATTTTTGAACCGTACCTGACCAACTAATTGATCGTGTTTTATGATCACTAGAAGTCGACAATGAAAACTGGCAACCGCTGTTATCTGTGTTCATGAAATTTCCATCCGGCAGGAACGCTAAACGAGTCATGTCCCCCGCCGTGTTATTAGAAAATGAACCTAACACCTGACCGCTATTCAACCTCAAAAGAACTTCTTTATAAGGAACATTCTCACCGCACGCATAGATGGCCTCGACGGGGGAATACGCAGGAGTCGAGGCATTCTGTCCATTACAGACTGTCATCGATTGTTGATTAGCCGCAGTGACACTATAAACGCCCGTATTACCCACATCAGTAGCCATTAGGATTGTTGAGCCACCTGTTGGACATTGTTCAACAGATGCGCTGACAACCGCAAAGGCGACCCCATTGCCATTCGTGCCGTTAGTTCCATTGGTTCCATTTGTACCGTCAGATCCGTTGGCTCCATTACAAACGTTGAAACTTTTAAGAACGGAATCATCGACATCAAAGCTATCGCTGAAGTTTAAATCTACATAGATCGTATAAACAATGCCGCCTTGGCCGCACTCCGAGCCCGTGGCGGGTCTCACATCAACACTTTGGTTTGTAGGAGCATCTGAGATTTTTTGAACATTAGGAGCCGTCGTCGGCACGACTTCGGTTCGGTCGGTACATCCTAATGGAATTAGTGCTGACATTAACAATGCAAAAAATAGCTGATTCTTCATTTTCCACACCTCGCTACTAGTAAGACGGTGCCGGTAAAGGAAAGGTTAAATTATTTTTATAAATCATCCCGAGGTTTTTTTGGATTGGAGTTCTTTCTTCGTTTGAAGATTTTGGGTTGGGGTAAGGTCGGTCTTCCTATTGATCGTGGGGTTGTCTTTTGGGAGGCTTAGCTGGGGGGCGCCTAGTCCCGCATGGATGCGGTATTGTTCGCGAAGCGAACCGGCTGCCCTGAGCCCATGGAGGGCGTCCTCCCAAAAGACAACCCCACGATCAATAGGAAGATCCCCGACCTACCCCAGAACAAAAGCTTCAAAAGAAAGACGTAAGAACCTAATTAAAACTCAAGGGGTTTTTAAAAATGAAAAAGCCACCCGGGTGGATGGCTTCCTCTCTCTAAAAGCTTTTTTACTTTGCTTAGTAGATTTCGACGAAGAATTTAAACGCAGCTTCGTTTTTGATTTTGTTTATGATATCTGGGTTCGTGATTATGAACGAGTTAGCTGATGCTGTGTAATCAGTTGGGCTCAGCTCGATGAATTTACCTTTTGTAAACCATGATGAGTACCATACCCTCGTGATTTGCTGAGAGGTATCGATATCAACAACTTTGAATGAGCTTGCTAGTTGCGCAGCCACTTTTTCGCCTAGGAATTTCAGAGCATCACCGTATTCGCTGCTGGCTGCTTTTACGTCGCGGACTTGGCCGCCTACGCTCAAAGCGATGCGATTGTAATCGGCACCTTCAACTTGGCCGCTGACTACGCTTTGGTTAGAAAATGCGATCATACTTACGTAACCATCACCGAGTACGTTGTCGAAACTATTATTGATATAGTTTTCTAAGTTGATCTCGTTTTCACGCACCAACTTAACTTCGTTCGATGGCCCTGGATCAGCATCGTAGTATTGCAATTTATTACGTACATATTTGTTAGGCAATACTGTTCCCGCTGGCCTAACGCATTCGTCGTCAACTACTTCGAAGCTCGATTTACCTGTGATTTGCGCTGACGCTTTACGAACCATTTTGCAAGAAACCACTTTTGATGGATCCATGTTTTGGTTTTTAATCGCAATGTACTGTCTTACAGTTGACTGCGAGTTATCAATTTCACTGTTAGCCGCCAGTTTACACAAACCGCTTTCCGCACATGTTAATGAACATACATCCACATCGTGTTGATATTTCGAGCTATCACTGTTAGGAACAGTCAATCGGATCGAAGCCATCGCACGAACAGATGAACCTGTCGTTACAACAGATCCAATACTACATGCATTGTTGTAGAACTGATTCATAGTTTTGCCAGCATAAGGAACCGCGAAACTACTAGCATCTTTTGTTTTGCAAGAATCTGCAGTACACACATCATCGCAACTTACTGGTGTGTCGATTGCTTTTGCAATTGCTACGTCAGTAACCGATTCATCGTAAGACAGATAATTTGAATACTGAACTGATTTATCACGGCACTCAGAGTAATCGGCCATGAAGCTTCCATTACAAGCGACTAGTCCAACAGAATCCGTAACTGTGTTTGCTGAGCGAGCCACTTTAGCTAAAGCTGCATAATCAGTCGCATTGCCAGCCGCATATAATTGTTTAAAATACTCAGCGACCACTACTGAATTGTGGGCTGCTGTAGCACCTACGCAAGCTCCCGGAACTTCAGCACATGTTAAATTTAACAAATTGATGCTGACATCTACGCCCGCTTTGTCTTTAGTTACGATTGGTTCAAAACCAAACCAATGAATTTCTGATGCGTCTATTGGTTTAACTGGAGGCTTAAGTGAATACTTACGATACTCCGGTTTGTAAGCGCGATAGGAAACATACGTAGTTGGTTTGTTTTCGCAAGCTAACAATCCATTTGGATTATTAGTCGCATTGCCTGTGCAATACGAAGCGATAGCCGTTTCACATCGACTTGCATTAGTTGAATACTTAACAGCTGTATCAGAGTTAATAGCAGTTAAGATTTTCGTTTTATTAGAATCAACCCATGTCACTTCCGAATTGTAAACTCGGCAATGGTTTGTAGGATCTGGCACTAAAACATTTCCATCGATGTTAAGCGCTGGTGAAGCCGATGATTCTTGAGCCAAGATAGCACTCAATTCAGTCGAACTACATGCACGCGATGAACCTACCGCTACACCTATGCCAGCTTCGTAAGGAACCGCTTTGTGTCCATAACTGCCATCATATTTAACAGGGACACCAGAACGAGTAATCTGATACGTAGAAGACGATGTCGCGGAACACGAAACGTTAGAATAAACTATAGACTGACCTGCTAACAATGCTGGTTTGCTCGTGTCGATGCTCGATGCATAAGCGATATCACATGTAGATGGCGTTTTTCCATTCACAGTGATTTTAACTGCCAACGAAATTTTATAAGTAGCTTTGTTAGTCGCACTCATATTTTGGTAACTCACGTTAGCCTTGTTGCCGTCTTTAGCCGCGACGTAATTACCTAATGCACCATTCACTGCGGCATCATATTTACCATCAATGTTGAGGATAGATTGGTTAGCATCGATAACGTTAGCAGATATTGCAGTCTCTGCACCATACAATGTATTAGCACGGTTTCCGTCTTTTGCTACAATGCTATTGTGAATATCAGTTGCACTAGATGGAGCCGCACCAATTACAAGGATGGCTTGATTAGCTTCAACAACATTGGTATCTGAAGCCGAATATCCTGAATACGATGTGTTTGCTTTGTTACCATCTTGGGCTTTGACGTATTCTAAAATATTACTCACTGGAGCTGCACCCGAAAGATTTGCTATCTCTACGTTAGATTGAGTTGTAGACGCATCAGCACACGCGATTTCTGAATAAACTAGTGTTTCGCCTTTACCCGCATCAACACTTGGCTTCGCTGAATCGATCGAGCTTGCAAAAGCTGGCGTACACGATGCTACTGATGGCGTGGCACCATCTTTAGCGATATTTAACGATACTACGTTTACAGTGGCTGTACGATCCAAACAATCAATTGAAAGATAGGAGAACGATTCATTAGCCGCCAGTGTGCCTTCTGCGTAAACACCCTTTGCTAAAGCTTCATTGCAGCTCGTAGGAGCGGGTTTCACTCCAACAACTTCAACTACTTTATTATCCGCTGTTTCATCATTATTAATCACACACTCTGTTACAGTGTATTTATAACTTTCACTAGCACTCAATGATTTCTCTAATGAATAAACGGCAGGAACGGTTCTTAACCAGTCCTGAGTACATTGAGAAATATTAGAAAAGTTCACATTAGAAACGCGAATCGGGCTTGGTGGAGTATACGTTTCAACCACTACCGTTTGGCTACCCTCTTTTTTAAGGATAGTTTCACGTTTATAATTTACCTTTTGATATTTAGCCACTTTTTTACGTTTGATATCTACAGCGTATTTTGGTGCCGTATGAGTCCGTTTACCATTTACCGCATATTTTTGGCTGATGCGATTAAAGTTGATTTTGTGTTTAAGTGTCGTACGAGTAAAATTTAGATTGTGTTTAATGTTAACACGGTCAAATTTCAAATCGTGCTTCCAATAATCCACAACATCGGCGCCACCTGAATCGATCACTTTTCTATCAAAAGTAACGACGTGAGTATTTTTCAAAACCTTCAACCGCGCTAGCGATTGGTTAAATTTCACATCGCAACTTGCCATTCTTTCCGCTAACTCAGCTTGAATACTTTCGTAACCCCAAAGGATATGACGAGTGTATGGCTTTTTTACTTTAAATGTAACGCTCTTATCACTAGGGATAGCGTAGGAAACATTTGAATCTGTATCGACGCACTCACCTTTGTATAAGAATCCTGGAACGGGTTGTTGGAATTTATAAGACTTAACACACTCTAATCCAGCAGTGTCATGTTCTTTTTCATCAGATACCAAAATGAACGTTGCTAGCTCACCTTTTTTAATTAAAGAGTTATCAGGATTATTTTTAACTTCATGAAGAACGCGGGCCATAGCGCAAAGACCGCTCTCTTTTTCAACGACATCGGATAATGGAACGTTATCAACTGTAGACCCATTGTAAGCGATGTTTTTTGAAAGGAATTGCTTATCTGGATCTAGAAATTCTACACGCGCTTTCACTTTATCTACAAGGTCTTGGATAGATTCACCTTTAGAATACTTCACTGACACAACACTTGGCTGATCGATATGAGTTAGATATGCTGGTGAAAACTCAGAATTGATTACGTCGTATTTCACACCAACGTTTGAAGGAGCACGTGTAGTTCGGACTTTAAAGCCGACCATGTCACCTTCTAATAGACCCGAAGTTTTACGTGCTGAAACATTGCCATCCGCTGGACGGAAAATTTCAATCATGCTTTGAACATACTGAACACTTGAAATCTCGTAAATTTTTTCAATTACTTTTTGGTAATCATTTTTTTCGTCAACACTGCTTTTAAATAGTGAATTACCGATGTTATTTAATTGAGCTGTCGTGATAATGAAAATTTCAGAATTGTAATCCGAAAGACCTTGGCTATTAGCGGAAAACATTTTCTCAATGTTATTCATCAAATTAACTTGGCTAACGCGCATTGAATCTGAGTTATCTAATACTAAAAAGATTTTTAAGTCAGGGATGACTGGTTGAGATACGTCGATATAACGGTATTCTTCGACTTTGCCTGTTGGCTGCGCGTTCGTGCAGCGAACATGCGAGGGGTTAACAGCGCAGATATCCTGCACAAGGGTATCTGATGCCGCTTCTTCCATCTTCAGTGCGATATCGCCCTGCTGGCCACAGTTCTGAAAGAAAAGAATACTTACAATGCTCAACGCAACCCACGCAGAAAAACCAGATAAGAAGTTTTGGTTGATTTTCATAAGAGTCCCCCAATATTACATATTTAGGATAGCATAGAAGTTATATATTCTAAGCGCACTTTCAGTATGAGACACTCATTATGATATCCACGTTTTCACTCGTTAAATAGATTGACAGTTTACTCGAGTAAAAACTAATTTGTTTCAGAAATTGTTATACTTTTAGTCACTTAGAAAACGAGAAATATTATGGATACATCAACGACACAAAAGACTCCTCTTAATGACAATCACAAAAAACTGGGCGCCAAGATGGTGAGCTTCGCAGGATGGGAAATGCCTATTCAGTACACACAACTAAAAGAAGAACATCACGCTGTACGAAAGGCCGTTGGACTGTTCGATGTTTCTCATATGGGTGAAGTCCGATTCAAAGGTCCAGAGGCCTTGAACACATTACAGTGGTTAACTACCAATGACGTATCTAAACTTGAGTCAGGTCAGGCACAGTACTCTCTTCTGCCAAATGCTACCGGCGGTTTAGTCGATGATATTATCGTTTATTGCTTAGATAAAAATAACGATTACCTAGTTTGTGTAAACGCAGCTAACAAAGATAAAGACTTTGCGTGGATGACTAAAAATAATCGCGGCGCTCAAGTGACAGACGAAAGCAGTCAATGGGGACAAATTGCGGTTCAAGGTCCCAAGGCTCATGAATTATTAAACTTAGTTTTCAAAGAGTCTTTTGAAAACGTAAAAAACTTCAGTGTACTTCATAGAAAATTCACAAATCAAAAAGGCAATCCTGTTGAAGTTATTATTGCAACAACGGGCTACACTGGCGAACGTGGTGCCGAAGTATTTGTTCCATGGAACGAAACAGAAAGTCTATGGGATCTGCTTCTTGAAAAAGGACAGCCACTGGGTGTTCAAGCGATCGGCTTAGGTGCACGCGATACTCTGCGCACAGAAAAGAAAATGTCTCTCTATGGACATGAAATCAATGACGAGATCAATCCTTATGAATCTGGCTTAGGCTGGGCAATCAAACCGGACGCTAAGGACTTCATAGGTCGAACTGCTATATTAAAAGGCAAAGAAGTGGGCTTAAAGAAAAAGCTAGTGGGCATGAGAATGATTGAAAAAGGCATTCCTCGCGAAATGTACACTCTGTATTCTGTCGACGGCACACAAACGGGCTGGGTAACCAGCGGCACTCACTCTCCCAGCTTGGATGCACCGATTGGCATTGGCTATGTGAACGTTAAAGATGCCGAAATAGGTACAGAAATCCTGGTCGACATCCGTGGCCGAAAAGTTAAAGCTCAGGTATGCAAAACGCCGTTTGTTTAAGGCTTTACCTTGACTTCCGGGTCAAAACACATTGTATTTGGTAGCGATTGATACAGTTAAAAATAGAGGTTTAGAATGGTTTACAGAATTCCTGAAGATAACTACTACACTAAAGAACACGAGTGGGCACAAGTTGATGAGAATATCGTCACTGTAGGGATTACTGAATTCGCACAAAACCAATTAGGCGAAATCGTTTACGTTGAGCTTCCCGAAGAAGGCCAAAAAGTTACTCAAAATCAACCATTTGGCGTTGTTGAAAGCGTTAAAGCCGTAAGTGATTTGTATTCTCCCGTTTCAGGTACAGTCATCGAGGTAAACAACACTCTTGTTGATGACCCGGCTCCGCTAAATGACGATCCAATGAATGATGGTTGGTTAATCCGCATCGAGATGGACACTGAAAAAGAACTGGCTCAGTTAATGAGGGCTGGTGATTACAAAAAACTAATCGCTGAAAAATAATTTTTAACTCTGTAGCCGAAAAAGATTTGATTTTAGAATCAAATTTGGCTACAAAGAGATTTCTTTATCTGCCCCGCTGGTGAAATTGGCAGACACACTAGACTTAGGATCTAGCGCCGAGAGGCATGGGGGTTCAAGTCCCTCGCGGGGCACCAATTGTCAAGCTATGCGAACCAAAATTCGCAGTTTTTATAAAACCCCGATTTTTGGTTCTACACGGTCCATGGTGGACAATTTCAAAAAATCATTTAAGCACAAGCATTTAGGTATCTGAGTCTATACATTTCAAAGCTCTTAACGCCGTAA
>NCGL01000042.1 GCA_002256935.1 Bdellovibrio sp. 28-41-41
GCCATCACCAGCGTATTTCACAATGACTTAGAATGTGAAGTAATTCGTGAAGAGATGATCGGGTTCGGACTTTGCTTAAATAGTCTTCCGCTTTTCTATACGCCAGCGGCAGACCATTCGAGTCAGAGATTTGTTCGCATCATGAATAAAGATGCAACAAAGCTTCTTCCCGTTTTCGATTCTTACCGTGGGATGGACAATCCGCTTCAACTATTTTTGTCGCGGGAAAACAATCTCGTTCCTTTTTCGTGGGCATCGAATGCGATTTCAAATCATACAGCTATTCTGGGAGACACAGGCTCCGGAAAAAGTAAATTTGCGCTGGACTGTGTTCAGGCGTTGAAACTTAGAAATCCAGAGCCGATGGCGTTTGTAATCGACAAGCGAACGAGCTGTGAGGCTTTGTGCAGAGACTTCGACGGAGACCTCAGCGTCTTTGATCCCAGCAAGGATATGCCGTTCTCTTCGTTTCGCGGAGCCTTTGACGATGCAAAAGTAAATTTTCTGACAAAGCTGATTCTGACAGCGGTGAAACTAACCAGCACGTCATTCGAGATGGAAAGCCACCACATGAGCATTGTGTCTCGCGCATTGAAGGAAGCCTATTTGCGCAGGGCTCGTGAACGCGGAATCGTTTACAAGGACGGCGTGCTTGTTGAGGTAGATTCGACGATCGAAGTTTCAGTTTCAATCGATGATGTGATCGCTTCGATGTCGGGTCTTACTGCCGAAGGCGAATTTGAGACGCTCAAAGAGCAAATCGAAGATCTCATCTCAAGACTTATGCCATTTTATGGCGACGGCGTGTATGCGGCATTTTTCCGAGGACAAGCGCAAACGAAGAAGCAATCAGCGAAGCTTCTCTATGCCTATGACCTGGAAGCGCTCGATTCGGATGAAACGCTTAAAGTCCTCATGAGCATGTGCGTGATTCAGGAAATTATGACGATGATGTCAAAACCTGAAAGCCTGAAACGCGGTGGAGTTCTTTACATCGAAGAGCTTTGAGTCCCGACAATGTTCGCTATCTGCGGGAACACTCATCGCTATTGAATTCCGCATCACTTGAGATTCTCGATACGCTTGAAACAAAACCGAATGAGTTCGCAGAAGTCTTTTACACGAACAAGACCAGCACTCATCAGGGGGCTTTTAGATATATTCAGTCAAATCTTGATCGCCTGTCCTCTGTGAACAGTGAGCAAGATCGAAACGGCATCAACGAAAAAACAAAGGGAGCCTAAATGAAAATTATTTTAATGATGAGTCTTTGCTTCCTCGCCGCTCAGGCACGCGCCGGAGATAATGACTATTCTTACCGAAATCGCAGTGAATTTAAGTCGAGCGATTATCTGTACCAGACCCAAGGTCTTAAAAAAGACCCCGTCTTCGACGAGTACAGAAGTGTTGATCTGGGATTGAATCTTGGAATTGGTTCAGACTGCGGAAGAGTCGATTTCAAAAGCACACTGCAAGCGAGTCTTAAAAATATTCTTGATAGCCGCTACTTTGGAGACATGGGTAAAGACATCATGGCGGGCTCGCCAATGCTCCTTGCCTGCTATTTTAGTCCGACGTGGTGTGCAATCCTAAAGCACTCGCAGATCAACGCGAACTTCATGTCGCAGATGCGGCTGAATCAGTGCGCGCTTATGGATAAGTACACCGATTCTCGCGTGGGTGAATACTACGAGGAGAGACAGACTTGCGTTCATCGCCAGATCGAGAGCAACGGCGGAAATATTGAAGCCGCTATGCAGGCCTGCAACTCAAATCGTATGTGGGATACTGACGTAGCGAACTGGTCAGGCTCCAAGTACGGAGAAAAAAGTAATTCCAACAAACTCATTGAGAGTTCTGCGCGTTGGGCGGGTTTTGATACGCCCGAAGCTTCAAGCACCGTGAAGCTTGTTAAAAATCTAGTGGGAGATACGGTTGTTTCTCGCGGCAAAGTCAGTGTCGAGTATGGAGATAAGCCCTTCGGCATTACGCCGCGTACACATTTGGCAGGGATCGAACGAGATGTTCAGGAAAAGCTTTGCGTAGGTCTCATGGGTAAAGTCGATGACGCTGGCCCTGGTGGAACAAATGCCGTGGTTCGAAATGCTGATCTTGAATCCATCACGGGAACAAAAAACCAAACGCTTCTTGATAGGCAGACTCTTCGTAACCTTGCGGTGATGCCGTATCGAAGCCGCGCGCTCTATTGCCAGCGCCTGGCAAGCTCCGTGGCTACTGCAAGGTTCTCTGAAGACATGAACCGCTCTCTTGATGTTCTAGCACTTGCTTCTCAGAACCCTAATTTACCGGAGCGTCGGAAAAAAGAAATCGAAGATAAACGAGACACCTTGAAGCAGTCGATCCAGACTACGCTCGAACTTCAGCGCGAGCGAAATGTCCCTCTGAATGAAGTGGCAGCGCAGATCAATCAAGAGGGTGAAGGCATTCATCAAGACTTATCACGCGACCGCCTTATGCGGGACCAGAATGGCTTGGAATCACAAACAGCTAAGAGTCGCTTCTTTGACTGCTCAGACGGCATTCTTTGCGAAACCAAAGGTGGCGGCCAATGACTACCGAAGGACCGTTGAAGCGAAACTGCTTTCAGAGATTTGAAGTCGGCGATGTTGAAATTAAATCGGGAGCGATTGTCGAAATTCAAATCAATAAGGTGTGGCTCCTTGGAATTATCGAGCATTGGCATGAGAGCTTTTTCTGGTTCTCAAAACTTGAAGGTATCACTGTAATTTTAAGAAACGGCATCAACGCCCGAATTCTTAACGAAGATTAAAGGCAAAGGAGGAACATGTTTTCAAATACCGCTTACGAAGCACTCTATCAGCTCATTGGACTTGGCCTTCACGCCAAGTTCATTGAAGTCATTACGGGTGAGGCATTTTTTAAGGGACTGGTTCTGATGATCTTCGGAGCCATTTTCTTTTTCACGATTTTAAAGTTCATCTCTCGGTATTTACCAGGATCTTTGATTGAGAAACGTCACGTTCCCATTTCAAAGTTTATTAAGGTAATTGCATGTCTTTTCTTGGGTCTTGCGATCCTTCGCGTGGGCTCCGATGCAAAAGTGAAGGACTACCAAGGTAAAAACTGGTCAGAGAATTCCTACATAAAGAAGCATGTAGATAACGTGGAAAGTCAGTACCGAGTAAGCGTTGTCTTTGAGCTAATGAGTCGAACGGCTGAAGAAGTCACAGGGCTTCTTTCAAGGGTCATTGATGAGGTCTTTGCCAAAGGAAATCCCCAGCTTACGGCTCCGAATATGTTCTACAAAGCTATCATGTATGCTGGCATCTCAACGATTGAAGACTCACCGCTTCGGGACCAGCTTCGTTTTTATTCGGATGAATGTTTCACCAAGGTTTTGCCGTCTGTGGACCAGTTTAAAAATCAAGGAGCGATTGATGGATTTTTTTCGGCGGGTAAAAAAATCGACAAAGAACTTTCAGATGTCAGCATTGATCTGGGCCAAGGAAAAACAACGAATTGCCTAGAAGTAAAGGACTCAACGGTTCAGAAGTTGAATGAATACGGCGCCGGTCAGATGAAGGATTTTTCCAAGACCATTCCGTATTCAGAAGCACTCGTTTACTCATACGGCGGGAAGCTTGATCCAAGCTATTACAAGAACTACGCGACTTCGATGGCGCTTGCGAACTTCTATGCCGATCAACACGAGGGTCGTCTCGGCATTCAAAAGGGTGCTGAGGCTCCAGGCACCGCTGGTCAAACTTTCCAAGTTCTTGGGCGCCTCTTTAGTTGGGATGGAATTCTAGGATCTCTGGGTTTACGAGATCAGCAAGGTGCATCCGAGGCGGCAAGTCGTTCGCAGGAATTCAGTGAGCACTTGGCACGAGCGCCCCACGTCGCCGGATTTATCCGAATGCTTTTGATCGCGGTCTTTCCGTGGCTCATGTTTTTTGTGGTCGCAGGCAAGTGGCGTGTTCTGGTGGTTTGGTTTTGGATCTACTTCTCGGTGCTACTTTGGACTCCGCTTTGGACGCTTCTGTATCACATCATGCTTGGTATCTCGATGTCGTCTGAGGTTATGCAAGCCTTCGGGCAAATGACTGATGGAGTATCTATGTATTCGGCAAGTCTCGTGAACCACAGACTCTACTATATGTTTTCGATCTACTCCTGGATTCAGCTTCTTGTGGCGACGATGACAACAGGCTCGGTGTTTATGTTCCTAAAACCCATGCTTGGCGAAAGCGAATCCGAAGGAAAGCCTAAATTTCTAGAGACGACTTCTGGTCCGCTCATTACGGCGGCGAAGGCGGCTCTATGAGTTCCGCTCTTGTATTCGCCGAGACCTTTGGTCTCGGCTTCGCCAGGGGGTGTGGGGGCAAAGCAACCACGTTTTGGGCAAAACTGCTAGCAGTGCCCTATCTTGCCAGAAAAAAAGAACCCAAATATCCACAAACGAACAAAATAACCAAAAAGGAAAAAAACATGAACAAACAAAAATTTAGTAACAGCACACGCAAATTATTAATCCAACTCCCACTGATAATCCTAATGCTTGCTCTTACCTTTCAAATGTTACTCACTGGATGTGCAAACTCTCCCCGTAGGAACGATTCGATCCACGCGATTTTAGCAAAAGAAAATGAACTTATTGAAAAACTCAAAGTGGAGCGTTCAGAAGAAAATTTGCGACAAGTCATTGAGCAAAACGAACTTTTAAAGAAATCCGAAGCACATCTCTTGATGAGTCTGGCTGAGATGCTAAATGCAAATAGAGTTGTAATGACAAAAATAATTAACCCAACTAAACAGGAGGCAAAAAATGGGAAAGATGAAAGAACTCGCGATTGATTCGGGCGAAGAGGTTGTGCAGGCCATTGGCGAACTCGGTGCGACAGTTAACGACGCAACAAAAGCTGCGGCGGAAACGGAAGTTGATCACGAGGAAGTAAAAGGATGGCTCACAACAATTTTCAAGGTACTCATGGCTGCATTTAAGCCTTAGATAAAGTTTTTGAGGCCCCAAGCGCTATGCCGGGGAAAACGATCTAGATTCAAAAGATCCTACGACTAAACGCGGATCTTCCACTTGATACACAAATGGAGGACGCATGTTGCAAGAGCAAACCCAAAAAACACCCACACGATTTGTTTTCTATATTCGAGTCACCGAAAACGAATACAAAAGAGTTTTAAGTATGTGTGATGCAACTCGCTGCACGGCTCAAGAGCTTTTCAAAAAAGGACTACTTGGCAGAGTAAATTTAGAAAAACCCGTTTATCTTTTGAGTCCTGATGAAGTTCAGGAATTCAGAACAGCACTCAGTCGTATCGGCAACAATGTCAATCAGGTCGCGAGGAAAGTGAATACCGGCCTTACTGAAGGATGGCATCAGGTGTTCAACGGTATCAACCGAGGACTTCTCGATCTCAATCATAAGCTGGGGGCGAAGTATGCCGATCGTTAAGCAGAGATGGGTTAAAGCGATTCAGAAAAAAGAGGACTATCTTACGAAACCTCGGGAGTCAGAAATGGTTCTAACCGCATCAGACGGACTTGATGAAAAGATGGCAGAGCAGATCCAAGACGAGTTCTCTCGACTTAAGAAGAATGTGAAAAATAAAGCTCTTGAAATTACTCAGTCTTGGCCCGTGGAGGAGAGCAATCTGCTGAGTCCAGAGAAGTACAATGAAATGGGACACGAGCTTGCAAAAAGGTTTGCTCCAGGCCACAAGGCCTGGGTCGTAACTCACACGGAGACAGAAAAAATACACAATCACATAGTGATTTGTAACGTGCATTCTGAAACTAGAAAGTCGCTCAAGAATAAGCGTGCTGAAATGTTCAGGTTGCATGATCTCAATAATGACATTGCTCGTGAAAATGGGTTCAAGGAGATTGATATCTATGGCAAAGAAACGAAAAATTTTGCGCCTCAACGTGCAAAAGATATGGCTGCTCAAGGAAAACCAACTTGGTACTTCGATATGCAACAAAAAGTCGATTTTGCGAAAGCTGCTAGTACGAGTTTTGACGAGTACGTGGGGATTTTGAAATTCAGAGGCGTGCATGTTCGAGTTGAAAATAAGAACATTAGCTATTTGTACGGAGACGAGGCCAAGGCAGTTCGTGGCAAACGTCTTGGAAAGAAATTTGATAAAGACGGGTTAATGAAAGCTTTTAAGGAGAACGATGAGAGATACGCACAAAAACCAGGGCTTCGAGACAGAATGCTTTCCGATCTTAGAGCAGCCTTTGACGGAAAAGGAAATTTTGTGGGAACTCAAAGCCATCTACTACTTGAATCAACAAGCTATCCAGGACTCGGAAAAAAGGATTACAGCAAGTTCACAAAAGTTACTCGCAACACTTCTCGGGACGAGCTGCCTGCAATTTTTGATCGTAGCGGCGGGATACTTTACCACGAAATGAAGCGGGCTTCCGAGCAGAGCATTTTTGGTTACTGCGAAGCTCACAAAGTGCAGCTCAAAACCAATGACAAAGGTCAGAAGGTTTTGGTCGGTCGTGAGTTTGTGATTGTCGAAGATAAGTCTTGGAAAAACAGCAAAAACGGTCGCCAGGGTACGATCATTGATTTCGTGAAAGCACATAGAAACACAAATGAACTGGGTGCTCTTGCAATTATCAATAACAACAAAAAGATTTTGCTGTTGGAGCAGTATTTTGGGTCTTACCAGAAAGGTGTTCAGTCGTTTTACATTTCAAAGCCTAAATCAGCTTTACCAGAAGTTGCGCATAAAATGATGCAAAGTCTATTGCGCTCGCGTGGCCTGAATGAATCTCATGCCGCCACAGTTCTTAAGAGTAAAAGTTTGCATGTAGGCGAAGACCGAGGTGTATGGCTTATGGGAGAAAAAAACGAAGCTGCGATTGAGTTTAAGCCAGAACCTAATGGGGAATGGAAGCAAAAGCGACATGGAAAGCCTTCGGTTTCATTTTTAGAGAGTCTCACGAACTCAAAGAAAATGAGCGTTCATTTTGATCCACTTGAATTTCTGATTCTAAGCGGAAGTGGCAAAGCGGCTCATACCAAAGGAGGCAATGTCTTCGTCATGTTTGATGAAAGTTCTGAAAAAAGACTTACTGAAGTCTTGGCCTTGAATCCACACATTCAGGAAATTCATATTATGCCGACTCAAGGGCGAGCAGAGCTAAAGCAAGACAAGGATTTTGCGCAGAGAATGAAAGTGCACTTTAACCCATTTGATATTTTGGTGAAGGAACTTTCAATGAGTGACCTGGGCCATGATCGCAACCGAGGCCCTGACATCGGTATGTAAGTATTTGGCCTACGCTACCAGTGCGGCCCGTAATTAAAATTAATCCTCTTCCAACCACAATCAGACGGACGAGATTTTACAAATCGGAGAAATTAGTATGGAAAACTCAGAAGCAAAAAAAGTAGCAAAGCCGACCAGCAAAAAATCAAACTCAGCAGCGATTCGCGTGGCGCTAGAGACGCGAAAGCGACTTTTGGCGGAACTTGCAAAGATTAATAAAAAACAATACGGAAAACGCGTCAAAATTGATGCACTCTTGCTTAAACTCTTATTCCACCTCTCGGCAAAAGATGTGATCGAGCTTCAGGAGGCAAGTCTAACGGGGCGTGATCGTATGGAGCAGAGCTTTCGGGCTTATTGTAGCAAGGTCGGACAGATTACAATGGATGAGTATTTAGAACTTCTTTTAAAATCCGATGGCAGAAAAATCGAAAGTCAAAATGCGACAGTTTCATAGAGGAAATGTCGCATTTTATGGGTTCAATAAGCGACTTTGTTTCTGAATGTTCTTGATAAATTAGGTAGGAGAAAGTACTTTATGAAAAGTAGAAGTATGATTGATTCTAAGTCTAAAAACTTAAGATCAATCCAAAGGTTCTTTGAAATTCGAATAGTTTCTAAAGTTCAAACGGGGAGGCATGTATGTCTTTAGTGGCAACTCCTGTAGCGCAGATTGCAGAAATGAGCTTTGAAGGCTCAGATTGGTTAAGCGCTATTGAAGCGGCTTTGTATCTAAGGATTTTCCGTCAAGACGGAACTCCTTGTGTGGAGCGGATTCGAAACCTTGTAAACAAGGGAAGAATACCATTCTACAAACCGTTTGGACGATTGTTATTTAAGAAAGCGGAGCTTAAGGCAGTCATTGAATCCTCAAAAAAAGGAGGATTTAAATGGCGATAATTAATTATGTGGATCAAAAAACTGGTGAAAATCTTTTTAAAGTAAGAGTTCGTAGATTTTCTACTGAAAAATCTGGATTACAAATTGATCGAAGGCTTCATGGCTTTAAGACTATTAAAGAAGCGGAAAAAGCTGAGAAACAGCTCATTCTTCAGGCTGAGCGAGATCTTGTGAGCGCGGAAAGTAAAAGCTGCTTATGGAAAGTTCTTGTTAATGATTGGGAAGTTGCTGCAAAGACGAGCGACATTTTCATTCGAGAACTAAAGTCGACTACCGTTGACGACTATGCTTTTGTTGTTCGCGCGCATTGCGGAGAGTGGGACAATATGCATGTTTCTGAGATTGACCGAGCGCGGGCATGGATGGTCTTAGACCGCGTTGAGCGAGAGATTTCAATTTCACGTCGTAAGCGTCTTAGGACCGCGATTGATGCGATTTTCAAATGGGGGTTTCTCTCTGGCAAAATCAAAGGTGTGCAAAATGTGCCGACCGAGGGGTTTAAGTCTATTCTAAAAGAAGAAGAAAAAATGCCCGAGATTTTAAATTTAGAGCAGATCAGAACTCTTCTGTCTTACGCTGAAAGTGTTAATCATCCATGGTATCCGATATGGGCGTTAGCACTTTTTACAGGTATGCGCTCAGGTGAACTTTACGCCTTAGAATGGGAACACGTCGATTTTTCGAACAAGCTAATTTATGTTTATAGAAATTGGACCAACCGTCACGGCTACGGTGCCACCAAAGGTCGATACTGGCGCTCAGTGCCCATCGAGTCGGATCAAGTCCTAGGCTTCCTGAAGGAGCAAAAGTTAAAACAAGGAAATGATAAGTATGTGCTTCATCATTTCAATCTGTGGACAAAGGGTGAGGCTGCTAAAATTCTTCGAGAGTTTTGTGTTGGGTCGGGACTTCCTTCGGTTAAGTTTCATACGCTGCGTGCATGCTTTGCGACTCAGTTAATTCGCGATAGTGTGGCGCCCGCAGTTGTTATGAAAATATGTGGATGGAAGGATTTAAAAACTATGCAGCGCTATATTCGTCTTGCGGGTATCGAAGTTAAAGGAGCCACACAAGGTCTCAAACTTTTACCTGAACGCGAAGTCATGGGGCGCGTAGTATCTCTGTTCGGCAAAGAATAATAATAGAAACTATTCAATCAAAGCTCATATTTTGCCTTGCTTTATATAGCTGGGCAAAGTGTGGGCAGGAGTGAGCTAAAATATTGATTTAACTCAATAGCCTACGTCACCTCCAAATTTCCGGTCTTGGAAGTTTGGTTTTTCTAGAAAAGTACAAAAAATAAAAACAAATTAAAGCCTTAGAGACATCAAAAGGGGCAAAGCTTCGCTTTTGAAACCTGCCTAGAACTGCCGTTCACAGCCTCGAATTGGCTTATGAATGGCTTGCGTTTGGCTTTTGGTACTTGTGTCAGATTTTGCTATGACTGAATAGCAGGACGACCGTTAAGTATTGAACTTCACTCGTACTAGGTCGCTGGCAAAAATGCTATTTTTAGCCAGCTCGCTGTAGAGCCACTTCCACATTTTTCGAAAAAACAAACTGCTTCTTGTAACGAACTCTTGAAAGGAGTGTCAGATGCAAGAAGATAAAACGAAACGCTCATCCACTAAAAAAGTAACGAAGACATTGCTGGCCTTTAAAGCAGCAAGACTGTCGTTGGGATTGAACCGTCGGCAGGCTGCCGAACGATGTTCCTGTTCAATCAGAGCCCTTGAACAGCTTGAAAATGGGCGTTGTAACTACACAGAAGATCGTATTAGGCGACTCATTAGAAAAATGGGAATGGAGTGGGACGAGTTTCACAAGATCGAAAATTCCCCGGAAAAGGCTCTCGCGCAAATCGATGCCTACAATCTTGAGCGAACACTATCTCGTAAGCCAAGGCGTAATCTTTATAAAATTGTTACCAAGGAAGTTCGTGCTATTCGCATTTTGCGAAAGAGGCGTGGCGTTTCTCAATACAAGGCCTCTGAACTTTGTGGATTCAAAGAATGCACTTTTGGTCTTATTGAGGCGGGGAGAACGGATTTAACTGATAGTAGAATTGATCTAATTTTACATTCACTCGGTTATAAGCGGCAGGATTTTGATAAAATCGTTCGCGCCGACCTGATCGCTGACGAAGTAATTAATGAAATCACAAGTCTGCTTGAATTGAACGAAATTTACCTGTGCGCAGAGGCACAAAAAAGAGAGCTTAAGCTACTTCGGCTCGACTGATTTGTTCGCGAGACTTAATACTTTTACTTAAGGTTTATGGTGGCACTTTCCAAAGTGTCCTAGTGGCGTTCCGCTTGAGTCTTTTGGCCGTCGTTTCTCAAGAAGCCGTTCGATGAATATTCGTCTCGTCCTTAAAATTTACCGTTAACCCCGGCGCCTGTCGTCTCTCGTTTAGATGGAAAATCTAATGCTCTTATTTCACGGTCCACTTATTTTATTATCCGGTCAAATTATTGCACCTCCTGTTTTGGACAGCATTAAGACGCCGACTTCTTCGCCTTCACCGTAATCTCAAGGCCAATCGCATTCAAAATCTTATTAATATTTTGAAGAGTAGGGTTTCCTTTCTTCGAAGTCATCGCGTATATAGCTTGTCGAGCAATTCCAGTTTCCTCAGCTAAATCAGCAATACCATGTGCTTTTACGACATCGCCAAGAGCTTGATTTAAAAAATCAGAGTCATTTTCTTTGATGGCCGCGACAATGTATTCAGCTGCAAATTTTGGATCTAAAAGTTTATTAGTTAGATAGTTTTTAAACTCAGTACCTTTAGCCATTTTGTTTCCCCTTTTTGTGAGACGCCCAGAATTTTTGAGCTTTCTCGATATCTTTTGATTGCGTCGATTTATTTCCACCAAACAAAAGTAAAATAATTTTTTGGCCCTCGATTGCATAGTAAACTCGGTATCCTGGCCCAAATGGAATCCGTAATTCATAAACGCCACTGCCAACGCTTTTGTGATCTCCAAAGTTTCCGTCTTCAGCTCGTGCGATTCGAACTGAAATACGTGCTTGGGCGGCCGTATCTCTTAATCCATCTAACCATTCCTTAAAAGGCTCTTTCTGTGATTTTGAGTCCTTATAGAAAATAGCTTTGAACGGCTTATTCATAGTTATGATTGTCTCTTATAAGTGACAATTTGTCAAATATAAATGACAATATTTTTGATGTAATTTTGGTTTTTCGAGAAAATTAAAAAAATAAAAACAAATTAAAGCCTTAGAGACATAATAAAAACATAATAGCCGATAACAATTTTAGCATAGCGAAGACTCCATTATTTTTTTTCAGAATCTCATATTTTCTTTTTGAGGTAACTTGTCAAAAGTAACAACTAGTCTTTTGTTAGATTTATTGATTAAAAGTTCAGCTGTTTGAGAGAAGTCTTTGGCACAGTTTTTAAAAAAAACCTCAAATAATTCGTCTGTAAGAACTTCTGATTCAGCATAGGATTTATTAGACTAAGTCTATTAAGCGAGCACGCGGTAGCCGAATCGGCGCTTTTACAGCCTAATAGAATTCACGCCAAAAATTCGAATTAATTTAAAATCTTAAAATCTACTGATTGTGCATAACCGATGTCCGCAGTGACATCGTAGCCATCCGTACCGTAGTCGCCTAATGGTATTTGAACTAGCATTTCAATCGTCAGGCGCGAAGTTTTGTTTGTTTGGACGATTCGCGACTCGCTAAAGCTTGATAGCTCTGTTTTTAATGTAGCTTGATAACCAGTTGCTGACGAAGGGCTGCTGCCTTTGTAGTTCACGCGTCCAATGTACAAGTTAGCTGATGGTTTTTGACCATAAGGAACATTACTCGTAAGCACAAGTCTTGATTGGCTGCCGCGGTAGACACATTGACCAGATGTCGAACGAGATTTAACTAGGACTAAACTATCGTTAAGGGACTGAATTTGATTTACAGATTTTAGAATGTCTTCGATATAGGCTTTATCAGTTTGTGAGTCGCCTTTAACGTAGATACGTTGAACCGCTTGGGCGTTCATGGACGATGTAGATACTAAACCTTTAACGACGACCTGAATCGATTTTGCACATGGATCTGCAAACAGTGATTGGCTAATTAATGTAGCAAAAACAAATAAAACAAAAGTTTTCATTTGGGTTCTCCTTGGCTGGAGGCAACTTACCAAAATAGAAGCAGAAAATCTCCTGTAGAAAAATAGACAGTGGAACTATGAATATTTTATCAGAAACAAGCACAATACGGGTCTTTTGCTCGGCGACGTCCAACAATTGTTTATTTTTGGCTATAATGGTAGGTCATGACACCGTGCTGCTTCTGCTCGACTTATCTTATGCAAGACTTATTACCTTTGCTTAAAATTTATGGTGGCAGTTTCCAATTTACCGTAAACCCCGGCGCCTGTCGTCTCTCGTTTGGATGGAAAAATCCAATGCTCTTATTTCACGGTCCACTTTTTTAATGACTCACCTCCTGGAAAATAAATTTCTGCTACGTTAGAATCAAGTTTACTTGAGTTAGAAATAATTTAAACATTGTTTATTGCTGCTAGTGAATAGCTGGTGCTGCGTCCACCTTCGGTGCTTTTCTTTAAAATACCGCGTTTTAAAAGATCATCAATATCGCGATTCGCTGTATCTTGGGAGCATTTGCCCATGGCGGCCCATTTAGAAGAGGTCAGCTTACCATCAAAGCCTTCAAATAATCTGTTGATGACTTTTTTCTGTCGTTCATTGAAAGACGCTATACCATAGACTTCCCAGAAACGTGATTTTTGCAAAACAGTTGATAATGTCTTTTCGGATCCTTGAAGGGCGCGATGCAGACAACCTAAAAACCACTCTAGCCATTGAGTAACATCGAGGCCACCTTTCTGGGTAGATTCTAAAATGTCATAGTAGGCTGTGCGTTCTAAACTTATTTGCTTTGATAAGCTATAAAAACGTTGAGGACTATTTTCAGACTGAGCCAGAGCCATATCGGCGATGGCGCGGGCGATACGACCGTTGCCATCGTCAAATGGATGGATTGTTACAAACCATAGATGGGCAAGTCCGGCTTTTAAAACTCCATCAATGCTGTTTTCGTCTCGAAACCATTTAAGAAACAGTTTCATGTCTTCAGAAAGTTTAGCGGCCGCCGGGGCTTGGTAATGAACGTGTTCTCGTCCAATTGGCCCCGAGACTACTTGCATGGGGCCATTTTTGTCGTTGCGCCAGGCCCCTGCCCGGATCTTCGACATTCCACTATGGCCTGTTGGAAAAAGAGAGTTATGCCAGGCAAATAGCCTTTGGCGAGTCAGGGGTTCCTTAAAGTTTTGAGTCGCATCCAACATCATTTCTACGACGCCTTCAACGTTTCGATCAGCAGTCACGAGACCCGCGATATTCATGCCTAAACGTCGCGCCACAGATGACCGAACTTGACCTCGATCCAAATGTTCACCTTCGATTTCGCTGGATTTAATTACTTCTTCCGTCAATGACTGGAGCACAGCTTCGGCTCGCAATTGAAAACCGAGTCCTTCCATATGTCCCAGGAGTCGCCCCTGGGCGTGTCTAGTTGTCGATAATGGAAGTGTTAGGCGATCGTTGTCCCAGGTAAATTTTGGCCAATTTTTAAGTTCGTGAATATACTTCATAAAGCCGATAATCTCCGCAAGGTATGCGGAGATTATCGGCTTTATTCTCCGCAAAATCAAGGCTTATTCTCCGAAAAATGTACGGAGAATAAGCCCGTTAATCTCCGCAAACGGTCATCATGGCACCTTATTATTTTTTAGAGGGTAGTGGTCTGGATCTTTAGCTAGGATCAATTTTTATTTCTGGTTATGGTGATTTAAGTGCTATCACTTACCGTAGTCTTCAACGCTCTGGAATATATATGTGTGACACGATTCGTGAAGCCGTCAAGGGCGACGAGCATTCTGAAATATGCCGCTATGGCAAAGCCGTGTATTAGTTGTTCAGAGCACCTAACGTGATCCAATCTTTGATGGCTGTCATCTCTGCTGTTGAGATCATGTCATCCGGTGGCGGCGGCTAATTATCCAGCTTTGCCCGGGTTCGTCTCATTCCGATACGTTTACTTTTCTTTCACTATGGAACCATCGACCGGATTAAAATAGATTTCTACTTTTTTTCCGTCTTTGTCTAATCCATAAATTTCATAGCATGTTCCGGGTTGCTTGAATTTTTTGATCTGGTAGCCTTGACCTTCCACTTTCTTTTTAAAGTCGTCTTCTTTCATCCATTTGTCTTTTGGTTGATCTGTGCATGTTTTTTTAGCATGGGCAGACAAGCCAGTCAGTGCGATCGCAGTTAGCAAAATAAAACGTTTCATTTTAATTCTCCTATAATTGCAAAGGGTTAATTCCCCCGCTTAAAAACAGTAACCTACTAAAAGGAACTTGGTAAATAGAACTAATGGCCTATATCAGCATAAATATCTGATTTCATTCGGCGTAGGTCATTTGGACCATGGACAAAAGTGGCCTCTGGATTGATAGTAAGGCCAGGACAGAATTGAAATCCGTTCCTGAATGGAGTTTTTATGAGACAGAATCTTGTCTACGATCTACCTACCCGAATTTTTCATTGGCTTTTTGCCGGCCTGTTTCTGACAGGATTTGTTATAGCAAAGACAATGGATGATGATTCCCCTTGGTTTAACTACCATTCATTAGCGGGGCTAACGCTCGGGTTTGTGGTTCTGCTCAGATTAATATGGGGTATTTTTGGAACCAAACATGCCCGATTTTCTGGATTTGCGTTAAAACCGACCGACTTAGTGAGTTACTTCAAAGGGATTTTAACGGGGGACAAAAAGCGTTGGGCGGGGCACAATCCAGCCTCGAGTTGGGCGGGAATAGTCATGATGTTGATGGCTCTTGGGCTAGCAGTAACGGGCTATTTAATGACGTCAGGACCAAACAAAGAAACATATGAAGATGTCCACGAGCTTTTAGCCAACGGATTTATCATAGTTGTGATTCTTCATATTGCCGGAATAGTTCTTCACACGATTCGACACAAAGAAATGATTGGACTGAGCATGATTGACGGTAAAAAAGCAGATGTGTCGTCAGATCAAACGATTCCTTCGGCCCAATCGGGTTTTGGCATTTTGTTTATTGGCCTGGTCGTGGTATTTGGCCTTAATCTTTATAAAAATTATGACAGTTCGACTAAATCTTTGAAATTCTTTGGTACTACACTGCAACTGTCAGAGAATGAAGGAAACGAAAAGTCAGAGGAAAAAGGTGATGACGACTAATTTGAAAATTCTATTTTTTGTAAGAGGTTTGTTTTGAATCAAAAAGAAAGATTTGTAATTGCATCGGTGTTATTGATCGTTGCGATCCTTGTAGGCTTTGATTTGTTTACAGACTTAAAAGAAGGCGTCATAGTTTGGCATATTTTTGTCGAAGGTAGTATTGCGGTTGTGGCATTGTTTGGCGTCTTTTATATTTTGCGTGGGTCGTTCGACCTGAAACACCGGCTAGAGAAAGAAATCACTGACTTTTCTCACTATAAAAAGGATGCTGAAGCCTGGAAAATGGAATCTAGAAAATATGTGGATGGTCTTTCAAAAGCGATTGATCAGCAGCTGACAAAGTGGAACCTCACCGTTGCAGAAAAAGAAGTCGCGTTTCTATTGCTTAAGGGGATGAGTCTTAAAGAAATTGCTGAAATTAGAAATACGGCAGAAAAGACGGCTCGTGTTCAATCGATGGCGGTGTATTCAAAATCGGGACTGGGCGGTCGGTCCGAGCTGTCGGCATTTTTTCTGGAGGATTTGCTGGTCCCCTTAGATGGCGAAATTACCGAGGCTAATGAAATCCAAAATCGACAGTCCAAATGAGACAAATTTCCTTTCAGAACTTAAAAGGCCTAGAGAAAACGTCATCAGGACTGACACCTTCAGAAGTGCAGTCTCAACGCAAAAAATTTGGCGACAACGTGGTTGTCGAAGTTTCGTCCAATAGATTACTAGAAATTTTAAAAGAAACATTTCGAGATCCCATGATTTGGTTTCTAATCTGTATCGGTGCCGTTTTTTTTTTGATGGACCAAAAAAGTGAAGGGATAACACTCTTTGTCGCCATCCTTCCATTAACTTTGATGGATGCCTTTTTACACTGGCGAACGCAGGCGTCCACACTGGGTTTGAAAAGTAATTTAGCTTCTAGGGTAAAAGTGGTTCGCGGCGGAGTTGATCAAGAAATAGATTCCAAAGAACTAGTTCCGGGCGATCTATTGAAACTTACCACGGGAATTTTTATTTCCGCCGATGGCGTGATGGAAGAGGCCCATGAAATTCAAATCGATGAATCGGTATTAACCGGGGAAGCCTTTCCGATTCAAAAAATAAAGTACGTCGCAGATCCATTTAGTCAATCAGACAAAACAGAAGTTGCCGTTAACCCCAATTCACTGGGCTTTGCGGGTACTCGAGTCTTAACCGGAAGTGGCCTTTTACGTATTGTTTTCACGGGACCAAATACGTCTTACGGTGAAATAGTTCAGTCCGTGTCGCAGATGCCACATGAACGAACGCCTTTGCAGGTGTCTATTAGTAACTTGGTTAAATATCTAATTTATATCGCGGCTGGTTTCTGCCTTTTACTTGCGGGCCTTAGAATTTATCAAGGCCATGGGTGGCTTGATGCATTGTTGAGTGCTGCGACTTTGGCGATTGCTGCGATACCGGAAGAGTTTCCCGTTGTGTTTACATTTTTCCTGGGTGTAGGTATTTATCGTCTAGCACAAAAAAAGGCCTTGGTCAGAAGAGCCGTGTCAGTTGAAAACATAGGCCGCATCACACAGATTTGTACGGACAAAACGGGGACAATTACAACCGGAGAACTAGAGCTAACTCACATTGACCCCTTGGCTGTGGGAAAAGATAGCGATGTTTTGTTGGTCAGTGTGCTTTCTTGTAATTCAGAAGGTACTGACCCCGTTGATTTGGCGATTTTTAAAAAAGAAAATGTTACTAATTTGAAATTACCTGCCACGACAAAAAGGTTTCCGTTTACTGAGGATCGCAAACGTGAATCCGCATTTACCGTGATTGATGGCAAATCCACGATAGTAACCAAGGGTGCTCCAGAAACTATTTTTAATTTGACCGATATGTCGTTAGAGCAAAAAACAATTTGGCTTGCGAAGACATCTAAATGGGCAAAGGACGGTCACAAGGTCCTTGCCTGCGCTAAAAAAGAATTAAGCTCGGAAAATGAATCACTGGGAAAAGAATTGGATTCTGGCTTTCAATTTATGGGACTTTTAGCTTTTGAGGATCCACCTAGGCCCGAAGTGGCAACGGCTGTGGAGTATGCTTATAAAAACCAAATTAAAGTTTTAATGCTCACAGGGGACCATCCTGAAACTGCGGGTGCCATAGGCAGCGAAATAGGGCTGGGTCGGGGTAAGCCTATCGTGGTCTCTACCGAGATTGAATCTGAAAAATTTAACAAAGACTATTTCGTAACCAATCCAAATTTTCTTAAATCAATCGACATTGTGGCCCGGTGTACGCCGCTTCAGAAACTTGAAATTGTAATGGCGCTTCGTGCCGCCGGCGAAATTGTTGCCGTCACCGGTGACGGCGTTAATGATGTTCCCGCGTTGAAAGCTGCTGACATTGGCATTGCTATGGGTTTACGTGGTTCTCGCAGCGCCAAAGAAGTTTCGTCGATTATTTTAGGCGACGATAATTTTAAAACCATCGTTGCTGCCATTATGGAAGGCCGACAATTATTTTCTAATTTAAAAACGAGTTTTGAATATCTATTGCTGTTTCATATTCCATTTGTTCTGTCCGCAGCCGCGTTGCCCCTGTTAGGGTACGATCTGGTTTATCTTCCTGTGCATATAGTTTGGCTGGAACTGATAATTCATCCCACAGCGATATTGGCGTTTCAAGCGGCGGCGACATCTAAGACTAGCAAATCATCCAGTAAATTCTTTGATAAAATAGACATTATTCGATTTGCTATTTTTGGTGGCGGTTTGGCTGTTGCCATAGGATTTATTTTTGTGTCGGGAGATAAAATAAATCCAGATTTAAATCTAGCACGAGGTAAAGTGATGGTGGTTCTGTCAATGTGGAGTGCTTTGCTTGTTATATATTATACTCATTTAAAAACATGGACTTCGCGGATAGTAGTCGTTGGAACTGTGGGTTCTGTTTTGCTTGTGCAGTCAGAATGGATTGCGACGATTTTAAAAGTAGCCCGTTTGCCAATGCAAAGTTGGATAGAAACTCTAGGAGTTGTAGTGTGTTTTGTTGGGGGCATGGCCCTTTTTGACTCACAACAAAGTACGCGGGACGATTCTGACTGGTTTAAGTTTGGGCACTAAATTGCAATAGCCAATAGATGAAATTGTTTTAAACAGAAAATGTCTTGTAGGCGCTACAAGTCAATAACAACAAAAGGAACTGTATGATGGAACACTATTATTGGAACGATTGGTATATGGGTTGGGGATGGTTTCTTTGGTACGGACTGATTGTTCTGATGTTTTCAAGCCTTGGAAATTGGGGATACACATACAGTGCGCATCGAAAATCATCGCTACCAAGAAAAGAAGCCCTTGATATTTTAAACGAACGGTATGCGCGCGGCGAATTAGATCGCGACGAATACAATCGAATGAAAAATGATATCTACAAAGAAAAAAGTGACAATGTAAGCAAAGCTGGAGTGTCTCCGCGACAAACTCCGGTATACTAGCAATGTATGTATCTGTTTCAATTTTAAGGTCCCTATTCTTTAGAGCTTCGTTGATGTGGCTGGGGCTGGTTTCCGTTTTCGCTTTTTCTGCCACGTCTTGTCATTGCAGTACTTCGGTGAGTGATTGAAATATTGGGCTGCAAATTGCAATCCTCAATATCGTTAGCTTAAAAGATAAAAAAGGATACACTATGTATAGTTCACCTCAAAAAACAGATTCTAAAATTCAACAGGATGTAATCAACGAAATAAAATGGGACTACCAAAGGAATGCCGCTAAAGATAAGGTTAGTCAGCTCATGGGTGTGTGCTGTGTCACCAATAGCATCACCATCAAGTCAAAAGTTCAACCCCCAGATATTAAAGTTCGCATTGAAGCGGCTTTTAAAAGATCCACTGAAACGGAAAGTCAAAGAATAGAAGTTTCAGTTAAATGTGACAAAGTAATACTTACGGGAAATGTTAATTCTTTGGCAGAGAGCGACGACGCCAGACAAGCCGCGTGGATGGCTCCTGGAATTTTATTGGTAGAAAACAACCTTACAATTTCCCAATGACTACTGGTTTTCTGAACCACTCACTTTTAGAGACTTGGAGCAACTACGAGAAGCAAGTGCGGCGGTCTCGTAGAGAAATTTCCACGAAAAATATTCACAAGCTAAGAATATCAACACAAAGGCTAGAGGCTATACTGAAATTGGTCAGTAGTCTAAAATCAAATCACAATATTAAAAATGTCATTTTTCTAATTAAAAAAGTTAGAAAAAATTTGGGACCTTTGCGAGACATCCAGGTTGAAGCGATGGTTTTGAAAGATCTTAAAGATAATAAGTTTGGAAAAAAAAGCAGCCAGGGATTTGCTTCATTTTTTTCGGGGAAAAAAGCGACAGCCAAAGAAAAAGCAGTGACGTGTTTAGATGAAATTTCTTTGCGACACGAGCGACATAGAATAAGAAAATTAGCGAAAAGGATTATTGAAATTGAAGATCGAAAAACTAAATCCCAGATTGAAAGTGAATTAAATAGGAAAATTAGATCTTCACTAGAAAAGTTGAATCGGATGATGACAAGCATGGATCCAAAGCGTGTTAAAGATATTCATCGGTTTCGAATTCGTGCCAAAAAACTTCGTTATCAGGGGGAGTTTTTGAATGCACTAAATGGCTCGATGATTTTAGATTTAAATATCTTGAAACAGGCGCAGTCGGTTGCTGGGAGAATTCAAAATGATAGCGTTTCTTTAGGAACTCTTGAGCAATTCCTTTCTAAGAAGAAACATTCTACCGATCCGCGGGTCCTTGCTGTTCGAAAGCGTATTCAGAACAATCAAGCCAACCTTATCGATAAAGATTTTAAAAAACTGACGGCGTTAAAATGGAGAACTTTAAACTGAACCCATCGTCAATTTTCAGATTTTGGTTGAGCCGATTTTTCTCCCGAGCTAGCTCGGTTGAGCGGTTTAGTAACTAGTTTTTTTGGTAAATCTATGCGAAATGCACAACCGCGATCGGGTAAATTAATAATTGTGATTTCACCCTGCAGTAGAAGCACCGCACGCTGAACGATTGTCAATCCAAGGCCTAATCCGGATCGATCAAATCCACCCGATGCAAAGGGCTTAAAAAGACTTTTCATAGTATCCGGTTGTATGCCACCACATTCATCTTGTACTTCGATGATCACATTTTCCCCCGCATAACCGGCCCGAATGGAGATGCGACCACCGATTTTAGAATACTTCAATGCATTTTGAGTTAGATTGGCAATTGCTGATAAAACCAACTGGCGATCTGTTTCTAATTCTATTGAAATATTGATGTCATTGCTTAGACTTTGGTTTTTATTTTTCGCTTCGCTTTGTGCTGTCAATATAATTTGATCTACTAGCGTATTAAGACGGAATTGTTCTATGTGTACTTCAGGATCGGCCCGCATACGAACTTCAGATAGCGAGCGGTCAGTAAGATCTCGCATTCTTAGAAGATTTTCGCCAAGCACTTTAGATGTGCTGCCGCCGGTTCCGACTAAACCCTGTTTCATCATATCATGCGCAATGGTAGCACTGGATAATGCGTTTCTTAATTCATGGACTAAAAATCCTAAATGCTGAACTTCACGTTCTTCGCTGGCTTGAACCGCGCGATATTGAAATTCAGACACCGCGGATGCAATAGCAATGTCTAAACACATATTAAGATCGTTGAATTCTTGAGGAACTATCGATTTGTTTTTTCGTTGAGCTAATTCAGTGACGGCCTGGCACATGGACCCGTAACTGTGGACGACATGGGATAGAGTGTAGTTCAATCTTAACAGCTCTTTGCCATGCCCGGCAGCACCGTGTACAATTTTTGTTTCGTTCTGTCCACCGTGGGTACCCTTAAGATAGCTAATAAGATGGTCGTAAAAAAGGGGTAACCCTTTTCTTAACTCGACTGAGGACGGCAGAGGGCCCGCTAGTTTCAGTGTTTTCTCTTCAGCCAATGCCAAAACTTCGGTGCGAAATATTTCGAGAAATTCAAATAACATTTACTCTCCTCAGCATTTATTCATTTTAGTGCACTAAAAGAGCCAACGTGGTACCAATTCTGAACTGTGCAAAAAAATTCGGGCAAACTTATATTAATTGTCGATGATTCTAAAGATAACCAAGACCTACTAAAATTGGTTTTAGTTTCAAAAGGCTATAGCGTGCACTGTGCCTCAAATGGCCAAGAAGCGCTAGTAATGTTATTTGAATTATCGATATTGCCTGACCTTATTCTTCTAGACGCCAAGATGCCGGTCATGGACGGTTATGAATTTCGAGCCCAACAAAAAAAATTGGCACGAATCAAAGATATTCCCGTTGTTGTCATGACTGGTGACTCTGACACAAACATGGGGAGAGACATGGATGAACCGAGTGGAGTTTTAATAAAACCACTTCAGATGAAATCAATAATTGAAGTTATTTCATCACATCTTTAGTATTATTTACCATTTTTTAATTCATTTTTACGTTATTAGTAGTTTATTTCCTGTCGAAAACTAAATGCTCTTCATTAAAATAACGGAAAATAATTTCAAAATGGAAGCGGTGATGAAAACGTTTTTGAATTTCTGCGGTGGCTTTTTCTTTTAGGTCTTCTAAAGATTGAGACTTAAAAGAGATGTTATCGTTAGGGGATGATAGCATGTACCAACCATTTGATAGGATATGAACATCGCAAATAAATCGATCTGATATCGGGTGATTGGCCCACTTGTATATAAACGCCCAGTGTGATGCCGCGGCTATTAAAATCATGATATGAAAAAACTCATGATAACCAAAGTACGTTGGCCAAACTATAAACCAGCGATTAAAATCCGCGATGGCTCCGAAGGTATAGGCAAATGCTCCGTATAGAAGATACTTTGAGCTGTGCTTTGGATAACTCTTAAGAAATTGGTAACGAGTTAAAAACCCGATCCACCCTAGGCCCAAGAAAAAAGATAGTGCTAGCCATTCTGGAAAGCTAGTGAAGAAAACAACTTCTAGAACCATGCCTGTGATTGCTACGACCCAGATGAACAGCAATGCTAGCCAGCGCCAAGCCCCACGAAATAAGATCGAATGAATAGGCGTAAATGTTCCTGCAATTAAACACCATATTCCCGCGTGATCTAATCGGACTAAAACATGTCGGCCTAAAGTTTCTCGCGGTAACAGATGAAATGTGGCACTCATCGAAAATAGAAATACGACTGTAAAACTATACACGCATAACGAGAATATCCTCCAAGGATTTCCGTGTGCGCGTTTAATTAAAAAATAGGTTCCAATAAAGCCCGCAAAGGCACCTAAAAAATGAGACCAGCTGCTGATCGGGTCTGCAAATCCCAAAAGTTCTGTATTCATAGGATAAAATTGTATTTTAAGTGAGGGCCCTGGGCAAGTGTTGGATATAAAAAAGGCCAAGACTCGCGCCGGAAGCGTGTATCTAACCTTAGTCTCTGTTTGAGACGCAAAATAAAATATCAAAGCTATTCCACGTTCTGTCCACAATCTCATGAAAAACTAAGGGGGAACAACACTACCCGGAGGTAGCCATGAGAAAACTTATAGTTTCAATTGCATTAACACTTTTTACTACAGCCTTAATGGCCGCCGAAAACAGCGAGCTCGTGCTCAACTCGGAACACCCATGTGTCAGAGTCAAACTCACGCAAGAACAAATTTCTGCGATCAAAGATATTGTCTATAAAAATAGTCAACTGCGTGCTCAAGATGAGGCGAATGTAAAAAAAGCGATGCTAGAAGTTGATCACACCCTATCTAGTAGCACATCGACTAAAGCCGATGCTGAAAAAGCCCAGAGTAATCTTCAAATGGCGTTGGCCTCGTTAACAAAAACGGTTTCACAGTTAGATCTATCAATTAATTACGACGTTTTGCACGCCGATCAACGTGAGATGGGCAGTTTATGCTCGAAATCTTTGTATTCATTTCCACCGGCAGTGGCGAACGCGGTTGCTTCCTATCAACAACAGTAATGCATTTTGATTTGAAGTATTTTTGAAGAAAGGAAATACCATGAGAGCGTCCAATTTAATAATTATCCGACTGTTTCTGTTTGGCCTGCCCCTGCATGCGCAGTCGTATTGGGGGTATGGATTGCAAGGTGGTCTTTCTAACTGTGGCTACGAAGTATCACAAGCTGAAGAATCATCTAGTTATAAAGATGAAATTGATGAACTAAAAAAGCAAATGACTGAGTGGAAAAAAGAAGTGTCCCAATTAAAACGCGAATTGTCGCGTGAACAAACTGAGCTTCGCAAGCATGACTCTAATTTAAGAGGCAATTTTGATTCTGATGTTTATACTTTTATTAAGTCTCACTTTGACAACCAAAACAAATGTTCCGAATACGCAACGGAATCGGCGCGAAAACCTGACTCCGAGCTCCCTCCAAGAATGTCGGGAGGTCCACCATTAGGCGCACCACCCCTAGATAGAAAAATGAAACCACTCAATGATGATGATAGTGACGAGGCACCAGAGATTGCGACGATCGAGCCCGCACGACTGGCCAAAGAATGGGCCGATGTATGTGATGTTCAACGTGATCCTAAGGGCGCATTGAAATCAGCTATCTGCCTGAAAAATTATTTGATGTCGGGCAGTAAAGCAAATCGCGCAGAATGCCAGACCGCCGTTTTGAATTATCCAAAATCGGCTCGTAATATTAGAAATATAAAACGTGAAATAGAAGCCAAACAGGAAGCTATCAAAGCGGCCCAAGCGCAAATTCCTGAATTACAAAAATCGATGAAGGAAGAACAGGCTGAAGCTCGGCGCCAACGTATCGAAGAAATTCGTGAAGGCGGAATTTGTGTCGAGTGCTTGTCAAATTCAACCGGACAAAACACAGGTATGGCTTCAAATAATCTTCAATCGAATCAGCCCAATTGGGGCGGAGTGGTTGGAAATTCGGTGATGGCATTATTAGCCTACTCTTCGACTAAGAATTTTTACGGCAACATGTCTGATAAAAATGCAGAACTGGGATTTCCGACTCAACTACCAATGACCTCGCCGTTTATGGCCGCCACACCAGGAATTATTGGTGCGATCGGAGCCGGATTAGGCCAAGGCAGTTTTGGTTGCGCCGGAAATTCGGGCGGTATTTCTGGAATGGGCGGATCGATGGGTGCCTACTCGGCGCTGGGTGGATCAGGACAAATAGGTGGTGCATTCGGGACTCCGCAATGGGCTACGAATAATCAAATGGGCGGCGGGATGTACAATCAAGGCGTTGGCTCATGGGGCATGAACGGCCCTTGGGGATTGAGTTCTACGGGATTAGGAATGTATCCTCAGCAATTATTAATGAATCAATTGGGTATGTCGAATGGTGTAGGTAATTCGATGATGAATCCGTACTCACTACTTGGTGGAAATAATTACGGCGTACTCGGTGGTGCTGGTCTATCCGGAGTGATGGGAATGGGCGGCGGCGGTGGAGTTCTTGGTTTAGGCGGTTTATCAGGTTTGAACGGAATGTTTGGCTTGAACGGTCTGAACGGACTTTCAGGATTAAATGGACTCAGCGGGATGAACGGACTATCAGGACTCAATGGTCTAACTGGAATCAGCGGCACTTCGGGATTAGATTCGGGAATGCAGCAACAGATGTTGCAATTGCAAATGCAACAACAGCAGCAGTTGATGCAAACTCAAATTCAGTCGTATGAGAATGCGATTCAAAAACAAAAAGCCGTATCGGGATTGCAAACGGAATTAATGGGAGTGATTCAAAGAATTCAAGCCATACAAAATGGAACAGGGGCTTTAGGATCATCCACCAGCAATTCGGGCAGTTACTTAGGCGGAGGCTATTCATTGGGAGGAACTGGAACAACTAACTATGGAACTCTTGGAGGGTTGCCGTCTTCTTCCACTCCACGGCCACTGACAGGACGCTAAGAGTTTTTAATGAGACAAATTATTAAAATATTTATTTATATCACAATGATCACTCTGTTTGTAAGCGCGGGCAAAGAGCCGATGAAAAAGCCACCGGGTCCTCATCTAAAATTCACAGACGTACAAAAAGCATGTCTAAAGAATACCGCTGTGTCGGCAGTTTTTCAAAGACTATCATGATGAAGGTGGGGCTGTGTGTGCCCCTCATGGCCTGACTGCCTGATGACTAGGAGACGGCCTGTTTGTAATTCTGGACAGATCGCTCGATTTCGTGCATTGTTGATTTTCAATGGAATCACCTACATCAGATGTAAAAACCTATCTTAATAAGGCTGCGAAATTGTTTTCGTTGCCGGTTTCGAAAAAAGTGGAAAAGTGGATTTTGTTTGAGTTTCCATTTGATTCTCGATTGTTGTCCATGAGTCCTCTCTATTTAAAAAGTCGAAAATTTTATCTGGAACTTGGCGGTAGATATTATCCCAGATTGTGTTCGACTATGCGATCATTAAGCGCTCAAGATTTATTTGCGGATAGTATTGATTATTCGCCGTCGGAGTCTGAGTTAATTTGGTTTGTTGAAAATAGAAATGATGTCTCTGATCCCGAAAAAGAAATTGAGTCGATAACTCGCTTCACCGAGATTTCAGTATTTCACGAACAAAACCACCGCGTGATTTGGCGGATGTTGCCGCCGGCGCCAAAAGAAGAAAATGATCTTCGTCGTTATCTAAACTTTGCAGAAAGCTTAGTGGTGATTTTGGATTTGGCACTTGGTGACGAGCTTGGTTTGAAATATTCTCAAGAGTTTGAAAGTATGCGTGTGATCTATAGATGCGGCGGCAGAGGCCCATGGATCAAGAAAAATCACAGGCAAAACAGAGATTACTATTTAGCTTTGTTCCTTGCGACTTATTATTTACTTGAAATGATGAACCCCGAAGATATTCTGCCGGCTATGAATTACGTATTTCCAGGCCAGAAAGCAATCAACAAAGCGGTTACGGATCGAAGCTTAGAATTAAGTGAACTATTCACTCGCATCACAAATCCCCAGTGGCAAGAACGCTATTGGAAACAAGCGTCGCTGAAACTAACTAAAATGCATCGCGGATCAGATCAGGACGAACTTTATTTGCCAGAAGATCCGCTGGATTTTGGCGATGACTTATATTTAGTAAACCGAGTGCTTGATCACTACGGCATTTAGGTTTTGTATATTTTGAGGGGCGAGTACACATCCCGTCCAGATGCTTTTCAGACCGCAGTGGTTCTGAGAACATAAGAGGGTCCTAGATTGTGGATCCCCGTTGATTTAGATTTTCTTAAAAACGAGTGGTAAAGTACGTTATTAATTAATATCGCAAATTCGATGAATATATAACCTGAAGCCAATAATAATATCAATCTGGTATGTAAGGGTTTTCATTGATGGATTGCCCGATATATCTATCGCTCGGTTTCGTATTTTTTAGCCGCATTCCAATATTCATTACTATAACAACGACAGGCCCTAATAGAGGGACCACCAGACCAAATAGTAGCTGATAAACTTTTCTTTTATCGTCGATGTTGCGATCGAAAATTAAAATTACGCCGGAAAATATCCACATAACTGCATGAAATAAAAAAAGATAAATAACAAAATCCATGCTCAATAGGTAGCAAATACAAGTAAGACATTCAACGACTTTGGTCCTAATCCAAATCATTTTACCGGGTTTGTGTAAAGTTGCTAGTGTGACAAATGGGGTCCGTGTGAGCTTTGTCGATCGCCCTGGTATAAGGTTCGTACATCCATCAATATTGCGTCAATAAAAACAAACAGTAAAAAATAATTTGACAGAGTATTCGTATTTTTAGAATCGCTGCTCTAGCGGGATTGGATTTCCTGCAGGAAGCGAGTGATGTTGGTCTTAAAACGCTTACCAGAGGCCTGATTCGAGTCAATAGCGCTAATTTATTCTGTGGCTTCAGTTCTCTGTGCTCTTTTGAAAAACCGTGAAAATTGAGATTTTAAAACTCATGATATATGTTTTCTTGCGAGGTAGAAGATGACTTTAAAAAAACTAACGGATCAGAATTTAGATAAAAATTTAATAGAACTTGTTGCCGGTGAACGGGAAATATTAGCCGAAATTATTTTACATATCATCGAGGTCGAAAGTAGAAAATTATATCTAAAATTTGGCTATGCGAGTTTGTTTGAATATTTAACCCAGCACATTGGCTATGCCAATGGCAGTGCTCAGCGGAGAATTGATGCCGCTCGGTTAGCGATCTATGTCCCAAAAGTGGTGGTTGATTTGGAATCTGGGGACTTGAATTTATCGCAAGTGGCTCTGCTGCAGAAAAGCATCCGAGCCATACAGTCCGACTCTAAAACCAAAGTCGATCAAAAAACGAAAGAGAATTTGGTGGATTTACTATCTAATAGATCCTTTGCTGAATCGGAAGTTCTTGTGGCGCACGTTCTAGATATCACCCCAAAGGAAACTACAAAAATAACAAATCAAAAAGATGAATCTGTAAGACTGCAAGTGACCTTAACTAAATCTCAGTGGGAGAAACTGCTAAAAATGAGAGAGCTGTTATCTAATTCAATGCCAAATGGTAGTAGCAACTGGGACCAAGTGTTTGAGTATGCGGCAGAAAAAGTGATAAAGCTGAAAGATAAGTCCGCCCAATCAACTAAAACTACAGAAATCTCAGTAGCGTTACAAAACGGCTCAGAGAAAATATCAGACAATCGCAATTCAAAACCGCAGCATCCTAATCAGCCTTTGCCGTCGCAACAAAAATCGCCTTCCAGTCAGGCAAGGCAACACATTCCCATCTCTGTACAAAGACAAGTGTTTCAAAGGGACCAGTGCTGTCAGTATTTAGATAAAGTTACCGGGAAAAAATGTGAATCCAAATGGCATCTGCAGATCGATCATATTCAGCCTGTATGGGCAAACGGTAGTATCGAGATAGAAAATCTAAGACTTCTTTGTGCTGGTCACAATCAAGAAATTTACCGATGGCAGGCTAGCATAGTCAGGCATCATAAAGTCGCCTCTTGTATTGAAAGTTTTGGCGTTCTGCTTTTTTGGGATTGAGAGCCAAGGTTAGATGCGATGAGTAAGGCTGCTTCCGCAGTTGGGTGTGATATACAGATTGCTCTAGTCCCAAACGTGCGAAGTGATTTAGGTTTTCTTTAGAAATTAGTCGTGACATCGATTTATGAGCGTTTTAGCATTTTCTCATATGCCCCACTTATTACCTAGTTTTTTGACGTTACTTGTAGTTATCGCCGTAGCGCGATTTTTTGGATTTGTATTTCGCTGTTTTAATCAACCCTCTGTGATGGGTGAGGTTATGGGCGGTATTGTTTTAGGCCCTTCAGTGTTGGGTTATTTTTTTCCCGAATACATGGGCGCGGTATTTCACGCGGATGCGATGGTCTTTATACGGCATATCGCCGAACTTGGTATTGCGTTGTATTTGTTTGTCATGGGTTTAGAGATCGATTTGCATCGATTGAAAAAATCGGCCCGATCGGCCATGGCAATTTCACAGGCGAGTATTATTTTGCCTTTTATTTTAGGTGTCGGTTTAGCGATGCAATTGTATTCTAATTATGCGCCAGCGGGTATCGGGCAATTAGAATTTTCGCTGTTCATTGGCGTGTCGTTATCAATCACGGCTTTCCCCGTTTTGGCACGTATTTTAGCCGACTCTAATATGCATAAGACACCTCTTGGAGACCTAGCCCTGACGTGTGCAGCGATTGACGATATTAGTGCCTGGTGTTTGGTTGCTGTAGTAACAGGAATCATGAAATCGTCTTTGACTAGTGCGGGATGGACGATTGCACTCACTGTATTTTACGTTTTGTTTATGATTATAGTCGTGCGGCCCTATATCGAGAGATTGATTCCAAGACTGGAAAAATCGGTAGAACGGCTGCCGCAAGCACTGTTAGCATTATCTGTTTTGGGTGC
>NCGL01000123.1 GCA_002256935.1 Bdellovibrio sp. 28-41-41
AACCCTCGTATTTTACTTGAAAGGTTGCGGGCGGATTGGTGGTGTTGATGCTGAAATCTTTCACCGGAACAATTGCTGGCCCGCTGGCCGCCATCGGAGCCAATGAAATTTTCTTAGTCCCGGCCGTCGGTGATTTGAAATACAGCGGTAGACTCGTCATCGTTCCGGCATAGGTAAAGGCGTTCACAGGAACGGTGCAACTGTTATCCAGATAAACGCTAACATCCGTATTATTTACAACGCTATAATTCACATCCACGGCTGGAGCCAGCGCTTGATTCTTTAAATCTACTAGCGAAAAACTGCGCGCGATGCATTGATCCGTGGTCATATTAAAATCGTTTAAGACAGAACTGCGCAGTCCTGTTCGGCAATCTGCATCTTTCAGAAATCCAGAGTAAGCTTGACATTCATTCAGAATTTCAGCCTCAGTTAAAATTCGTGAAATCATTTTCACCTGGGCATATTCCGAAATACCCGTTGTGCCCCCTAGCGCATACGTCCATTGACAGCCAAAGCATGAGGTCAAATCGTGGCTCAGGATATAATAACTCGGCGATGAATAAAAACTAAATTCCTTCACCAAGGCCCCATCAAGATAAACTCTAATTTTATTCAGAGCCGTATCATTCACAAAAGCCAATTGATGCCATTCATTTTTTTGAAAAATCCAAGGACTTATATTCACCTGTTTATAATTATTCAGCATAAAAAGGCCGGAACTTAAAGTGTTGGTGTTTGTATCCTGTAGATTTAAGGCGGTTGATTTAATAACTAAATTTGATAAACCACCATTGGTGCCGGCCCTTAAAAAAGTCACTTCATCACTTAAACTGCGCACCCATATTAAGTAGGTGAAATCACCTTGCATCATTCCTGCACCGGCGGTTTTAAATTTAAAGTTTTCGCCATCAGAGCGCCAGCGGTGAGGATCTTCAGGAGTGCCACTTCCTAACCAGCCAGTAGTATTTTTACAAACACTTATGCGTTGATTCACTCCCGCCGGACCCAGATCTTGCCAAAGATTATTTTGCAGTGAGCATCCCGCGGCTTGAACTCCGGTATAACGTGGAACTCGCGCATCAAAATAATATTCTAAAGACGTTAAAACTTGAGAGTTAACTACGCCAAGAGTTAAAGTGCTGGTAACATTTTGATCCATAGAAACCGCATGCACAGTATAGGTAGTGGTGACTAGTGGTTGTAAAACAAATCCCGTGACACTACAGTTTTTTTGAATCTTTAGAGTCGGTGGTAAAATCGGCACTGTATAACAAGCATCAGGTAAACCGCCTGAAAATTGGGCCTGAATAGGGGCTATAAAACCTGGACCAGCAAAACTATAAAGATTTTGGGCATACGAAAAATCCACAAAAGGGGTGCTATTACGAATTTCAATCCACACCGTCGACAGAAAAGTTTGCGACCCTGAAACTAGGGTGACCAGATAGTCCTTTAGATCCGCAAGTTCGGTGGGACTGCCGCTAATACTGCAATTCGAGTTCAGCACAAGCCCTGCGGGCAAAACAGGATCGATCGTGCAGGAATCCATGGTCGGTGGAGTACTTAACGGATTTAAACTTGTGGTTTTTGAAATATACAGAGTGTGAAAATCATTACCGTAATCAAACGATGAAATGGTAATGCCTTTGGGTGACGGGGAAACCATACAGGACATCAGTGAAAAGGCTAGGCCCACCAAAGTAATTTTAAAAAATAATTGCGATTTTAAAAATGGCTTTGTCATGGTTCCTACCAACCCCCACACTCTGGCGGGGAAACAGAAATAAAAGACGTATTCCCCGGGATGCCGCTCGAAGGAATTGTGACACTATAAGTAGTATTAAAATTTGGAAATATTTTATCGTATTGACCATAACCAAAATCGGAATTTTCAAATTTTTGGTTTCCCGGCAGATAAGATTTCAAGTTCAAGTTTTTAGTCAATACGCCATCGGTAATACTCAAAGTAATGGGCTCGAAAAAAACCGTCTGCACACCCTCAGCATCGGTGACAAACACTTTAAACCAAAGCTCAGCGCCAAAACACTCATTATAGGTACTGACAGTCATTGCCACCGGATAACCCAATACCGTCATTGTAGACGTGGTTGAAGACCAAGCCGCTAGTCGGGGTGTTACACTCAAACTAAAAACTCCCTTGCTGGTGGATTTGTAATAAATATTTCCCGTGCTTTGCCCTGCGGCCACCTGGATCATTTGTGAACTTTCACTGCAGGCCGAGTCGTTATAGAACTGTCCTCCGGTTGTCGCTAGATCAAAGACCGTACTACTCGTACGGCTAGCCGCCTGTCCTGCCGAGTTAATCATCGTCCAAGGAATGGTTTTACAAACTGAGGTCACGCTGTAGGACATAGTCGTAGCATTATCGTGTAAGCGCAAAGCGCGCGGCTCTGAATCACAGTTTAAATCTCCGTAAACACCTTGAAAACTTTGGCAGGATTTTAAAATTTCGTCATCATTTAAGATTCGGGAATAGGCAGTAATAGCTCCGAAATCTACTTTAGAGTATTGAAGTTTTAAATCACCGGCCAGGGCAAATCCGTCTTCAAGGTGAACTCCGGGTATATCCATTTTTAAGAAACCATTCACATAAACTTTGGTTTTATTACCAATACGATCAAACACTATGGCTAACTGATTCCATATTTTTAAATTTGAATTAAAAAGTCCAGTATTCAAATTTAACCCCGTACTAGATAAGCGTCTTTCAAAGGTAAAATTTCCGGTGCCGTTATATAATGACCAAATTCTTCCACTATTACGGGTGTCCTCATTAAAAATCCATACAGACGAAGTGTCACTGTTATTTTTGTAATAGCTGATGATGGTACCACTGGAATTCACAAAACCTAAATCCATGGAATTGGGTATTGTAAGAAATTTAGAAGCTATCGTGCCATCGATGCGGTAGGGATCATTTTTAGTTCCACTTCCTAGCCCCAAAATACAGTTTGTTTCAGTGGCAAGCAGACGTCCCGTCCGCTGTCGGATCGAAAGATCTTTATATATAGAATCTATATTGGCAGTGCAAGTGCTGGGTGCTGGTCCATTGCCATCAAAGCGGCGTGGATCTAATTGTAAAATCAAATCGGGATCTTCATTGCCTATCACTGAAAGTTTATATTTTTCCTCGTAGTTTAAATTATTCACAGTACTATACACCGTAAAAGTTGTCAGGTTCAAAGCGGCCAAGGCCACGCCGGTTAATTCACACGATGGGCTGAGGATCATACCCAGGGGAAGCCTGGGAGCGATCTTACACTGTGTTGGCGGACTTAAACTTTTAGAAAGCTTCACATTTACAACATCACCCAAGATAAAATTAAAATTATCATTTACATCCCAAAGTCGCCCACCCAAGGTAACCCCTAAATTTAAGACGCCAGAAATAGTAAATCTCCCCGCTTGGGCCACCACTATATAGGACTTTAACGGAGAGTGCGCTGAGGCAATACCGGTCACATGACAATTCGCTGATAGAGATAGGCCTTCAGGCAAAGAGGGTGTGAGCGTACAAGACTCAATCGGACTATCCAGCTTCCACAGAGGAGTGATTTCGACAGCATCCTGGTTCACTTCATAGACATAGGAAACTTTATCAAAACTCAAAGCATTATTGGTATCACAATCTCTTATGCATTTAGAGTTCGAATGAAGCACGCATCCCAATAAATTAAACACTATCGAGGCAATTAAAAAACTCCGATATAGGTAACAAAGAGTCCGCTTACTCATAGTCTACTAGTCGTCTGTTTACGGGAAAATATTTACTGTTTTTTTGTCGATTTTTGTAGTCTCTTGTTACTTTGAGCGTATCAGACTGAGACTCTTTTTTTGATGTCTATTCGCGATGATAGACTTTGAAATCCATTCCTATTTTGCCATCGAATGAACGTTTTAGAACTTCTTCGCGGAATTTAGATTTATCAAATTCCGGAAAATGAGTATCGCCTTCGTAGTCTTTATTTATTTCAGTCAGGATAATCTTGTTTGCTAGAGGAACAAATAATTTGTAGATTTCTGCTCCGCCAATTACGCAGACTTCATCGGGCCAGCCGGATTTGATCAGCTGCTGAGCTTTAGTGATGGCCTCATCTACGCTAGTCACAAATTGAACTCGCTCTTGAGCTGGAGCTGGAGCCGATCGCGAAATAACAATATGAAACCGATTAGGTAAAACTTTTGGAAGCGAGTCGAATGTTTTTCGACCCATAATCATAACTTTGTTTTTCGTAGTTGTTTTGAAAAACTCTAAATCTTCCGGCAGATGCCAGATTAGTTTGTTGTTATTCCCAATGGTGCGATTTTTTGCCATCGCGGCGACAAGAGATAAAATCATACGCTAATTTCAGCCTTAATTGTTGGATGTGATTCATAACCGACAACTTGAATGTCTTCGTATGTGAAATCATCTATGTTTTTGACGTTAGGATTTAAAATTAATTTCGGAAGTGGCATCGGAGCGCGTGTCAGTTGCAGTTTCGCTTGCTCAACGTGATTCAAATATAAATGCGCATCACCCAAAGTATGAACAAATTCACCAACACCGAGACCGCACACTTGCGCTACCATATGAACTAGCAAGGCGTAGCTAGCGATATTAAATGGCACACCTAAAAATATATCGGCACTACGTTGATATAACTGGCAAGATAGCTTGCCGTTACCTACATAGAATTGGAAGAAGGCGTGACACGGTGGAAGCGCCATCTTGCTGACTTCGCCCGGGTTGAACGCGATCACTAAATGACGTCGTGAATTGGGATCTTTTTTGATCGACTCAATAACTTGCTGAAGCTGATCGATCGTTTGGCCATCGGCTGTCTTCCATCTGCGCCATTGTTCGCCATACACCGGCCCAAGATCGCCGTTCTCATCAGCCCACTCGTCCCAAATGCTTACTTTGTTGTCGCGAAGGTACTTGATGTTCGTATCACCCTTAACGAACCATAGAAGCTCATGAAATATAGAACGTGTGTGCAGTTTTTTGGTAGTGACCAGAGGAAATCCATCTTCCAGGTTGTAGCGCGTTTGATGACCGAACACACTTAATGTGCCCGTTCCCGTGCGATCTGACTTCTTTTCCCCGTGTTCTAGCACATGACTTAAAAGGTCTAGGTATTGCTTCATTTCCAGCCTCCATAGTCCAACATATAGACTCCGTATGGGAGTTTCAAAATCTTTTTGAAATTGATTAAAGGCGATGTAAATTTCCAGTTGTCTTTAACGCGTTTAAAAATTAATTTAGGGAAGACATATTAGGAGAAAGCATATGGAAAAACTACCTCCATCAGAAATTAAATC
>NCGL01000124.1 GCA_002256935.1 Bdellovibrio sp. 28-41-41
GAAACAAAACAAGGTATCCCATTTAGCTTTACAAAAAAAGCACTGGGCGAGTTTTTTGATAGCCTAGATGAATTCGATGATGAGTCCGTTGTCTTTAATGATAAGCGCGTGGAACTCAAGCCGTTGTGGCAAGATGAAGCTCAAGTTCAAGGCGCCGACTGGTGGAACAATGTCTATACGGGCGAAGTAGAACCCGCATGGAATATGGACATCCCAGCAGTCACTTTGAAAGATATGCTGCCACGGATGAAACTACCAAAATCTAGAATTTTGGTTTTAGGCTGCGGTGATAGCCACGATGCTGCGTTCTTTGCACAAAGCGGCCACATGGTCACAGCGGTGGATTTTTCGGAACATGCCATCGAAAGATCTAAAAAACTCTACGGCCATATGCCTAACATCACGTGGCTTCAGGCTGACGTGTTCAAGTTACCAGATAGTTTTAACAACGCATTTGATTTAGTTTACGAATACACCTTTTTCTGCGCGATCAATCCAGTTCAGCGCGCCCAATTGATCCAAGTTTGGTCACGTTGTCTACATGAACAAGGGCAATTGATGGCAACATTATTTTGCATGCAGAAACGGAGCGGTCCTCCGTTTGGTGGCACCGAGTGGGAATATCGCGAGCTATTGAAAAAGCGTTTCCAAACATTGATTTGGACTCGCTTTAGAAAATCAAATCCACGCCGCCAAGGTCGTGAACTTTATATCTTGGCGCAAAAGCGGAAACTATTATGAGTCTGACGTTTTCCTTTGCTCAGACATCGGACGCGCAAACGATAGCTGATCTAGTGAATTCAGCCTATCGAGGCGACTCATCCAAAGCCGGCTGGACAACGGAAGCTCATCTGCTAGACGGGCAACGGACCGACGCGAATGAAATCAAGCAAAAAATAGAAGGTAAAAATACCTACATTTTAACGGCGCAAGATACCGGTACTATTGTTGGCAGCTGTGAATTAGTTCGTGATCCTGAGGCCAGTGAATTGTATTTTGGTATGTTCACTATCAAACCGACAGCGCAGAATCGCGGTCTTGGAAAAGAATTCTTGAAGCATGTTGAAAAACTAGCTTTAGGATGGAAGCTAAGGACAATAAAAATGACCGTAATTACTTTGCGCACAGAATTGATCGAATACTATGTTCGACGCGGATTTCACGTCACTAATAAATTAATTCCGTTTCCCACAGAGGATCGTTTCGGTCGGCCGAAAGTTAAAAATCTTGAGATGGTTTATCTCGTAAAGGATATCCATGAGTAACGCAATTGAAGTCAAAAATTTAAACCGAGTTTATTATTCGTACCAAAAATCGGTGGGATTAATGTCTTCGATTCAAGGTTTGTGGAATCGTCGCCATATTGAAAAAGCAGCGTTATCAGACATCAATCTGACTATTCCTGCAGGACAAGTCATTGGTTTGGTTGGATCTAATGGCGCAGGCAAAACGACGTTAATAAAAACTCTGTCGGGCTTGATTCCTGCGACGAGTGGCGATGTTAAGGTGCTTGGGTATAATCCGTTTGAACGTAAGAATGAATTCTTACGTGATATATCTGTATTGCTAGGTCAGAAAAATCAATTGTGGTGGGATATTGCGCCAGTGGATAGCTACCAGTTATTGATGAATATCTACGATCTAGATGTAAATAAAACTCAAAAGAAAGTTAAAGAACTGGCCGACATTCTAAACTGTACGCACGTTCTAGAAACTCAATTACGCAGGCTCAGTCTTGGCGAGCGCATGAAAATGGAAATCATCGGATCGCTGCTGCATGATCCAAAGATTTTATTTCTGGACGAGCCCACGATTGGCCTAGATATCGTGGCCCAAACTTCGATCCGAAATTTTTTATCAGACTATGTAAAAGAAAAAAAACCGACGATCATTCTGACCAGTCATTATATGGATGATATTTCAAAGCTAGCTGATCGATTGGTAATTATCAGTAAGGGCAAAATTTTTTACGATGGTTCGATTGATAAGTTCACACAGAAATCAGTTCAAAAGAAACGCCTGAAAGTTATTTTTGAATCGCCGGTAAAAGAAAATGTTCACATTTCTGAGGACATTAATTTAATCGCCGGCGCCAAAGCCCTGGACCTAGAAGTCGAACCCTCTAGAATCGCCGACACCATCACGCGTATTTCGCAAAAAGAGGCGATCCAAGATATTTACACTGAAGAAATTGATTTCGAAGAAACCATCCGCGAATTTTTGAAAAGGGAATAATGAGACAGTTCATCAAAAGAAATCTAGCTTTTGCCAAACTGGGTATCCAAACAAATTTGGAATACCGATTCAATTTCTTTATCGATGCGGCCGTGCAACCGGCGATTACGGGAATGATCGAGATATTCCTATGGCTGGCACTATTTTCCGCCGTTAAAAGCGACACGCTGAATGGTTTTTCGAAAGAAAGTTATTTAGCCTATGTCATATGGTCATCGTTCATCGGTAGAGTTGCCATCAGCTGGATGTATGAACACTTGATGATGGAAGAAATAGAAACCGGCAGTATCAATGCGATTATCTTAAGACCGATGACGTTTAAGTCAGTTGCTCGGCTACAAACTGGTAGTATATTTCTGCTCCATATTGGTTCCGCTGTGCGTGGCTTTGTATTTCAAATTGCCTACGGATTTAAGTCGCTTTCCTCTGGTAACTCTATTGGTATTTTACTATTTGATTTTTATCCATGCGATGAGCTTTCTAACGGCGTGTTTTGCGTTTTTCTTAAATCGCGTGCGTTCATTCACGTTGGTGAAAAACTTTACGATTTATATTATGTCGGGCGAATTGTTCCCACTGGATTTGCTGCCAGAATTCTGGAAAAACTTGTTTCTGAAATTACCATTTTCATCAGGTGTCTATATTCCCGTGGGCTACATCACAGGACGTGTAGATACAGACATGGTGATGCAAGGATTTACCAACACGACGATCGGTCTGATCGTGGTACTAACTATTTCATACCTAGTGTGGAGAAAAGGTTTAGGGAGCTACAGTGGCACAGGTGCTTAGAAAGTACTTCCGACTTTTTTCAATATTGCTAAAGACAAGCTTCATAGCTGATTTAGAATTTCGCGTAAATTTCTCGCTACGTGTAGTAACAGACATAATTTGGTACATGATGCAGGTACTGTCATTTGAAGTACTGTTTAATTACACCCCCCACATCGGCGATTGGGACAGATACCAAATGCGCGTGTTCCTAGGGGTGCTGTTCGTGGTGGATTCCCTGTATATGATTTTTGTACAAGATAACGCCGACCGATTTGCAGACAAGGTTAGAAAAGGCGAACTGGATTTCATTCTAGCAAAACCGGTTTCATCGCAGTTCCTGGTCAGTTTTCAAAAGGTAGCCACAGCGAGCTTTGGCAATTTAATCATCGCAGTTGGTTTTCTAATCTATTCACTAACAGTCATCGAAGATTTCAACTGGTACCGCCTGTTCTGGTTTATACTAGTGTTACCTTCAAGTTTTATCATAGTGTACACATCACGATTCTTCTTTACGTGCTTGAATTTAATCTTCGTAAAATCAGAATCAGTCCAGTTCCTATGGTACAACTGCTACAAACTGGGCATGCGCCCAGATTCGATTTATTTTCCATTTATGAAGTTGATTCTGCTAACGGTATTCCCAATGGCCTTTGTAGCCAGCGTTCCCGCACGCATGCTGCTGGAACCACCGAATGCCTTGCTGATTGGCTGGAGCTTAGTGATCGGACCGCTGTTCTTGTATCTGTCGAATAAGTTTTGGAATTATTGTCTGCGGTATTATGCGAGTGCGAGTAGTTAAAAAGCCGCATGGTTCGCATGCGGCTTTCCGAAATACTTTTAATATTTTCTTACAGACTTAGTAACGTCTTTCTAATTCGAACACGATGTTATAGATGTACGCGGCACCGTTTACGCTGATGCGTAATGATGATGTGTCATAGTAACCGTATGAATTAGGGTACAAGTAAACATCAGAACCTGATGTGTATTTCATATCGATCAATTGACCGTTGATTAGTAAGCTCACTGTTGCTGCTGAATCACCGGAAACATCCACGCGGATAGTTTTCAAACGGTAACCAGAATAACCGTAGCCTAATAAACTATCTACGTAGAAATTCTCGCTGTAGACCCAACGATTTATGTACGATGTTTTGTACTGAGTGTAATTCACTGGTGGTGGGTAACCAGGATATGGATACGGATAAGGATATCCCGGAGTTGGATAAGGAACTGGGTACGGACGCGGAGTCGGTCTTGGATACGGACGTGGATCTGGTTGCGGTCTTGGCGATGGAACAGGAGTTGGCGACGGGCGCGGGATCGGTCGCGGTTCTGGTGTCGGTCTGATGGGTTGTGGATTCCCCGGACGTGGCACTACGGCTGTTACTTTGTTTGAGTCACCGCCTGGCACTACATAGCCATACGCAGTTTGCACATTTAGCAACGATACTGTCATGATAGCGACAGTCGATACTAATGTTAGTTTCGATGAAATAGATTTATTGTTGAACATAATTCCCCCATTTTTGGTTCATTTTTTCTAAAAAAATTGTACTAAGCAATCTCCAAAAGCAAACATCATACCGCATACTTAGGGTCATTTTGCCACTCTCAAACAGCTGGGCAAAATGTCACAGATTTTACTCAAAAAAATTCTGTCCAATTTCAAACGGAATGTCACCCAATTACCTGTCAAAATTAGTGACATAAGCATTTTCTAAAAAACCGAGTAGTCTGTCGGGCTTATGAGAAAAACAGCATTGTTTTTAATTTCGATTGTTATTACTGCGTCTTGGTCTGCTTTTGCAGATCCAACCATCGCGTGTCCAACTGATAAAAGTGGAAAATCCATTACCGATTGGCGTACCGCTGCAATTCAGAAATTGGTTACTGCTGGATCACTTGATGCTTACACCGAAGTACAAAATGATTTGAAAGAGTGTTTCAGCGACAAAGTCCCCAGTTGCATGAATGATTTGAAATACTACGCGCACTACAAACCAAATCCAATTTCAACTTATGATATGGATGCTCTTTACAACAAATCGATGGAACTTCAGTCAGAAAGTTTTCTTCCCAAAGAACTAACTGTAACGAATGTTGTTGGCGAAGTGTCCAAAGGCTATGTAAAAATCCCAGCTAACTTTCATGAACTTGCCAAAGAAAAAAACTGGTTAACAACATCTTATAAAACGCGCGAGCTAGGCGGCTTTGATAACTCGAACAATTTATTCCTCATGGTATTTCCTTCTGAAAAACGCGACACTGTTCTGCAACTGAGCATAGCTAAAGATACGGATCCGTATGCGTCGGCCTTTGATCCGATTGTTCACCCATTTAACGGCAACATGACTCAAGGTTTTGATATATTAACTATGATCACCGTGGATAAAACTAAAAATCCTCCAATTGCACAGCTTAGAATTCTTAGAAAAGACTATCTTCAAGAAGACACCTATCTTTGGGACACAAAAAACTCGAACACATCAGGCACCCGCGCCTGCATTGGCTGTCACGCAAGTCCCTTCCGCGCCATCAGTCCCGTAGGCTATCGATTTACAAATTCAATCAAAACGAATCTTTTCACCGGCGATGAAAAACCAATGGATAAAGAGCAAAAAGAAATCACAGATAAAGTAAACGAAATCATGAATCGCCCCGGAATTTCTTGGGGCTCGACTGAAAAAGACGGCCGCGAAATTCGCTTCGGACAAGATCTTGATAGCCAACCATGGGGTTGGGCACCGGCCGATTCAGAAACACGCAAAAAAGAATTCATTGAACAGTGTGCTTCTGAAAGAAAAGCTATCTCAAGTTCATCGCGCGCTGGTGGCCATTACCGCGTCGACCTTGTACCCGACATCAATGCTGTGATCAGCTGGGAAAAAATATCCAAAGCGATGAACTGTATATCGTGTCACAACGGCAAAAGCCGCGGCATTATTCATAACGATTTTTCACCCTCAACGGTCGCATTCAAAATCGCGATCACTCGCGAAATGCCGGAATCTGATGATCCAGAAAATCCACTGCCACCAGAACTTAACGCCGATGAACGCATGGCTCTTGTCTGGTGCCTACAAAAAGAACGTTCCACCGTCGCCAAAGCCTGGAAAGAAAGTGGCTGGTGGATGCAACGTAGCAAATGCAAATAAAGGGATCCCCTTTGACGCGAAAAAACGCGAAGCGTTTTGAGAAGTTAGGCGAATTGCCCAAGGGGCAATAGCTATAAAAATTGTAGGGAGAGTTCGAGTCAAAATCGGACATATGCGAGGCGGAACGTTTCAAAAAGCCCGTAGGCGTACTCAATGTACGCTGGAGGGATTTTTGGAGCGGTCCAACGAAGTCAGATGGCCGGTTTTCACTCGGCCGAAAAACGAGAAAAAGGGAAATTGGTTTTGCTATAAGCCGGATTCTGTCTTGGTCATAGGTCCCTTAAACCTACTTCCATGTATGACTATTTATCTGGGAGAAATGTCTCCATTTCCCTCGAGCGATCTTACCCGGGAGCTCGTTAGAACCGAACTTAGCGCTCCCCTATTTGATCTTGCTTCGTGCAGAGTTTAGCTGTTTTCACTCCAGCAGCTCCCTAAAAGACTCCCGTTCCCGTCAATTAGATCAAAGCTCTGGACATTCTCTCTGTTCCACTGTTCCTCGCCTTACGACGGAAGGGCGTTACCCTTTGCACTGCTCAATGAAGTCCGGACTTTCCTCCCTGCCTTTCGACAGAGCAATCATCCACAAAACCACATTTTATCTACCATAAACCATTGGATTTTTCAAATTCCTTATGGGATAAGAAATTATTACTATTTTTCGGGGGATTTAACATGAAATTCAATTATACCATCGCCATCGTTGCCGCTTCACTATTTTCATTCTCAACTAGCTTTGCTAACCAAGAGGCTCATACAACTAAGTCAGCTCACGAAGCCGCAGCCGCTGCTCACGGACCTAAAAATGATCCGAATAAATTGTTTCCTCAACCTAAGATGAACAAAACTAAATCAACGCCTCCGGCTAAAACAGAATTGATCGAACCGGCATTTATGGCTCAAATTCCAGGCACAACAGTGACTTTGAAATGGAACGCGGTTGATACGGCTGAAAACTATCACCTGCAAGTAGCTACAGATCCAAATTTCAAATGGTTAAAAGTGAACGAAAACTTTGTGAAACGTCCAAGCTACGATTTGAGCGGTCTAGAAGCCGGTCACAAATACTACTGGAGAGTCGCAGCCGTTAAAAACTCAAACGATCCGATGTACATCAAAGGTCCTTTCGAAGTTTCTAGTTTCGAAACTAAATAACAGGAGCTTTGCTTGAACCACGATTACGTTCTAAAACAACTCTCTTGGCGCTACGCTGTTAAAAAGTTTGATTCTTCAAAAAAGATCAGCGCCAAGGATTGGGAAATTTTAGAAGAATCTCTGCGTTTGTCACCGTCATCGTACGGATTGCAACCTTGGAAATTTATTGTGGTTCAAAACCGTGATATCCTAAAACAACTGACGTCATTATCATGGGGTCAGTCTCAAATCGAAGATTGTTCCCACTACGTCGTTATCACTTCAAAAAGTAAATTAGACGAAGACCTGATTCAAAAACATGTGAATAAAACAGCCGAAGTGCGTGGAATAGATCCAAAACTTCTGGATGGCTATAAACGTGTAATGGTCGGTGATTTAATAAATGGTCCACGCGGTGAAACGATTTACCACTGGGCTCAACGCCAAGCT
>NCGL01000125.1 GCA_002256935.1 Bdellovibrio sp. 28-41-41
CGGAGTTAGCAACCCGTTTTCATCCGGCGAAATAAAAGAACAAAACACACGATCTAACCAAGCCTTTACCGGAATCTACAATCGTCATGAATTTAAATTAGAAAATTGGACACTGATTCCTGGCATTCGTGTCGACATGTTTCAATCGGCAAGGGAAACCTACCTAGCTCCCCGTTTAGCGGCAAAATACAACTTAAGTTCGTCGTTGTTGCTAAAGGCAGCTGGTGGTCGTTACTATCAACCCACTGAAGGACGCGAACAAGATAAAGTTTTTGGGAACCCTGATATCAGAGCTCCGCGCGCCGATCATTTGACCGTTGGCTTTGAAAAAGACTTCAGAGAGTCATCTGATTCGGGCTTGACGTGGCAAACAAGTTATTTCGACAAGTGGCTAGATCAGCTTGTAGTTCAATCTTATGGACAAGTGGAACGAGATGGCGCTCTTGTAGATGAACACTACAATAACACCGGCCGCGGCCGCGCTTACGGCGTTGAAAATCAGCTTAAGTGGAATGATGTCAATTGGGATGTTTGGCTGAGTTATACATGGAGCGAAAGTTTCCGATGGAGCAATCGCGTGGCGAAATACAAACATCAATATGATCAAACTCATAACTTCAATCTGGTCGCTGGCAAGAAGCTCGAAAACAACTGGAAGATCTCTGGTCGTTTTCGCTATGTGACTGGCAACCCCTATACACCCATCGTTGGCGGAACATTTGATTCCGACAATGACGTGTATTTGCCTCAACGTGGCAGTTTCTATTCGGAACGTTACAAAGACTTCTATCAGGCAGATTTACGGTTTGATAAAAAATGGATTTATGACGAAGAAATTTGGACACTTTATCTAGATATCCAAAACGTTCTCAACACAAAAAATACGGAATCCATCGAGTATTCATATAACTATTCAAGCAAAGATTTTATATCTGGCTTACCATTTTTACCGGCCTTCGGTATCAAAGGAGAATTCTAATGAAAAAATTATTCTTATTTTCTATTTCCGCTATTTATTTGGGTTCATGTTCCGATTCAAAACTACCAAAGTATGTAGAGCTAACTGACTTACGAGTGCTAACATTGATTGCTGACAAGCCCGAAGCCAATCCTGGTGAAACGGTTTCGATTACACCGATCGTGTCTGATGTTGCAGAAACGACGTCATTATCATTTCAAGCGTTTGGTTGCATAGACCCGGGTGTGGCGCTAGGAGCAGAGCCCACGTGCACCAACAATTCAACTAAAGTGACGTTAGCTGGAAGCACGATCACATCAGCTACCAATAGCGATATGGCCCAGAACTTTACAGGTACGGCGCCCTCATTTTCGGCGTCAATACCGAACGACGCGGTTATTTTTAATCAGCGATCTGATCTAGATAAATACAATGGTGTTGGCTACTTGATCGAATACACGATTTCAAATACGCGTGGGCAGACTGTGAATACGGTCAAGCGTATCCTTGTCAGCAATAAAACCAGCGGCGAAAAAAATCAAAACCCTGCGATTGCGCAATTACAATCTAATGGCGTCGGTCTAGGCAATAATGAGTTTCCATTAGGCGGTAAATTCACTATCGGTATGGTCTTTAATGCCAGTAGTTTTCAAGTTTACACACAGAAAAAAGATGATGGATCTTCTGAAAACAAATCAGAAGAATTAACGACGACATGGTTCATCACTGATGGCGTTTTAAAATACTTCCGAAGTACTAACCAAGAGACCAATGAATACGAAGCCCCTGCGTCCGTGCCTACGACTAGAAAAAGCTTTCTAATTTCTATTTCTCGTGATTCTCGCGGCGGCGCCACATATAAAAGAGTATGTGGCGGGTGCTAGATGAAGCTAAAGATTTTATTCTGTGTATTGGTTGCAATAGCGACTGAAGCTAAGGTTTATTGCGAACATCCCGAAGATTGCCCTCCTGCGATCAACCAACTTCAGTATAAAAACAAGCGCTGCACGGCTTTTCTAGTCGCACGTGATTTAATCGCGACAAATCGACACTGCATTCCAGATCAGATGAACAAAGAACGCGAAGCCTGCGACGGTATCAACTTCGTTTTTCCGAAATCTAAGAATCATGAATCAGAAGTATTAAAATGCAAAACCATCGAGTTTTTATCAGAGCCACTCGTTCCAAACTCTGCAAATGTTGATCTTGCGATTTTAAGAACTCAGACTAGCACAAATCGTGAACCACTGACGTTCTCGCAAGATGGTTTTCAAAATGAAAAACAATACACGATTTACAAGATAGATCCAAATCTAGAAAACGGCGGTGGTGTCATCGTAAAATCCAATTGTGATGCCATTCAAAACGCTATCGTTAATCCGTACTTCACGTCGGATAAAAGTCCCATCGTAAACTTCATCCCCTGCCAAGTCGTTCCAGGAAACTCGGGTTCGCCGATTCTATCTTCGGGTAATGAAGTCCGCGGTATTATACATTCTAGTTCCGACGGCAAGCTGGCTGAGTTATTTGAAAAAGAACGCCGCAAAATTGATACGAAAATATATTCTGCATTCGGAACTAGTTTTGCCTGTGTCCATTTAGATTTATTTTCCTATCCTAGATATAACCATGAAGCCTGCAAAGTAAAAATCAACACCGATTCAACACGACAATTAGAAAAGCAAAAGAACGAAGATTTAGCCGAACAAATCAACAACCAAGTTAGAATCGAATTCGATAAATTCTCTCAAAAGCTAAAAACATTGAAGAACGAGAAAATGTACCTTTTGCAATGGAGATTTGGCCCGTACGATCGGCAACTAGAGCGCCAGAACCATTTCGTGTATGCACCGATCTGCTATAATGAAGAGGCCTTTAAAAAAGAACCAGTCGAGCGCCTCAGTTTAGATTTACTAGAAATTGAATTGAAAAATGAGATCGACACAAGATTACGCTATAAATTCAACATCAAAGCTAATATCTATAAGAACAAAATCTTTCTAGAGATGAAACCAGATCAGCGATTAAAAGTGGATCTGAATTACTCTTTTAAAACCAAACAGTATTTTGTAGAGCCTTGTAAATAACTGTAAAATAATCCAAGTGTCTTAATCCCAGCCAGCAATTTCCTCTCGTTTTGAGACACGTCAAAAATTGATTAAATCACTAGAAATCAACGTCTTACTGTCCTGACCGGATTGTCACTTCGTCTAAACTTTAGACACCCTTTTGTAATCTTTTCTACTTAAACAAGCCCCGGAGCATCCGTTCGGATTGCAATCCACACATCTGAATCGAAATCCCTAAAAGGAGATTTTATGAAATTGATGAGCTTGTTACTTACAACATCTATGGTCCTTCCTCAATTCAGCTACGCGCAAAGCGGTCGCCCAAGCGATGCCGAGATGGCAGCGATGAGACAAAGCCAACCGATGGTGCCACAGATATTGTCAGTAGATACAAAAAAACTGTATTTAAACGACACGGCCAATTCTAGCCGCGCGATGCGCTCATCATTATCAGCTAAACGCGAACAACTTTCTAAAACGCATAAAAAACTAGGCGAAGTCCGAGACCGGGCATTTACTGACATGGATAAAGACTATAATTTATTGAATCCAGAAACAGGAATGACATTCTGGGAAGAATTTCAAGCATTAAAAAATGGCGACCTAGACGTTTTAACTTCTAAATATCCAGATCAAAAAACGAAATTGAAATTAGGTAAACTATTAAAACCAGATCTAATTAACTTGCTGCATTTCATGACTTGGATGCGCGCTAACGGTTTAGTTACATTTAAATCATTAATGGCTAACGATAACGACGGAATTTTGGAATTAGGAAAATTAAAAATCGAAAATTCCCCGTATGAAGTTGATGGGCCTACTTATGTAATTACTAAATTCAAAGACGTTGAAAAAGCGTTAGCTGACAATGAACTTTTCAGCGTTAGAAACTATCACCAGCGCATGAAAGATTCTGTTGGCGACTTTATGCTTGGTAATGACAATAAAGCGATCAATCACGAACATACATGGTTACGTGGTTTGATCGACGTAAAAGAAATGGAACCACGCATACGTCCATTAGTTCGCTCTATCTTTGAACAAGAGATGAAAAACTTAGAGCTAGTAAAAATGAATCCTTACACTAAGCAATTAGAAGGTAACATCGAGCTTATTAATCATATCGCTCGCCGTGTTCCAGCTATCCTTACTATCAAATATTTCGGTTTTGAAGGCATCACTCCAGAAAAAATAATGGAATGGTCACGCGCTACTCAAGATGATTTCTTCCATAACGTAACCGGCGATGACACAAAAGCAAAAGCCGCCGTTAAAGCTGGTCAAGAAATGCAATCTCAATTAACGAAACTAGTTGATAACAAATTCAAAAACATAGCTTCATTAGCTCAAAAGCCTCGCGAAGAACAAACGATCCTTGATCGAATGGTTATGTCGATTGGCGATATCAATGATCCCAGCTTAAGCGAAGACGATCTTTTGAACTTGCTTAAAGACAAAGTATACATATTAAAAAATGACACTGAAGAGCTTTCTAAACTAGATAGAGCTACAATCATAAGCCGTGTTAAATCACGTGTTCGCACAAACTTAATTGGTACACTGGTTGGTGGATTAGAAACGACTCAAGCTGCTATCTCTCAAGTTCTAAATTTAATCTTGGGTGACAAAGACCTAACTAAAAAAGCACAAGCTTTATCTTTGACAGCTAAAACGGGTCGTCAACAACAGCAGCAATTCAATAACTTGGTTTGGGAAGTATTACGTTTCCACCCAGTCAACCCAGTAGTATTCCGTTACATCGAAAAAGATACTGAACTTTCTGGTGTTAAAATGAAAGCCAAAAGCCATATCATCATTGCGACTCAAGCAGCGATGTTTGACCCAGACGTTTTCCCAAATCCAGAATCAATCGACATCAATCGTTTCGCAAGCCCACATAACGATAAATACTTCCATCTTGGTTATGGTAAACACCGCTGCCTTGGTGACTACGTATCTATGATCCAAGTTCCTGAAATTATTTCTGGTATCCTTGCATTGCCAAATGTACGTAAAATGCCAGGTGCTTATGGTGAGTTAGATTTCAATCATATGACGACTCGCGCTTTAATCGGCGGCGATAAATTTGACCAATCATTCCCAGAGCGCATGATCCTTGAATACAATTCAAGTAGTGCCCGTCCGCTATCTATCAAAAAAATCGAAGTTCAAGACCAAAGCGTTTCATTCGAAGCGTATTTGAAAGACTACGATCGTAATCACTTCTAGTTTACAGCAAGGACGGTAAAGTCGAAAAATCGAACTACCCTCTTGAAAAACGCTATCAATCTAATGTTTCGGATTTTGCTGGTAACGAGAAAATGTTAGATGTTGTAATGGATACTAAAGAAGGAAAATGGGAACAACGTAAAGTTCTATTTGATTCAGCTATCCGCGCCTCTCAAGGTTATGCATCGAACTTACGCGAAGGCAACAACGACTTATTATACTGCCGTATGCCGATGAAATTCCATGTTTGTTTCGAAAGCGAATCTGAAAAAATTGAGAATGTATTTGATAAAAAGCGCGATAAAGCTGACGGCGATAGTGGTATCCACGCGTTTGCTAAAAAAGCTTACGGTGATAAACAATATGAAATCCGTAACCAAACTGAAAAAGGCAACGCGCGCTTAACTGAAACTCACAAAACGATCTTCAACAAATGTGCGACGTTCGCTGATTTAACGGATACAGAAAAAGCATTCTATGAAAATCGTTATTTCGGAAAAGTTATCAATCAGAGCGAGCTAAGTGATGCCCAGGCAACACGTCCAGCTGTTTACAATGCTGCTTACTCACATGAAGATTACTTCAGTGCTCAGCAACGTTACTAGAACTTCACTTTCAGAACTTGCATTGGTGACAACATCAAAGCGACTAAAGGAAAGATCTCTCGTTGTGACAACTACAAAAAATGCGTCAACGGCGTTTACAATAAAACGGCGTTCAAATTCGAAGGTGCTTTATCACCCGCTGAACGCCGCGCTTACAATGAAATCGTGATCGTAGACAAAGCACAATATTGTGAAAAGGTAGATTAATTATGAGTATCATTTCAACCCTACTTACAGCTCTAATCTGTCTTATCCATACGTACATCA
>NCGL01000126.1 GCA_002256935.1 Bdellovibrio sp. 28-41-41
TGCCTAAAAACAGCGTTTTTGAAATAAAAAAACGATGCCTGCTTTTACTCGTGATTGCGGGGCATCGTTTTTTATTTTTTAAATGGCTGTAACTATCTATAAGTTACAGTTTTTTAAATTTACTGTGGAGTTAAAAGAAGACCGGCTTTTTTAACTTTGATTTTGTAATTGTCGATTTTCTTTTTAAGAGTGTTACGGTTGATACCTAGCATCTGTGCTGTTTTAACTTGGTTTCCGTTATATGCACGTAATGCAAGTTCAAGAAGAGGTTTTTCAACTTGTTCAATGATCACATTGTATAGACCATTAAGTTCTACTTGCGCTTCTTTTTGCTGCTGGAACAAAACTTCTAATTTGCTCTTTACTAATTTTTCTAAACTTACTTGTTGAAGGTTTGCAACGAAAAGATTGTCTGAACTGTTCAAATTCGGCGTCATGGAGCTCCTACGATTTTCAATATTTGTAATTAAGTGTTAACGAGTGTTGTAGGTATATATAGAAAAAATTTTTTAAGGTCAAACCCCTCTTGCGTCTGAGGACCAAATTTTTTTATGTAATTGAATTTGCATTCTAGCTATTGAATATCTCGCCAGAATTCGCTCTGCTAGCCAGCGTTCAGAGACCGCGCCGTATGATGGGCTGTATAAAACTGTAAACTTTCTGAATAAATCATGTTGACGGCAAAATTCTTCTGACCATTCGAAGTCTTTTTCACTACAAATGACAAATTTAAACTCAGTCAACTCATTACTAAACTCCAAATTAGAAATAAGAAAGCTATCTGCGGCACCGCTGTCGGGAGTTTTTACATCAAGTATTGTTTTTACTTTTGGATTTACATTTTCAATTGACTTGGAACCGCTAGTTTCCAAAGACACCAGGTAATTTTGACTCACCAGAGTGTCCATCAATGGAAAAATTTCTTTTTGCAGCAATGGTTCACCGCCGGTCAGGCAAACAAATTTAGTTTTATGTTTAGCGATCTCATTTAATAGAGTTCCTAGTTCTTGAAACTCGCCCTCATAATATGAGTACTTTGTGTCACAGTAAGCGCAGCGAAGATTACATCCTGTCGTACGCACGAAAACAGTGGGATGTCCAACCCAGCTCGACTCCCCCTGGATGCTGTAAAACACTTCGTTTATCTTTAACATATAGAATTCTCTGGACTTTATTAGTGCTAAAGTCAAGTTGGCGGATTTTGAAGCTACCGTAGATTATTAAAAAAAAGTAAAATTTATAAATGCAGGCCTTATTTAAGAAATTTCAAAAAGACATCAAAGCTATCCTTTTTATCGGTATCGCGGCGTTTATAGCCTTGGCGTTATTCAGCTACTCGCCAAAAGATCCGTCATTTAACTCTATGGGTAGTAAATTGAGCCCCGCTAATTACTGTGGCTGGCTTGGCTCATTTTTAGCGGATTTATTTTACCAAGGCCTAGGCATTAGCTCATGGCTTGTGCCGCTTGCGTTCCTTAGGCTTGGAATCGGCACTCTTCGCGGCCAAGATGTGCGCTTGCGCAGTCTTAGCATCGTTTGGCTAACACTGCTGATCGTGAACGTGTCGGCACTAACCGCGTTCTATTTTCCGCTGGCGAGATTGTTTAACCATGAAATCTTTTTATCGGGAATTATCGGTCTTTCGGTATCAAACGTTTTGTACAAACTTCTCAATTTTGCGGGACTGCAAATTTTCCTTTGGAGCAATCTGATTATTTTAGTTCTTTTCTATACGGAAAAAAGCCTTCAACAGTGGGGCGTGGTCGCGAAGAATCAATCCAGCTTCTTAGTCAGTAGTCTTATCGCGATGAAAAAGTGGTTTGCAGCTATAGCGCCAGAAATCACACCAAAAATTAAAGAGAAAAAGGCGAAATCAGAAAAAGAAGCTAAAGCGGCAGCCAAAGAGGCTTCCGGCGAATCAGATAACCTAAGAGACTGGAACAGTAAGGCCGAGGAAATCTCAAAGTTAACGCAACTGAATTTTTTCGATGAAGAGACGGAGGTTAATATCGATGCGGCACCCACCGCTAAAGATGATACTGACCGCATGCCTAAGAGAAAAGTAATCATGAAGGCCAAACCTCCCAAAAAGATCGAAAACTGGGATATGCCCAAACTGAGCCTTTTAGACGACCCACCATTAACGCGAGTAAAACTGGATGAGAAAGAAATCCGCAAAAAAGCAGAAATTCTTACAGATAAATTAAAGCATTTCAATGTCGAGGGTGTGATTACAGATGCTAAGCCTGGGCCGCTAGTAACGATGTTTGAGTTTAAGCCGAATGCCGATGTCAAGCTCAGTAAGATCACGGAACTTCAAGATGATCTAGCGCTGGCATTATCGAGTGAATCTTTGCGCGTAATCGCACCGATTCCAGGCCGTGATGTTGTGGGGATTGAAACGTCGAATTCCCGTCGTGAAACTGTGTACTATAAAGACCTTCTGGCAGAAGATTCTTTTTGGAGTGATGATTTAAAGCTTCCTATTGCCCTTGGAAGACAAGTAAACGGTGATGCAAAAATTGTGGATTTAAGAAAGATGCCTCACTTAATGGTGGCAGGAACTACTGGCTCAGGTAAGTCGGTACTGATTACCTCTATTATAAGTGGTTTATTGTTTCGTCACTCGCCAAAAACTTTGCGATTAATTTTAGTAGATCCCAAACAAGTGGATTTGGCGGCCTTTGCGAAGGTGCCTCATTTAATCATGCCACCGGTGACAGACCCCAAGAAAGCGGTTTCCGCGCTGAAATGGGCGATTAGAGAGATGGAAAAACGTTATAAATCTATGAGTAAGTTCGGGGCCCGAGGCCTTGAGAGTTACAACGAAACGGTAGCGAATCTGCCGGCTGACAAAATCGCAGAACATGAAAAGATAAATCAAGAGTATGAATCACAAGGTGTAATGAAGCTTGAGCAGTATTATTACCAGCAGCTTCCATATATCGTAATCGTAGTAGAAGAGTTCGGTGATTTGATGGCCGTCGATAAACAAAACGTTGAGCATGGCGTAGTTCGCTTGGCCCAAATGGCTCGTGCGTGCGGCATCCATTTGATTTTAGCGATGCAGTCGCCTCGTAAAGAAGTTGTAACTGGTTTGATCAAAACGAATATTCCAGGTCGCGTGGGTCTAAAAGTGGCGTCTAAGATGGATTCTAGAATTATTCTTGATGAAGGCGGAGCGGAACGCTTGCTGCCTAATGGTGATATGCTTTTCTTAGCCCCAGGCGTTTCAAAACCGATGCGTCATCATGGACCATACTTAAGTGAGAAAGAAATTAATGGCCTGGCGTCTCACTGGTCAATGCAAGCCGAACCTGAGTTTGATCCCATTGCAGTCAAAGCGCTGGAAGGCGGCTTCTCTGAGGGCGGCGGCGGAAGCGGTGCTGGCGGTGATGAGTACGGTGGCGGCGATGAAGACTATGATGAGATGTATGATCAAATCCTAGCCTGGGCTGCGGAATTAAAAGAGGTCAGCGCTTCTCTCATTCAGCGTCGATTCCGTTTAGGCTACCCCCGTGCTGCGCGCATCATTGAAACTTTTGAACGCGAAGGCGTAGTTGGACCAGCGAACGGCAGTAAACCACGCTCGGTGCTAATTCACGTAATGCCAGAGCGATGAAGCGTCTTTTTGTTTTTCTTTTATCGGCCAGTGTTTGCGTTGCTAACGGCGCTGGCAAGCCAGCCATGAAGAAAGACTATCCCGCCGCGCAATCTCGAGAGATTATTGAAATTGCGCAGAATCTAATTTTACAAAAAGACCGTGACCAAGCCATCCGTTTGCTTAACAAGGCATTGCTTACTGAAAAAAACAAAATGGTTCTAGCGGAAACTCGAACGATTTTAAAAGATATCGGCAGCCTATTTCTATTTGATAAAGCTCAGCAAGAATATGAGTCGAGCATAAGCTTTAAAAAAACAGAGCCAGGAAAGTGGATTGCCTCGGTCGAACGTGCGCAAAAAATTGAACCAGATAACACGCTGATTATGATGGAAGTGATTCGTAATCAGGTCAATAAAAAGAATTTAAGCCGAGCTAAAGAGATTTTAGAAGAGTTTCGGATAAAAAATGCGTTTGATAAGAATGTGATTTTGGCTGGTGCTTTTTTGGGTGTGGCTGGCGCCGACGGGAAAGATATTTCCTTTCTCAAGGCGCGAGTTAAGGACCTTCAGCTTCCAAACTATATGGCTATAAACAGTTATATCGAGCTCCTAGAGCGGATTTTAGCCGGCAATAAAGAAAAAGCGCTACTGGCCCTGGCCGCTTGGAAAAAGGAAGACCCCCAAAACCCGCAAGTTTCCTATTGGGAAAAACGCATTAACGGGGGAACCGCAGTCGATGAAGAGCAGATTTGCGAATCTTTCCCCGAGCATCTATATAGACGTTACTATCACGACTTGTTCTTTTGCTCTTCAGCATTAGAAAACTTTTTTAAGTTCAAAGATGTCAACCAGCCCTGAACTATGCTAAGTAGTTTATATGAAGGCACTCGTACTATTTTTAGTTCTACTGTCAGTTTTAATATTTGAATTCGGTTGCGGCGTTAAAAGCAAACCGCTAGCCCCCTTGAAAGTGCCTTGGATTTCAACGGGCAACATCGAAAAAGATAAAGAAAAAAAATATAAAAATAAACGACCAGCCCAACCCGCTGATGAGCGGGCGGAATTCAATCCATCAACGTCTTTGGATGAAAAAGAGCGCTAAGATGAAAATTGAATTCGAAAAAATTTCGGGTGCTAAAAATATATTTCTTTTCACAAAAAAAACATCTTTAGATTTAGAGACTCAGTTAAAGCTGATTAAAAAAGTTTGCGATCCTTATGAAGGATTTTTTGCGGACGGTGTTGTATTCATGGAACAACTAAAAGACTCTGAATTTAAGTGGCATTTTTTTAATTCAGATGGGTCCAGCGCGGAAATGTGCGGGAATGCCGCTCGTTGTGCTCATAAATTTATTCAAATGAAATACGCTAGCCTTGATTCTGTTTCTATTCAGACTTTGTCTGGAAAAGTCACATCGACGTTTAAAAACAATCTTTTTTACGTACAGATGACCGTTCCGAACAGAACTAGCGATCTAACGCTGGATGCGTCTTTCTTTGAATCGGAATTAGATTTTGTAGAGTTCAAGAAAGTTGCCTCAACATCGGCTTACTTTGCGGATACGGGTGTTCCCCATTTGATTATTTCCGTAAGCAACTGGGATGAGGCTTTAAAATTGAAAGCGAC
>NCGL01000043.1 GCA_002256935.1 Bdellovibrio sp. 28-41-41
CGAAGTGACATTCCTAGATGATAGAAAAAAATTCGAAACTGTGTTTGAAAAATTGAGCGTGCTTACCGCTCAGGATTTAGCATGAGCAATTTATTGTTTAAAGATTACTTTGGCTTAGCCATAGCCATCTTCATGTCGACGCTTCTTTTGTTTCCGGATGTTCCAATCTGGTGCTTTTCGCTGGGTATTTTATTTTGGCTCTGGCGTTTATTTTGCCATGCCTTTGATTTCACGATCCCATCCCGAAAAATTACTGGTTTGCTATCGTTCCTGGCGCTGGCCGTGATCCTTTTGGACTTTAGAACTCTGATGGGAAAAGAACCCGCGGCTAGTTTTATAATTATTCTTTCAGGATTAAAGGCACTTGAGTTTAGCGATGATTCAGAAAAAGATTTTTTAGTCTTGCTTGGCTTTTTCTTAATTAGTTCAAAATTTTTATTTTCCTATGACTTGATGTATTTGATTTTATCCCTACCTATCTATGCCGTACTGACAATGAATCTATTCCCAAGCAGTTGGATTAAAGGCAGTCGAAAAGAGGCATTTAAGTATTTGGGTAAAGTAGTTCTACTGGCTGTGCCTATGGCAACCGCCATGTTTATCCTTCTACCTCGCATCACTAAAACTCTTTTGGAAATCCCTACTAACTCGCGCTACGGTTCTTCCGGTTTTTCCGACACCGTATCGCCGGGTTCAATTTCTAAATTGAGTCAAAGCAACGAAGTTGTCATGCGCCTAGAACTGTTCCATAAACGCTTCAACCTGTCCGATTTGTATTTTAGCGGATTAACTTTAGAACAAGCGAGTCAGATGACGTGGTCTTACCTGCGCAACAATGACGGCGCTACTCAATCCGACACCCCGACTGAAATTGACTATCGTTTAATTTTAGAACCTCACTACAAACCCCACTTATTCTCACTCAAGAACACAGATAAGATGAACTCTGAAGGATTAACCATCTATTACGACGTAAATTACAATTTCAGATTAGATTCGTTTTTAGAGAAAAAAGCATTTATCCGGGCATCCATCGCATCAGCACGGGGCAAGGTAACAGAGGCGGTATTAAAAAGAAATCTGAAAGAGCCGGTCCTTCCCCCTCTAAATGATGAACAAAAAAAACAAGTGCAAACGCTACTCGGGCAGCTCAAAGGAAGCGATCATTCTCCAGAAAAGACCAGCAAAGCTATTTTGGACTTTTTTGCAAGCAGCCGGTTTACCTACACTCTTAATCCAGGCGATCAACCTCAGCTGTCCCTTTACGATTTTCTATTTAAATACAGAAAAGGCTATTGCGAGCACTATGCCTCGGCCATGGCGTTGCTATTCCGCCTAAGTGGCATACCGGCGAGAGTCATTGTTGGCTATCACGGCGGTGAATTCAATCCGGTCGGTAACTTTTGGACGATCAGGCAAAAAGATGCGCACGCTTGGGTCGAGTACGTTAACTCCCAAAACCGATGGGTGATGGTTGACCCGGTGACTGCGGTGGCTCCGCAACGCATTGAGCTTGGATTTAACATATACAACTCAATTGTGACGGACATGCTGACAGAAGAGGAAATAAAAAACAAACTGAGCGGAACTGATGTGTTTTCAAGATTGTCGATGTGGTTCGATAATGTGAATTACCAATGGAGCACATTCTTACTTGAGTACGATTTCGATAAACAAAAAGATATTTTAAAAAGCCTGAATTTATCTCTAGGAAATGGACTGATCATCGTTCTAGTTTTCCTATTCCTAATTTCAGTAGCGATAAATCTATTTCAAAAACGGGGCTTACGAAAAAACTTTTCCGAGAAATGCTTCGAAGAAATCAACAAATGGGCCGCCCGATTTGAATTGCAAAAGAAGGACACCGAAGGTCCGATGGATTGGCAAACCAGAATCGCAGCTAACCTTCCCGAAAAATCACGAGGCTTTCTTCCTGACCTAGAAAAAGCCTTCAGCCTATGGATCACACTGTCCTATCGACAATCCCTCAGCATCCCAGATTCAAAGCGCTCCCTATCAGAAATCCGCAAGATTATGAAGAAGGGCTAAGGGCAAAAAAAAGCCAAGGTTTGTGCCTTGGCTTTTTTCTGAGAACTTAACTTTAATTTACTAGATTAGAATTTTTGTCCGTAGCTTACGAATGCCGTACGACCATTGAAATCGTACAATCCGCTGTTGATGATAGTCTCGCCAGCTAAACCACTGATGAAGTCAGCTGGAGGGTTTGTATTGAACATATTTCTTAGACCGCCACCGATCGTTGCATCTTTAGTAACTTTCCATGAAACGGCGATATCCATTTCAGTGTAGTCATTGATGTTCATACCTTTTTCACGATCAGATACTTTTTGGCCAGGAATTGTTCTGCCAGAAAGGATGTATGTTAGAGCCTCTTTTTTCATAGTGAAACTGAAACCATTTCTCCACTGAGGAAATCCCCACTCGCCCACTACGTTACGTTTGCCAGCACCTGGGAAACCTTCGCTGTTGTAAAACAAAGTGTACGAAATATCATCCTGGAAGTTTAGCTTGTGACCAAAGAAATCATCAGAAATTTGGTAGTCCATGTTTAAATCTACACCAGATAACTCAACTTCTTGAAGATTCAGGTTGGGCGCTGTGATTTGTGCGATTTCACCGTTTGAATCACGTTCTACCGTTACGCCGTACTTAGTAGTATCAACACCTTTTTTCTCTGCCACGGTTAGTTCTTCGAAATCGATACCAACAACGTTGTTCATCTTAGTGTACCAAACATCTAAGCTTGTAGAGAACGCCGAAGCCGGTTCGTATACAACACCGATTCCGCCAGTGATGGCTTTTTCTTCTTTTAAGTTTTTATTTCCACCGCTGATTACAAAATACTGCTCAGACGCACAACCATTCGCAGGGTCATTCGCGCAACGTACTCTATCGATAAACTGTTGGAAGCCTTCTGATCGAGCACTGTTGATTTCGATCAACGTAGGCGCTTTAAAACCAGCACCTACTGAAGCTCTTAATAGTGTGCTGTCAGCAACTTTAACTTTACCAGAGATTTTTGGATTAATTGAAGATCCAAAATCTGAGTAGTTATCCGCACGCGCCGCCAAATCGATTTCTGCTGTGCTAGTGATTGGTAAGCTGAACTCACCAAATACAGACGATACATCACGAGCACCGCTATCTTCAGAACCCGAAGATCCTAAGATATCACCGCGAGCTAGTTTAGCATCTGGCGTTTGTATTAATTTTTCGTTGAATGCACTAACACCGACTGCGGCACCGATTGGACCATTAGCCATTTCGCCAACTTCACCAGTGAACACCACATCCACTGTTGATAAATCAGAAACGCTCAATTGAGAAGTTTCAGCAATCGCCGACGTCATATCACCACGTGATCCTTTAGGAGCTAGTGGATTAAATGTGCCGTTTTTAATTAAATTCACGATAATATTCTTATCGATGTAACCACCTTTACCTAAGTTCTTACGTTCTACGCGGCTTACACCAACGGAAACATCAGCTTCCCAGATATCAGTTACGTTACCTTTCGTACCAACTAAAACGCTGTAGTTTCTTTCAGTGTCTTTGTTTTCACGATCGCCAGCTTCCATGAAGCGATAAGAGATTTTTCTTACGGATGCATTGGAAGGGATACCCGTTGGGAATGCTAAGTTGAATCCATTATCTGGAGTCGGAGCATAACTCCAAGCGATGTCTTTAGTAACTACGATATTTCTATTGTAGATCTTCCAGCTGCTGTCTGTTCTGTATGTATAATCAGTCAATAAACTGAACTGACCTACTTCTGGACGAGTTGTCGCGATTTCGTTGTAACGGAAGAAACAACGTTTGCCCGATGAGCTTGTACGCAACAAGTCCGGTGGACATTCTGATTCTGGAGTCACGGAAAATGTTGTTCCGTCGCTCCAAGCGGCTGTACTACCATTTGAAGAAAGACCATCTTTAGTTAAATCGCGATCTTTACCGAAAACTTTTTCTTTTCGTGTGTAGCTAAGGTTGATCAAGAATTCAGAACGTTCGCTTGCTGTACCAGACAACAATGACACTCCTAAATTCTCGCCGCCTTTTCCATTTGGCTTAGAATAGAATGTTTGTAGTTCGTTACCAGTGAAGTTCTTTTTAGTTACAAAGTTGATAACTCCGCCTAGTGCATCAGAGCCGTAAAGAGCCGAAGCACCGTCTTTTAAAATTTCAACTCGTTCGATAGCACTTTGTGGAATTAAATTTAAATCCACGGCTTCTGTCGTCGGATCTTTAGGTAGACGACGGCCATTTAACAAAATCAGGGTTCTATTAGCACCTAAACCACGTAAACCGATGTTGTTGACCGCAGCTGCGTTACCACCCGAAGCTTCGCGTGTCACCCCTGTAGAAGCCGCACTGGTATCACGCAATACGTCTGAAACTGTAGTTGTACCCGAGTTTTCAAGGACTTCTTTCTTCAATGTTTTCACAGCTGAAGGTCCCTCAACGTTTAGTCGACGGATACGCGTACCGATAACTTCAACTTTCTCTACTTCCCGTTCGGCTGGTGCCGTTGCCGTAGCAGGCTGTGCTGGCAAAGTCGTCGTTGTCGTAGTTTGTGCGTTAACAGGAAGGCTTAAGCTCAAGCTTAAAACCGTCGCTATCGACGCTCTGAGTAAGATATTTTTTTCACTGTGTGTAGTGTTTGGAGTCACCGCTCCAGGACGTAAAAAATTCATTATTCCCCTCTCTTTTTTTCTTTCCCGAATGATATCTATTTGATTATGATAACAAAATCAATGCCAAAGACTTGAGTCAATGTGGCACCGAACACGATGGTTCGGAATTTGTATAGTTAGGGTGTGGGGTTAAACTGACTGTACTTTGAGAATGTTATGGAGGGAGTCTGACAGTGGGAAACGTTGCAAAAACAGAAAACAGTAAAAATGTGTCGCCGAGCGATTATGACACTAACAAGAATAGTACAATTTCAGTGGGCCTTTCCATTGGCTTGCACATCTTGGCGGTTGTTGCCTTAAAATATGGCAACTTCAAACCGAGCGAACCTATCGCACCAAAAGAAAACTATGTGGATTTTGGCTATCAAGAATTTGAAGAACCACCACAAATCGTTCAAGACATTAAACAAGTCGAAGTAAAACCAGATATTGAAGAGCCGATCAAAAATGATCCGTCTCCGGTCGCTGCACAAGAGATGCAGGATTCAACATCTGAAGTAGCGGGCTTACAGAAGGAAGTTCCAAAAGAAGCGCCTAAAACAACTGTAGTTAGCAATGCTAACGTGACAGATGTTCCCTATTATAAAGTAAAACCAAAATACCCTAAGGACGCATTGGCTCAAGGTATTGAAGGTCACGTATTATTAGAGATCGACGTTTTAACAGATGGTTCTGTAGAGAACTTGAAAGTGTTAAGCGGCGATAAACTAAATGTATTTGAAACAGAGGCTCGTCGTGCTGTTTCTAAATATAAATACAAACCGTTTACGGATGGCACTGGTGCCGTGATTGTAAAACACAATCATTTGGTAAAAGTGGAATTCAAATTAGTCGACGCTAGCATGTAAGCATGTAAGCATGTAATCAATTAAACAATTTAAAGAAATAAAAATTAAAAGGAGCAACACACAATGGAATCAATGTTTAAAATCGCGGAAGCAAGTGCTAATTTCATCCTCTACTTCATGGGCTTTCTAAGTATCGCCAGCTTTGCTATCATCGCTGAACGTTTTCTTACCCTAAGTAAATTAGGCGCGAAAAGTAAAGAGCTTGAAAAAAAATTCAGAGACGTTATCGAAACACAATCTCCTGAAAAAGTAGCTCTATTAACTCAATACCAAGATGCTGTTGAAGGTCGTGCTCTTAATTACGGCTTGAACCACATCCACAAAAATAACTCGAGTGCTGGTTTAGATGAACTTTTCAGTTCATTCAAAAGCATCGAGAAACCTAAATTAGAAGGTAACCTATATATCCTAGGCACAATCGCTTCGAATGCTCCATACATCGGTCTTTTGGGAACGGTTATGGGTATCATGAAAGCATTTAACGATCTTGGAAATTCTCCTGGTCAAGGTAACGAAGTGGTTATGTCTGGTATCGCCCACGCCCTTGTATCGACAGCTGTCGGTTTAGCTTTAGCGATCCCAGCAGTTATCGCGTTCAACTTTTTCCAAAAGAAAGTGTCTTTAATCCTAAACAACATCGATGCATCTAAAGATCTTTGCATGTTGTACTCAAAAACTAAAAAAGGAGTATAAGTCATGGCTGGTGGTGGAAATAATAACGGAGAAATCTTAACAGAGATCAACGTAGTTCCTCTGGTAGATATCATCCTAGTTGTACTTATTATCTTCATGGTGGCCGCTCCTTTGGTAATGCAACCAAAGATCGACATCTCTCTGCCGAAGTCATCTTCGACAGATTTCGATAAGAGCAAAAAGCCGATGAAGATCACGGTAGGTAAAGAAGGCGAACTATTCATCGATGGAAACGCGGTAAACCTTGACCAACTTCGCGCTGAATCGGCAAAACGCTCTGCTCAGAATCCAGATACAAACGCGATTCTAGTCGCTGACAAAGCCGTAACGCTAGAAATGGTAACTGAAATCATCGACGCCGTTAAATCAAACGGCCTAAAGAAAGTCGCTTTCAGTATTCAAAAACGATAATTTTTAAATTAAAAAGCCGCCGAACAAGCGGCTTTTTTTTGCCAAAAGACGGCCGGCAATTTCCAGACAACCAAGCAGCCTCCCCACTTCAACCCTACCTTGGGTGCCAGGTCCTAAAAACACCTTGGGCGCCAGGTCCTATAAAAACCACGAATCAGAATAAAACACGCCCTATGGGTTTTAAAAAACACTGGAGCTGTATAGGCCTGGCACTTTAAATACCAACTTTTATCGAGAACGACTTTTTGGTTTTTTTAGGACCTGGCACCTAAGGGGATTTTTAATTCTCGTTACAAGAAAACTCTACACGAGTAGGAAACGCCCGCCGCGACTCCATCTCACATTTCTTAAAATAAAACTCTTTCTTCTGAACTTCGCGAATAGGCATTCCGTTATCTAGCCCAAAATTATCATTCACAAATGTGGCTGGATGAGCTTTCGAAACCTTTTCTTTTTCTGCACAGGCAGACGCAAGCACAACAGCAGCCACAAATATCCACTTGAAATACTTAGCTACTATTGTTGGGATCCGCATGGTTCTCCTGGGATTCAGGTGATTTAAAAGTATCCACCTACCTAAAAGTGTATCATTTTTAAACACTTCTTAGTAACGAAATGCCTATTTATTACAGTTGAGTTGGTCTAAGGATTGAATATATCCCGGATACTATGAAGTTCACGTTATTACTCCTTCTCACTAGTACAATGGTCTGGGCCCAAACACCTGATGGTATTTTGGGTGACCCAGCGGCGTCGGCAAGCAGTCGTCCTTATTATTTCTCTGGCCCGTGTACGTCCCAAGGTTCGTGGACTCAGGAAGCCCTGACTCAGACTCAGCGTTTGCGCGAAATCACAACTCAATTGCGTGACGATCCTAATTGTAAAGCCCTAGGTGAATCGCTACAGCGCTCGCTAGGTGAAATTCGTGGTTCATTAGAAACTACTGATAAATCTATGGGCGGCGCTCAGAACTACGCGCGTGATCTAGAACAAGAAGTTAAAGCCTTACGCACATCCGCGATGGAAAACCCAGCATTAAATGCAATTACAAATAACCATATCATTGGTCGTCTATTTAAACTGGCACAGATCAAAACTCTAAGCAACGACCAGAACAATGCGATTCCAAATGCACTGGCTACTAATGAGCAACAACAGTTAATGAGTAGCCTCGGTGACCGTCGTGCACGCGTGGTTGGCCGTGGTTTTCAACTGTTCAATCAAACAGTAGATTCATTTCCACGTTTAACCGAGTGCCTGACTCAAACAAATGTAATGGGCCAAGTTGTAGCTTCGTCGGTAAGCATGCTCGGCGCGCTAGTTTCATCGGGACAAGATCAGCTGGGGACCCAAGCCGCCGTATCGATCTCTAAACTAGCTAACTACATGCGCGACAAACAGTTCGCCAAGATTTTACAAAAATTAAATCAGCAAGAATTCATGACCTCTATTCAATGTATTATGGAAACTACATCTGAATCGTATTGTTCCGCGCGCGATAGCCGTATGTTATTTAAACAAATGACAAATGAATTGAGTGCACGTCGTTCAAAACAAAACGAAGCTCAAAATAGCCCAATTAATTCTGGCTACCACTTCGATAATCCATTGAACGGTTTTTATGTACTGACTCAGCTATCGCCAATTGTAACAGACTGGATTTTCCGTATCCAAATCGGCAGCAGTCCGAAATTGCGTGAAGATGGTCAATACCAAATGAACGTTTTAAGTAATGCCAACACGTTTTATATGAAAATTAAAGAAATTGAATCCGAGTTCAATCAGTTAAAACGTAATATTTCTACATATAAAGACTTCGCTTCGAAGCAAAACTACGCAAAAGATTTAGTTCTGCGCATCGGTGAAGTGATCTTGAAAGCCGGTGGCCCTACAGGAGAGAATTTCTTCCAAAATGCCGGTTCTGAGTACGAAATTTACTTTAACTTGCTAGGCATGGAGATCCCTCAAGAAGTTAGAGATAAAGGTGCGAATATGAATCCAGCCATCTGGTTGAATTTGAACTACCGTACACTTCCTATATTTGCATCGCCTGACAACGTTCCCAACATCGTTTGGAAAAAGCTAGCGATCGTTTTCGAAGCCGGGAAAGCCAATATGTTAAGTTACTACTTTAAGAACTTCGTCGCGGATCCATTGGGCGTTATCGATGAGTCTTTGATTGGGATCCCTTACAATATAAAAAGTGCATTGGCCAATATCGATAATTACCTAGCTAATCTACAGCTGAAAATCGAAAAGCAATCTAATGATCATACAATGCTTGGATCCATTGCGGACACTCGCATTCGTATTGGAAAAATATTTTACCGATACAATGAAGTATTGAAGTTTGTTAAAGACAACAAAGACTTCTTTTCTAAAAAGCCAACTCCAGAAGAAGAGCGTGCATTTAAGCAAGCATTGCTAGAGAAAAACATCGCGTTGATGGAAGATGTTTACGACAAACTTGAAGTAATGTTAGCAAAATCTGGCTTCCTAGCTAACCGCTTGGTTACCTATGTGACGTATGATTTCCAAATGTTCGTGAAAGATGTCTTGAAGGACAGAAATTCAGAAACAGAGGCTATGTACAAAGAAATTTCTTATGCGTCTGGCCGTATGGTGTTCGATCAGTTGGTACAAATGTCTGGCAACAACCCCGCGAATGTGGAAGCCGATTTAGATATGGCGACGCGAATTTTCAAAGAGAATTTAGCGGCTCAAGAAATGCTATTCACCGATTCATTAGTTGGTATTTTACAGCAGTTAAAACTATCGGCGACAAAACCGTACGTAGACTCAGCTACAATTTCGTTTGATTCTATTAAACGTTCTTACAATGATGGCTGGCAAGTGAACCCTTTACACCAGAGAAATCCAGTTCTTCGGTTCTTTGCCGGTGTATGGAACTCGTTAAAAACGGTCACGGGCTTCGAAGAGCAAAAATACCCAGTTCACTATCTACCGATGCTTGGAATCAGGGACAACGTTGCGTACTCTGTGGATGATGAAAATCATTCGGCAAATCGCGTATTCAATCGTATGTGTATCCAAGCCTTGTCGTTTAACGATTACAAAAATCCACGCTGGAGAGCTCTGTACAATTTATGCAAAAACACTGTGATTAAATCTCCATTCAATAGCGACCAAATCGAGGCCGGCTTGAATATCAAAGCAGAGGATTACCTGGCTGTCGCATTTGCAAAAAAATTCCGTGAGGATCTGCCCGACTATCGCTCGAACCATTCGAAACGTATTTGCGCATTCCGTGATTACAACCGTCGTAATTTAGTGGTCTATTTGACGATGAATTTCAAATCGACCGAATTTATGGAGAATGATTACTCAGACAATCCATATAAAGAGCTCGAAAAAATCACTCCAGATACATCTATTCCGTCCGTTGACCCTAAAACGCAAAATGGTATCCCTATGGATACCATTCAGCCTAATCCAGGAGCTAACGGTCCTTCGGCGAAAATGCCCGTGACAGCGCCAGGTACACAACCAGATCCTAATGCCCCCGGATCATCTGATATCGTTATTGTACCGGAGGGTTTGAAACAAGTGTTAACTCCAGCATCTAAAGATATAAGCCCCGCAGGTCCGGCCGCGGGACCGACAGGTTACGATAATTCCCCACTGCGATTTGAAGGGGACTTCTAATCCGATTTCTAAGCTGATTTCTAACCTTGCCCCCTCTGAAAAGAAGGGGTAGGTTTGGGGTCTATGCCTTATGTCTTGATATTTACCGTTACATTTCTATTTCGCTTATTTTTTGCACTGAATGTTAACTTGATCGATGACGAAGCTTATCATTGGTCATGGTCTAAAGATTTAATGTTATCGTACTATGACCATCCTGGCATGATTTCATGGTTGAACTATCTAGCTACAAGTTTATTTGGCGACACTGTTGTTGGTATCCGACTAACTTCATTTATTTTCTACACTTTGACTATCGTATTCAGCTGGAAACTGGCGGAAGATATCTTTGACCGCAAGGTCGCATTTTTCGTGAGCCAACTTTTATTGTGGACTCCCTTCTGGGGATTCGGTGGTTATGTGAACGCACCGGAACCCGTATTCTTTTTCTTCTGGATTTTCTCGGCTTGGGTATTTTGGCAAAGCATTCGCAATGATAATAAGCGCTGGTCGGTCAAAACAGTATGGTTGATCTTAGGTATCACCATGGGCCTTGGATTAAATTCTAAATTTGTAATGGCCATGCTCGCGTTCGGTTTTGGAGTCTTTTTATTATCAACGCCGCCGTATCGTAAAATGCTGCTCTCACCATGGCCATGGATCGGTGTCTTCATCGCTACCCTTGTTTGTATGCCGATATTCTTGTGGAACATTGAATACGATTGGCCAGGGTTTAAATATCAGTTCCAAGGACGTCATTCGGGTGCTGGATTTTCGATCGAACGCTGGTTGCAATGGTTTGGAACTCAGTTTTTATTTTACACCCCGCCAATCTATTTACTGATTTTGGGCGCCATCGGTTTTTGCATTAAAAAGTTTCAAGATTTACGATTTCGCTTTTTATTCTGTCTATTCCTTCCTAGTTTTGCCGTGTTTTATACGCAGCCATTTTTTGCCGAATACAAGCCGCATTGGTCAGGTCCTGCGACTTTATTTATGACGATGGTGGCTGGTTACATATTCTACAACGGACTTGAATTATTTGGTCGACAGTTAGTTCTACCGCAAAGTCGAAAATGGTTAGTGTCGATTTTATCCATCTTTATTTTATTGAATGTATTTATCTATGTTCCGTTTATTTATCCATTCATGCCGAAATTACATCGTATAGTTAGTTCTCAACCTTGGGACACCCGCAATGATTTATCGAATGAATTCTTTGGTTGGGAAGACGCCGGCAGCAAGATGCTCGAACGTCAACGACAGATACATTCTGAAACCGGCAAGAAGCCGTTCTTAGCCGCCATTCGCTATGAAACCACGGCACAAACCATCTGGGGAACTAAAGATTCTAATATCGTGATGTTAAATAAATTCGTCAGCCACTACACAGTTATGCAGAAAAAGAGAAATACTTTGGAAGCCCTTGTTGGAATGGACAGTTTAATTCTGACGACAGAAAAGTACCCCGACAACCCACTCGAATATGCTGATTTTGATCGCTGCAAAGAAACGGAATATAAATATTATCGCCTAGATGAACTCTCACGGACATTTCACTTTTGGTTTTGTGAAAACTTTAAAGGTGTTAAAAATTAGTGTCATTCGCCCAGTTAAGCCTATTTTATAAAAATTTTGCCGAACTCTACAGTGCTGGTATTGATGTGGCATCGACGGCAGAAGCTCTACAACAGCGCTCGTCAGGGCATGATAGCCAAGTTTTACATAGCGTGAGCCAGAATCTACGCAAAGGACGATCCCTGCATCAAAGTTTTCGGGCGGCCCAATGTGTGCCCGTCAATGATCTGCCTCTTGTGAAGGCGGCAGAGGATTCGGGACGCATTGTAGATGTATTCAAAAACCTTTCGCAGAAACATTCCGACACCCACGAATCAATTAAGAAGATTCGTCTGAGTTTAATGAAGCCTTATTTCACTTTTGCTGCCGCCTTGATGTTTCCAGGAGTCACAGATTTATTTTCCGAGAAAATTACGCTCGCACACTATCTTCGAAATAGTTTAGGTGTCTTGACCTTAATCACTGCTGGTTTCATTATTATTTATAATTATTGGATTCAGTCTTACTTTGATTTGCAAAAAGCACGAACATTGCATGAAGTGATGAACTCACTGCCCTTTTTTAAAAAACTAAATTCAAAAATAGCATTTGAGAAGTTTGCGGCTACATTGGGATTTATGCTAGATTCCGGCATTGATTTTTTCGAAGCCCTAAAGCAATCGGGTCAGTGCTCTGCCAATCCAAAGCTACAAAAGGCGATCGAGCGAATCATTCCTAAAATCCAATCCGGTGTTGAAACTCAAAGGGCCTTTCAATCTGAGAAAATTTTTCCTATAGATTTAACGAGTGCCATTAGTTTAGGATCACAAGCTGGTAAATTGCCCGAGTTTCTAAAAAGATATGCCGACAGAATAAAAAGTGAGAATGAGAGCACTATTCAAACTATAGTTAAAGTGTTCCCTGTCATTCTGTATTGGTTAGTCATCGGACAAGTAGTCTATAGCATCGTCGGGTTCTACAGTGGTTATTTGGATCAAGCGCTAAAGATCGTTCCATAGACCTACTTAGATAAATTATTTACCCGACTATTTATATTCTATTTTTTCAATCGTAAAGTAGTCTTCTTCGCCGCTTGGCTTTACCCAGCGAACTTCGTCGCCGACTTTTTTGCCTAACAGTGTTGTCGCAATTGGCGATTTCCATGAAATTTTATTTTCCTTAATATCAAACTCATCCTCACCCACGATTTGATACGTGAATGATTCTTCATCTTCATTTTGATAGGTAACCGTAGCTCCAAAAACAATCTTGTCTGATTTAATTTCAGTGACTTGAACGATCTCTACGCCATCCAATCTATCCATCAAAAACTTCAACCGACGATCGATCTCGCGTAGGCGTTTTTTCCCATACTGATAATCCGCGTTTTCCGACCGATCACCGTTGCTAGCTGCCCAAGACACTGTTTCAACTACTTTTGGTCGCTCACCATGAAAAAGCTGGTTGTACTCGGCCTTCAACTTTTCAGCGCCTTCAGGGGTTATATAATTCTTCTTGGACATGTTTGCCAGACTACCCCTATTACTAAGGTCTGTAAAATCAAAAGATGTCAGCTGACTGGGTGGACTAGACACTGGACTGAGGTCGCTAGATCTAAATGTTCCCTAATTTTTTGCCGAGAGGATAAATAGAAAAATTTTAACATTTCAGGAACTTAAATAATGAAGTTTCAGTTACGAAGATTATTTTGGGCGTTTTTTCTTTCAGGAAGTTGCTTCTTAGCAACATTCTTGTGGTCACGCTCATTGGTAAAAACGGTAACTAACACGGGTTCCGAGCAATTGGCGCAGGTCACCGCAACATCTGAAGACGCACACAAAAAGTTCGCATCTAGTTTGCAATGGTTGCCAATTGAAACCGGAGACTGGTTACTTGACGGCGATACCATTCGCACGTCGTCACGCAGTGAAATTGAAATTCGCTTCCTAGACAACCGATCTATCAAAGTTGATCCTAACTCTACTTTTGTAATTCAAAAATCTAAAGACGAGATCTCTCTTGATCTAAAAGAAGGTAGCGTTTTCGTCGATGCCAAAAATACGGCTGATGCCAAACCCACAAATTTAGTCCTAGTTGCAGAAAACAAACGATTAGATTTAAGTGGTGCGAAAGCACAAATTTCGAAAGATAAAAACTCAAAAGGCGATGTTAAAGTTAACGTCATCGAGGGTAAATCGCAAATCCGAGATGAAAAAGGTAATGTAAAAGACCTAACCTCTGGGCAGGCCGTTAGCTTAACTAAAAACGGAATGCAAGTTCAGGACGAGATTAAAATTATCTCTCCGAGTATTAAAAAAGAATCTGATAAAACAACACTTATCTACTATATAGATCCGGAAACAGATACTACGGTTTCATTCCGCTGGAAAGGTACGCCTAAGAAAGACGAAACTGTCTTAATGGTTGGCGACAATAAAGATACTTTAAAAGAAAAAGAACTTATTCCTGCTGGAAAGGAAAACGTAAATACTATCCTACCTCCAGGCAACTACGTTTGGAAATTAGTTTCAAGAAACCCAGCCACCAAGCGAATTACTTATGATTCTGCGACCTATAAACTGAACGTACAAAGCCGCTTTTCAGTATTAGTGACCGCTCCTAAAAATGACGAAGTCATGATTTACGACAACGTTCCGTTGAACGTATCTCTTAAATGGCAAAAACCAAATGCATTTAAGAGCTTGATGTTAGACGTTTCCAAATCGCCGACGATGACTGATAACTTTGTAATTAGCAGTCGCAATGTCAGCAATGCTCAAGAGTTTACGATGGCCATCAATAGCGAAGGCGAATACTACTGGCGAGTAGCTACTAAGTATGAAGACATGGATCGACCGATCTACACTAAAATTCAAAAATTCCGCGTGGTGAAAAAAGAACCGCCAAAACCGCAGCCATCATTAACTTGGGGCAATACGCAAGAAAAACAATTTTACTTAGACAAGCCAACGATGACAATCAGTTGGGATGCATTGACTCGTAAAGAAGATGTCGTGAAATGGAAATTGGAAGTATTGAGCGCAGATTCAAAACCTGTGTTAACGCGTGAATTGACTGAATTGAAATTTGTAAACGATCAAATTCAACCGGGAAGTTATAAGGTCACGATCGAGCCGTTAGATAAAAATGGTGTCAGCATGACTAAGACCGCTCCAAAAAATATTGAAGTCTTGGAAATGCCTCTACCTAAAGCTCCGGTGATTAACAACAAAGTCGTTAAACTTAATCAAAATACGAATAAATACTATTTTGAAAATGGTGTTGTTAACTTGCAATGGGATTATCAATCCATTGTTCGATCATATGAAGTTGAAATTTACAGCCCAGTGACAAACAAGATCGAAAAAGTAGCGTCTAGAAATAGCAACTTAACATATTCTGGAACGATGTCGGGTCTGAATCCCGGCACGTATCAAGTTAAAGTGACTCCGATAGATCATTACAACCGCCGTGGTCCTTCTAGCGAATCATTTCAATTTGAGGTACCTAATTTTACAACGATGTCTGCTCCAAAACTTAAAAACTTAAACATTAAGCAGAGTGGTCAATGATAAACAAATTGGTCCTCACTCTTTTCTTAATTAGCACCTTAGCCATAGCGAAGGATATCTATAAGAAAACAATTTCGTTTGAATGGGACCCCGTAGCCGGCGCCAAACGATATCAAGTGCAGTTTACAAACACGAAAAATAATTCCGAAGTAGTGACTGATTTCTTTACGGAAACAAATGCGTACACGGGACCAATTCCCCCCGGTATCTACAAAATGAAGCTGCGCTCACTAGATAATCGTAACGTTCCCGGCGTATGGAGTGAGGAAGTTACATTTCCCGTTCTACTCGACAGAGTCGAAGTCACCAAGCCAGCACAAAATAATTTTGAAGCTAAATCCGATAGCGCAGAGACTGATGAAGTCGCCTTTGAATGGAAAGAAGTTCTAGGCGCTGATAAATACTCACTGAAAATTAAAGATACTGATTCTAATACAGAGATTTTAGAACAAACAATCAGCGACTTTAAAATGGTCGTTACCCTACCCGTTGGCAAAAAATATAGCTGGTCTATGACGGCTCTTGATAGCGGAAATCTATATAGCGAAGCTGAAGCGACTGGCGATATTACGGTCATTGGCAAGAAGCTAGATAAACCGACAATTTTGACACCTGAAAATCAATTTGTCCGTGATGTTTCATGGAATCAAGACCCACTAGCGCAAACATACGCTATCGAACTTCAAAAATACCTGGCCCCAAGTAAAAAATGGCAGAAAGTAGTTCAAGACGGACAGTTTGTCGGGAACAAAATTGTTATTGATCCGAAATGGCCTGGCGGTAGTTACCGTGTGATTGTTCAAAGTACCGGAAAATTACGTCCAAGTTCTGATAAGTCGTCTCTGATATTCAAAGTTAAAAATGGCGATCGTTCACCAAGTGCCGAGTACACGTATGTCTTAAGAAAATCGATTGACCGTATAAACGGTTGGTACGGTATCGCGAGTTGGTTTGTTTCCATGATTAACTATTCATCCTCGTACAAGGGACTTAACCCCAAATACAGCATTCTAGGCGGCACAGGCCGCATCGGTGCGGGATGGTTCAAAGAAGGAACCTCTTGGGGTTTTTCTGGCATTGCGGATATCAGCGGATTTTTAAAAGGTGATCAAGAAAAAGGGGCGTTCATTTACAATTCAATGTACCTAAACGCAGTTTGGCGTAAATCGGTTCGCGAAACTGATGAGTTCCGCATTAAAACTGGAATGTTCTATAAAGAAATTCCCCAAACACTGGCCGACATCACAGAAATTTCAAATTACTTTAACTCGAACAACAGATCTCTGTCTGGCTTCAAAGGCACAAGCAATCAAAACATTTCGATGTTAGGTCCTCATTTTGGTTTTGAATATTGGTTCTCACTGACACCGAAATTAGGATTTCAGCTTAATTCCAATTGGTTCTATTCTATGTCGGCAGTTAAACTACCTAACAACGGTACCGGTTTTCAACCAACGTTATCAGATGAATACGGAGTTTTAGGCAGCTACAAATTCAACCAAAAATTTACCGGATTGCTGGGCCTTACCTACAGAAAAGATCAAGTGAAGTATAAAGACGAAAGTACAACTAACGCGTTTAATCTGTCCTCTGCCAATGCAGAGTACAGTAGCAATGTTAACGTCGACACCAGTGTTAACGGATTCTATTTTAGTTTATTTGCGGAGTATCAATTTTAAAGGATTATTATGAGAATACCGATTTCAATTAAACTTATCGTTATCACAGTAGTCCTCCTAATCGGTGTCACCATCCCCGTTACAATGAAGACTTCAGAAATCACTAGCGCTAAACTTGTTGAGTTTCAACAAGACAACAATCTAGCATTAGCTATGGGCAAAGCCCGTGAATTAAACCAGTTGTTTAACAATCTAAAAGACAAAGTTACGTTAAATGGTCGCCTGCTTCAAAGCTGGAAAGAAGGCAACACAGCGGAGTTAAACTATCAAAAGGATTTTGAAGCCAATTTCAATTTGGATAGCGCCCTGTTAGGAATTGAAGTTTACAAATATGAAAGTTCGGGCGAAATCGCCATCGGTAATAGTTATAAAAAGCCTTTCGATACTCGTGTTGCTGAATACAGAAAACGTTCGCCATTTGATCGCAATGAAATCAAAGATGGCAACATGGTTATCTTGAATAGTTCAATTGAAACTTGGGAGCCAATCGTCACAATCGCGCTACCATTGATAAAAATAAATAAGACTATCACTCACTACGTCGTGGCGGATATTGACTTGTCGCTGATTCAAAAGACTATGTCAGACGCCGGTTTAAATTTGTTTTTTGTAACAGATAAAACCGGAATCGTGATGGGTCACCGTGACGAATTACTTGCCACTAAAAAGCAAAACTTTTCTGGAAATGAAATCGTGCGTTTTGCCCTGCAAAGCTCGATGGCGTCTGGAATGAAATACTTACCAGCGTCAGCCAACCAAAAAGCTATGTACGCGGCGTACGCTAAAACAACATTTGGTCCCATCGTTTTCTCTCAAGTAGAAGAAGAGAAAATCCTAGTCGTTACAAAAGAACTTAAAAATAATATTATTAAAATCGTTGGCTACTTCTTGTCTGTGACACTATTCCTCGTATTCGTGTTCTCGATGACATTAACGTCACCGCTTGAAACTTTGACGAATTTAATTCATTTAGTTTCTAAAGGTAACTTCGATGTGAATGCATCCGGCCAAGTTAAAACGTTTTTCAAAGATGAAGTTAAGGAACTGGCAACAGCATTTGACTCCATGACCGAAGGTCTGAAAGAGCGGGACAAAGTTAAAAACTTGTTCAACAAGTTCCATGGATCTAGCGTTACCGAAGATTTAATGAAAAAAGACGTCAGTATCGGCGGTCAGTCAAAGGACGTTATCGTATTTTTTAGTGATATTCGTGGTTTCACGGCGTTCTCAGAAAAGCGCAAACCCGAAGAAGTCGTTGGTATGTTGAATGAATATTTCGCTGTTATGGTGAAAATTATTAACGCCAATGGCGGTATCGTCGATAAATTTATTGGTGATGCGATCATGGCCGTTTGGGGTGTTCCGAAGGCTAACAAAAAAGATGCCCACAACGCTGTGAAAGCGTGCTTGGAAATGCGTCGAGCCCTAGCTGACCTAAATGAAAAACGTATGGACCGCAAAGAGCCACCAATTCAAATCGGTATGGGGCTTCATGCTGGATCTGCGATCTCTGGAACGATTGGTTCCGACGAGCGCATGGAGTACACAATTATCGGTAACACGGTAAATACAGGATCACGTATCGAGTCTTCAACTAAAGCGTTCGGCTCTGATTTACTGGTTAGCGATACCGTACTAGAAAAAATTGGTGATTCTTATTTAACTGAATATGCTGGATCGGCCGAGGTTAAAGGTCGCTCTGAACCACTCAAGCTACATAAAGTTCGTGGATTCAAGAAAGCTGATGGTGAATACGAAATCGTTGTTACGCCGTATTCAGATTACGAACCCGAAGCCGCAGACAAAGTTAAAATCGCCGCTTAGTTTACCTAGCGGCTCACTACCCTATTTATAATTCTCGACTAATTCGCCTTCGAGTTCAAAACTGGCATCGCCATACATAGATTTTTTGGTCACCATGTTTAGTTTTCCATGTACCCAAATTGGCCCATAGGGAACTTCAGCTTTTCGACCTGGCTTCATTTTTACATACACCATCTGATTGGGTGGCGGTGCTGGAACGTGAATGCATGCCTGCGGAGTCGGCACTAGCAAAAACTCGGAAACTTCTTTTTGAGAGTCCTCCAAAGGAACCATAAATCCAGGAATTTTTACCTGAGCACCGCTAAACTTGCTCAAAGTATCTGGCGCTTTACCCGTGATATAGTCCATTTCACCCAGTACGCGCCAATCGACTTCGGCTCCTTCGGCTGTGAACTGGTTCTTTTTGATGAAAAACACTAACAGGCTACCTAGAACAAAAGCAAAGATGCAGCCACTGACGATGTACCAAATGTTCGATTTCTTAATCATAATCACCGTAAATACCTCATTATTATCAACTGTGTCTAGCCTATTGTTATCGCCTGTGTCCTGACTGTTGTTATCGCCTGTGTCGAGGAAAAATCATTTTGAATAGTGGGATAAATCTACTAAACTCGGTCCTATGCAAAGAGTACGTGGCACCCAAGATTGGTTTGAACAGGAAAGCAGTTATTTTAGAAATATGGAGCGTGCTTTTTATGATAAAGCACAAAGATTTGGATTTGGTGAAATCAGAACACCTATATTTGAACATTCGGAAGTTTTTCATCGCACCCTGGGCGAAACGTCGGACGTCGTCAGCAAAGAAACCTATACATTTAAAGATCGATCAGATGAATCACTGACTCTAAGACCCGAAGGCACTGCCGGCATCGCGCGTGCATTTATTTCAGAAGGGTTGGCTCAAAAAATTCCTTTGAAACTATACTACTGCGGCCCCATGTTTCGTTACGAACGTCCACAGAAAGGCCGCTTGCGCCAATTTCATCAAATCGGTGTGGAGGTTTTGGGAATTGAATCCTACTTAATGGACATCGAATGTTTGCAATTGGGCTATGAACTATTAAAATCGATCGGCATTGAGAATAAATGTAACCTATTGATCAATACCTTGGGTGATTTAGAATCACGTGCGACCTACCGCGAAACTTTGGTCACTTACTATGAAAAATTCAAAAACGATTTATCAGCTGACTCAAAGGTTCGTTTGGGAAAAAACCCAATGCGAATTTTAGATTCTAAAGATGAAGGTGATAAGAAAATCAACGAAGGCGCACCTAAATTAGAAGGTTCTTTGAATGAAGCTTCTAGAAAATATTTTGATTCATTGATCAACGGACTTAATATACTTGAAATTCCTTACCGGAAATCATCTCAATTAGTTCGCGGGCTTGATTACTACACCCATACAGTTTTTGAGTTTGTGACTACAGAACTGGGTGCACAGGGAACCGTACTTGCTGGTGGTCGCTATGATGGACTTATCGAAACAATGGGCGGTCCTAAAACTCCAGGTGTAGGTTGGGCGGCTGGCGTAGAACGTTTAGTAGAGTTATCGGATAAATCTCTTTTGACAGAAGAATTGAAACTGATCGCACTTGTTCCGGCGGATGAAGTTGGAGAAATTGAATCATTGCGATTAGCTAGTCGGCTTCGATCTGAAACAAAGTTCAAAGTTGAAATAATCTATGGTGGCAACGTCGGCAAAAAAATGAAAAAAGCTTCTAACAAAAATGCCCTCTACACAATTATTATTGGATCACAAGAAGTCGAGAAAAAAGAATTTGGTTTAAAAAACATGAGTACTGGTGAACAGAGAACGCTGGCTCTTGAGATTCTCATAGCAGAACTTAAGGACGTGGATTCACATCGAAGGTTTCTCGACACGTAAAGTTCACTTTTGACGGCAATCCATTTTTCACTGGAATTTCCATTTCGTATCACGGATTCGCTCCACCCGCATACGCTGAATAATAATATCTAAAGTCGCTTGCCCCATTACATTGAATCACACGGGCTTGCACAGTTGCCGCCAAACAAACTAATAAAAACAAAATGCATTTCACCTATTCCACCTATTAAAATTTAAATGAACTTTCTTGTATAAAAACTATTTTGCTTGTTTCAAATAAAAATTATAGCACTGAACTTGGGCTTGCTTTGCCGACGAAGCCAGTGTCGGTTTCGGCATCGATTCGCGTTTTACTCCGCGAACTTTAGCAATCATATCACCGACTTTTTCTTCCACAGTGCGTTTCATACGAGCCACACGTTCAAAGAACGTCGAGAATGATTCACTACCTAGTTTCAATCCAGCTTCTTCCATATCTTTGCGTAATTTATCGATCGACGCTTGCTCACGAGCTGTAATGTGAACTTTTTGTTCGACAACCCAGTCCGGAGTTACGATCGCTTTAACTTTACCAGCCGACTTACCAGAGGCATTGATAACTAAATCACCGCTAGTACCTTCCCAGCTACGTGACCACCAAGTTAAGTGACCTCGTGGGATATCTTTCATTTTCGCAGAAATGCGTGCCTTACTGAATGATTTATCAAGAGCTTTAACTGCGGCGCCCGCTTCAGCGATACCAGAGTCTGCAACCATTCCGTCACGTTGAATGTCGATCACTGTCAAATCCGTACGTTTCAATTTTTTCAACAGACGTTGCATCTCTTTTTGAGCAATCGGGCCATCCGCCATTACGAATTCTAGGTTTTTATTTTTCAAAGCTTCTTTAAGAGCCGCTTCACGGTAGTCTTCCGTATGTTTACGGACATGTTCCCACTCGTCTGCGGTAGCGTCATCCATTCCGACCGGAGCTGTTTTAATTACAAGATAATCTTTGCCGATTCCCAAATCATTCATCAATCCGTTCAAGTATTGACCACGAGCTCCCGTTAAGGCACGCGCTGTGTTCCAGTCATCAAGACCATGTGGGTCCGCCATGATTAACACACGTGAATCAGTGAAACTTCCACGGTGCATACCGAAGAAACCAGAATCAGGTACAGTTTTAGAGTAGTAAGCATTAATTCCGTAGAAATCAAAAGTTGTATCATTGCCACGGTTATCTTTTTTAATTTCGACACCTGGTTTAACCGCAAAAATTTGTTCTCGTGAGCCTTCGAGCGCCGTCATGATCGCCTTAGCTACCTCTTCACCTGGACCGCGATCGAATTCATAACGTTGTTCCATGTTGCGCGGACGTACACTCCATAAATCATCTGCATTTGGGAAGTCAGATGGCATCGCTTTTTCCATCTTCGCTAACGTTTGACGATTGAAATCTACTTTCTTACGAGAACCGATGATGATCGCTTGGGGATTTAAACGAATCGCATCGGCGGATGACGCGCGACGATCTGTAGGCGCACCAAACTCAAAGAATCCGGCACGAATATCGGCGCGACCATATTTATAAGCATCGCCTTCATGCCATTGGTTACGGCGTGGGTTACCATCATTATCTAGATCTGGTTTAATCATCCAACCTAATTTTTTCAATGCTAACAAAGGCTCAAATGCTTTTTTCAAAGTCAAAGCGGCTTGATCCGGTTTCATTTGGCTTAATGCCGTAGGATGCGGAGATTCTACGAACGCAATGTCTGTATCAATCGATTTACCTTTGAAATAAATCAATTTTAAATCTTTTAAAGAGTTAGTGATTTTACCATTAATTTTAACTTTTGATAAATCGTAACCACCGGCTTGGGCCGCATTCATCATACCTGAACCGTTAACTCCGCCTTTAGTGAAAACCATCATATCAATCGCGTGTTGACCAGCGTCTTTGGCTAACTGAATAGCATAGATTTGATCTAGCATCTTTTTCATGTCTTTAGGATCTGATTTACTGTAATCTAGTCGTCGCGCCGCTCGGCCTTCTGATTTTGCTTTTTCATTTTCAAGAATTTGGTAGATGTCTTGACCATTTTTATCTATTGGTACTGCGAATTCGGCGTTACCACCCGCATTTACTAGACGAGTTTCTGGAACTTCCATACGTTTTAGATCTTCATCCGACATTTTAGTAGGGACCTCGGCACCACGAGCAATTAAGAATTGTGCAAACGCATGTTTCGCGGCATCACCAAACATCGCAATCATACCTAAGCTTTCTGGATTGTTCATGATAACCCACTCAAAATACTTTTCACGTTGGATTCTGATTTCAGAATCATCGTCATTGGCCAGCATCCAAAGTTCGTTATCGATGTATTTGTTAGTCGTAATCGTTTTTGTTCCATCTGCATTTGTTTTTACAAATGGATGATCGAACGCTCCAAACTGCCCTTTAATAGTAGACAAGAATGCATTTGATGTCGCTACGCCTTGATCCACTCCAAAGAAGTTAGCAATATCTTGAACGCGACCGCCGAAACCAGACGTTCCCGGCTGCTTTGAAGCTTCCGCAATGTGAGTCGCATCTTGTCCCCAGAAGAAAATCTTAACAGAGTTCGGTTCAAAATAAGAGCGAGTCATCATCAGACCGAAAATATATCTGAATTTTTGGTCTTCCATTAATTCGTCAGAGAAAGCACGATAGTATGGTTGTTCAGCAAAGATATCCGCCAGCATACGGCCCATTTCGGTGCTGACATCGGGCCCTGGATTATATTCATAAACATGCTGACCATTAACGAACGTCTTTGCATGCACTAGAGAGGTCGACAGCGTATTCGAAATAAACGCAATAGCGACTGCTAATCTTATATACATCTTCATAGGAGGCTCCTAATTTTAATTAATCGAGTTCTAGGTATGGAAAAAACGTTCCAGGTCCAATTGGGATCTATTGGGTTCGCGTCTTAAGGAACTGTTCGCATTTTAAACAAAGTAACCAATTGGGGATGGACTTAGATTGCACTAACAATTCGGGAAGAAATTCCTGACGTTTCGGCTCATCCCCACTGCATTTTCTAAATGGGTAACAGTGGGACAAATAGACTAGAATCAAACCAGAAAAGGAAGCCCTGCGCTAGGCACTACCCTTTGCCATCACAGCAACTCAAAGAATTAAAGAAAATCGGTGACTTAAGGCTGTTTAGCATAGTAACCAATTTAGTCTGACATTCATCATTTTTAAGGAGTCCTTGTGCTTTCAGAACAAGAGATAGTTCGTCGCGAAAAATTAGATAAAATCGCTGCTTTGGGTATCAATGCTTACCCTGAGCGCTTTGAAACCACTCACACACTACAAGCCGCTGGCAAACTAGAAGATGGTGTTGATCCTGTTGCCATCGCAGGCCGCCTAACAGCGATTCGCCAAATCGGTCGCCTGACGTTCGCGACGGTCCAAGACATCTTTGCAAAATATCAAATCTGTATGAAAGCCGACAACTTAGAAAAATATGACGATATTCTATCATACATCGACGTCGGTGATTTCGTTGGTGTTAAAGGCTTCACATTCACAACAAAGAAAAACGAAAAAACTCTTCAAGTAAAACATTTCACATTTTTAGGTAAATGCTTACGTCCCCTACCAGAAAAATGGCATGGATTAACGGATGTTGAATCTCGTTACCGTCAACGTTACTTGGATCTAATTGTAAACCCAGAAACTCAGCAACGTATGTTGATGCGTACGACTTTGGTTCGCGAAGTTCGTCGCTTCCTTGAAGACCGCACATTTATCGAAGTAGAAACTCCGGTATTGCAAGCCAAAGCCTCTGGTGCATTAGCTCGTCCGTTTAAAACTCACCATAATGCCCTTGATGCTGATTTCTTTTTAAGAATTGCACCTGAGACGTATTTGAAACGTTTGATCGTTGGTGGTTTTAATAACGTGTTTGAAGTTGCTCGTTGCTTCCGCAATGAAGGTATTGGACCAAATCACTTGCAAGAATTTACAATGGTTGAGGGGTACTCGGCGTATTGGAATTTTGCGGACAACATGAAATTAATCAAAGAACTTTTCATCCACGTAGTTGAAAAAGTCAGCGGCAGCACAACATTCACTATCGGTGAACATTCTATCGATTTAAAGGCGGACTGGCCAACAGTGACGTTCCGTGAATTGATCAAAGGTGATATCAATTTAGATATCGATCAATTTCCAACCGCAGAAACTTTGTTAGCTGAAATCAAACGTCTGAACATCAAACTAGATGAAGATAACTTAAGCGTTCTAGGTCGTGGTAATTTAATCGATCTATTATACAAACGCGTAAGCCGTCCTAAGCTGATCAAGCCAACATTCTTAGTTTCTCATCCCATCGACTTATCTCCCTTGGCCCGTGCGAACGATAACAACCCTCAGCTGACTGACCGATTCCAATTGGTTATCAATGGTGTGGAAATCGTAAATGCGTACTCTGAACTTGTTGATCCTATCGAGCAAAACAAACGTTTGGAAGCCCAAGCCGTGAGCAAAGCTAAAGGCGATCAAGATGCGATGGTAAAAGAAGACGATTACGTACTAGCGATGGAATACGGAATGCCACCTATATCAGGCTGGGGTTTCGGGATCGAACGCTTGATCCAATTCCTATCTGTTTGCGATAACATCAAAGACTGCGTGTTGTTTCCATTGTCGAAACCAAAGGCCGATTAAAAAGACGTGTGCCTTTCTATTTTACTACTTAATTTCAATTAATAGAGCTTTAAATGCCGCTAAGCTGGGAATGCGAACTTGGATTTGATTTCCTTGTTCGTGTAGTTCAAACGGCGTCAGCCCCCAAAGAGCTTGATAGTTTATTGGGCCAGAAGCCGCTCGTCGTGCAGAGTTTGCTGCCGACTTTGAAAACGAGAACTGCACGGGCCTAGACTGTCTTGAAAAATTAGCAATGGATAGAAATAAACGCCCTTCCGCCAATCGAAGTTGAATCGACACCGAGGGATCTCTGGATTGAATAAACTGACCTCTATCCAAGGCTGCAGGTAATTTGGTCTTTCTTATTTGAATCAATTCACGATAGGCCATTAGTAAACTACCCGATTGTTTCATTTGCGTTTCAACTGTGAGTTCGGAACTATTAGATGAAAATAAATTCCAAGGCTTAGCACCATCGCCGGTGAACCCGTGATTCATGGCTGTTGTCCACTGCATGGGTGTGCGCTTGCTCATGTCGTTTCGTGGATTCATCTTTGGCTTTGCTGTAAAAATTCCGCCTGTGGCTCCAGTAAAAATTCCGCCAGCGCCACCAGTAAAAATTCCGCCTGGGGAGCTAATGGATGGCCCGTTGGTCATTCCGATTTCTTCGCCGTAGTAAAGTACAGGTGTTCCTGATGCGGTTAACATCAAATACGCGGCGAGTTTCAATTTATCTACGTTCTGCTGAAACAAGGAACTGACGCGAGTCATATCGTGGTTCGTAATAAAGGGAGACAAAAAGCGCTGAGAAGAAACAAATTGTTGATTGCTTAAAAGTGCATTTTCAAAGTCGCTGGCGCGTTCATTAATAAGCGATCCTAGCAGACCACCTGAAAACGGAAAGTTGAAACACAGATCCATTTCGTTTCTTTGATTCACGTACGGACCGATAACCGGTGAATCGGCCCACACTTCACCAATAAATAAAATTTGAGGATAGGCTCTTCTCACTTCAGCGACGGCGTCAGCAAGAACGGCATGATTTTCCCGTGTATCGGGTTGCCCCTGAGGCCCTTCTATCAAATAGCGAATGGCATCTAGTCTAAATCCATCAACTCCCTGTTGAATCCAAAACTTTAAAACAGATTTCATTTCATTGCGGATACTTGCATTATTCCAATTTAAATCCGGCAACGTAGGACCAAAAAATCCATAGTAAAAGAGTCCGTTTAAACCATGCCAAACGTTGCCTGGCCAATTTGGATTCTGCGGACGCCATACATACAGGTCACTCACTCGTGTTTTGAACCATGGATGAGCGCTCGACGTGTGATTGAGCGCCAGATCAAGGACCACCCGGATTCCCCGACGATGAGACTCAGATACCAAGCGCGCAAAATCGGACATCGACCCAAACTGAGGATTAATCGCTTTGTAGTCTGTCGTGTCGTATCCGTGATAAGACGGGCTAGGAAAAATCGG
>NCGL01000044.1 GCA_002256935.1 Bdellovibrio sp. 28-41-41
CAGTCCTTCGAAGATTTTGCCAGTGACTTAAAGAAGGCAGCAGAGTCTAAAACCTAACTACAAATTGAGTGGTCTTCAAAAATTACCACTGAGTTGAATATTCTTTTTAATCCCAAGTGAATCCAAACTTGATCCACCAGACTACCGCTACCAAGTAAGTAGTTTCAACAAGTTGGAGGCACCGGGTCTGCCTCCAATAACTATGTACCTTGTTTCGAAGAACGTACAATTTCAATGAGCGCGTTCAGTGCGTCTGTGACAGTGAAAATTCCGAGGAATTTTTCGCTTTCATCATTTACAATAACTGACCTGCTCCCCTTAACATAAGCCAGAAAATAAGATAGACTGGCAAACGAAAGGGAGCATTTATGCCAAAAGGAAAAAGAATCGCAGCCGAAGAGATTGTATCTAAGCTTCGCCTAGCCGAAGTAGAACTAGCCAGAGGCAGTTCAATTGAAGATGTGTGCAAGAAACTTCAAATATCATCGCAGAGTTTTTATCGCTGGCGTAAAGAATACGGCGGCCTTGAGATAGATCAAGCCAAACGCTTAAAAGATCTAGAGCGAGAAAACGCAAGACTTAAGCGCCTGGTGGCCGATCAGGCCCTAGATAATGCCATGCTCAGAGACGTAGCTTCGGGAAACTTTTAAGCCCGGTAAGAAAGCGTCAAGCCGTTGAAATGCTCAAGCAAAAACACTGTGTATCTGAAAGACGAGCTTGCCGGGCTATAAATCAACCACGATCTACACAAAGACATAGATTTACTGATGAGTCGACGGATTCGATTTTGATTCGTCAAAGAGTAATTGAATTGGCGAAAAAATATGGCCGCTACGGTTATCGCCGAATCTGGGCTTTGCTAAAGACAGAAGGTTTTTATGTAAACGTAAAACGCATTTACAGAATTTGGAGGCAAGAAGGATTAAAAGTTCCCTCAAAGCAGCCCAAGAAAGCAAGGCTGTGGCTAAATGATGGCTCATGCATCAGGCTTCGTCCAGAGTATAGGAACCATGTATGGAGCTATGATTTCGTGGAAGATAAAACTCATGATGGAAGAAAAATTAGAATGTTAAACATAATTGATGAATACACACGTGAGTGTTTAGCAATCCGCGTGGGCAGGAAATTAAATTCGCGTGATGTGCTAATGGCATTATCGAAACTGTTTATCCAGCGAGGGGTTCCTGATTATGTCAGATCAGATAATGGGGCTGAATTTGTGGCAAAAATTGTTAGAAAATGGTTTGCTGATACCGAAGTGAAAACACTTTATATTGCCCCGGGGAGTCCTTGGGAAAATGGTTACTGTGAATCATTCAACGGAAAGCTTCAGGATGAATTATTAAAAGGAGAAATATTTTATACTTTAAAAGAAGCACAGATTTTAATTGAACGTTGGCGAGTTGAATACAACACGGTCAGGCCGCACAGCAGCCTCGGTTACCGACCGCCAGCACCTGAAACTTTAACAAATAATCAAAGATCGGTTGATTTTAGATATGTCTCTTAGTATTTGGATCAACATCTGGGAGCAGGTCAGAGGGCCTGTAAAAATAGTATTTGCTAAAATTTTTTTACATTTTACGTCCCCGGAAGAGAGACTTTTTCGGACCAGATTCATAAAACCTAAACTAGATAAAAGCTGGCGTTCGTTCATTATCTTTTTGTGCAGGAGTTGTATTAAAGAAATAAGAATTCAGGCGAACACAGCCGGGAGCCTCGGTTGAAACATCACAAATTGATGAGCTCGACTGCATAATGTTTGCGGATGTTCCTGGAATTTTTTCTTTGGCTTCGGGGTAAATGGTTAGCACCGGTACATTCTTTACAAGGCAGGCTAAATTATGTTTACCGGCTTAGCGGCCCCTTGGTGCATCACCTTTAAGTTTAAAGCCAGAGAATTTATGGACGGCCGAATCGAAAACTACCATTGAGGTGCTTATGATAAAAAATCCAAAACCCATGCATCCCCATAGCTCGCGACCGTATTTAGCGGTCGCATCGAACTCAGCTTGCCAGTTTTAGCTTTTGCGTAAGGAGGTTTTTTTGAGGGTAGGTATTATGGGCCATCAAGTTGGATTTCAATCGAAACTTTGCATACAGACGCACCGCCAGAAGAGGTTTTACCCCAATTAACGGCTGTACTTCTTAAAAGGACATCACCTGTAGTTAAATTTGCATCAACAGAAATTTCGAATCGTTTTTTACCCCAATTACCATAAATTCTGTAAGGCGTGCTGTTATCGTACATAGATCCAGACAATGCACCACTAGCACATACACCGCCGCCACCAATGCTTGATAGCATGGATACTTTAATATACTCAATATTTCTATTGGCTTTATCAAATGCGCTTAGTGCACTCATAAAATTGACGTTTACCGTACAGCTAGTGTTACCCGGGGACCAGCAAGTGGCCGTCGGAAAAGAAATATTTCGCTTTCCAGTCTTACATTCTATATTGGTACCAGCAGCGTTAGTTAAAACATAATTGTCAGGAGGGCAGACTTTGCCGATAAGTTCGCGTAGTGAACGACAACGAGTGCTTCCATCTGTTTCTGAGATAGCAATGCTTCCGCTCGTGCAGCCTCCAGTAAAGGAACAGGATGGGTTATTTGCTGGATTGTATAGACCGCCCATTGATAGGCAGAGTGATTCAACTGAGCTTTCAGTAGAGCAACCAAGTATTGTGTTCGTAGATTTATCTACAGACAAATTGATTGATTGTATATACGTTGGTTGCATAGAATTTTGCTTGTCAATTTTAGCGCTCATAAAAACACTGCCAGTGTATAAACGAGTTAAGGAATCTTCGGCCACCATTTCTGCCCCATATAATTTAAGGCTATTTATTTCGAGCGGTAAGCCGCTTTGAGAGTTACTGCCGGATAGAGTTCTTCCATCAGGTAGGTTAAATTCAATGGGAAATGAAGGTGCAGTTAAGTTTACTAATACATTGTCTTTAACAGCAGGGTTAACCGGGCTATCGAGTATAAATTGTGGTATTACTCCGGTGTTAGTATCTATACCAGGGTACGAAAAGGAAATTTTTTTTATAGAATTTGAGCACAGTGTTTCATTACTAAGAATATTTCTAATTTCATTCGTTAGACCATTTAAAGTATCTGTGTCTGAAGTTAATTTAGTTTGTTTTGATAAACTGAGTATGGCGTTTGTAATTACTGGGATGGAAATGCCTATAAGCACTGAGGTAATAAGAACCGACACGATAGAGAAGCCTGAAGAATAGTAATTTTTTTTGAGGGACATGACACTCCAATAAAATTTGTGGGTTAAAACTCAAGTTCTACGCTGACATCGGATACACAAGGCTCGCAGGCATTAGCTTTACAATTCTTTGCGAACCCGCCGGTGGTTGCACTGATAGAGGCATTTCCTAAACTATCGATTGTAGAGGTTGTTAGTGCGCAGGAACTCCCACAATACCCATAGGTATTAGAAGCAGCTGCCTCGGTATTAAAAACTGAAGTATATTTAATGCGACAGCCTGGTGACCCGCTGTTTGTAAAAGCATAATAGCCAATTTTAATTTTTTTTACTAGCTTAGCTTGGTCTGCTGCTGACAGAAGACTTCTGTAGTTAAAATTAACTGAGCAAGTACTGTTTCGGCCACCCGTACAGGATACTATAGGTTTAACAAAAACACGTTCTATGGGTGGCATACTGCCTTGACATAAAACATCAGTCACGGGATCGCCATTTGTATCAACACCAATCGAAGTAGTTTTAAAATAAGTTGAGGGTGGACAAATTTTACTCAAATCATCAACAATTTTTTTACAAACTGGGAGTCCGGTTGTATTATATATTAGAGTCTGGCCACTCGGGCACAATTCCAAAAAATTACAAATAGGTACAGCGGTGGGATCAAATTTTCCGCCCATTGATGCACAGAGGCTGTAGGCAGAAATCGAATCAGAACAACCCACTATCTTATTAGTAGCGATATCGACTGTTAAATTGATCATTCCGATTAAAAGTGGTGGCAGTAGAGATGCATTAGCATCATTTGTATCTGAAAAGGCTGTAAGTATAAGCCGTCCGCTGTAAAGTCTTAAATTATTATAACTACTAACCAGCGAGGCCGCATACATTTTTAGGCTATTGACTTTTATTGTGCTGGATTGTGTTGAATCACCGGCAACAACCCCAGAATCAAGATTAAAACTTAATGGCAAACCGGCATCCGGCGTATTTAAAATAATAGTACCATCTCCTTGTAACCCTGGGTAACCGAAGGTGTCTTTTTTAATAGACAGTGAACAAGTCGAAGTTAATTCAATTGCGGCTCGTAGTTCGGAGGATATACCGATGGCTTTGATTTTTGTTTCAACTTTACTTGTTTGCTTGTAAAAATCGGACACAAAGGCAGTTATTACTAAACTTAATATACTCAATATTGCTATACTAATCAGTATCGAAAGAAGTGAAAATCCACGTGAATTTAACAAAGATTTTATAGCGTACATAAAATGCCATTTCCAGAAGCGTTGGTTTTTAAAGCTTCGCCAGGTGCACATAAGCCGGCCAAATAGACATTAAAATCAAGACAGGCAGGAGTATTGCTGCTATCTAAAATAACCATAGACCCTCCCGGACAACTTGGGGTTTTAGGTTTGCAGATTTGCTCTAGCACATTCCAGACGGCACCGATACTAATACAAATTTCTTCTAATTTACTTTCGGCTAGACCTGAACATCCCATAATTGCGAAGCCTGAATCTACGTTGATCATAAGCCCCCCGATTTTATAAATCTTAAGAAATCCAGAATTATTTTTAAACTGAGTAACATTAATTTCTAAACTCCCCAGAAGGCTTTGGCCACCGTTCGCTACACTTGTAGAATGAGTATTTTTTAATAATACGCTGTTGACCTGTGTTCGGTTAGGATCGGCAGCAGAGCCTCCAAAAACATTACTCACACCCGCCTCTACGGGCATACCAGCAATGGTCAGTTTTAAAGGGATATCAGCAGGTAGAGGGCCTGTAAAAATAGTATTTGCTAAAATTTTTTTACATTTTACGTCCCCGGAAGAGAGACTTTTTCGGACCAGATTCATAAAACCTAAACTAGATCCTAAACTAGATTCAATATTTCGCGCGTTAATTTCATGTTTTGTTACTTCATTAATTAATAAAGAAGCCGCGAACGCGACTATAGTTGATAATCCCAGAGTAATAAGTGTCTCGACCAGAGTGAATCCGGAAGCGCCTTTCGAGGTATTTGGTATCATTACTTCTTACTATACACGAAGAATAGATTATATGTTTAGTACTTTTATTTCTAAACCACCAGCGGTTAAAAATGCTCAATGCGGATAAGTGTAATAAACTGAGACGGTTATATGTTAGGCTTGAACAATTCGGTCTTTAAACCGCCTCGGAAATAAACCTATTTTCGATAGAATTGGGAACGTACATGAGCAGGTAAATCAACAGCTATCACTCGAATTTCATTCGGAGCTTTAATAGCTTTATGTTTTTTTAGGTACCGTCGAACCGCTTCATGGGCGTCCACATCCATACTCTTAGGCTCTTTAACTTTTGGAATTCGACACAAACGATCGTCAGGATCCCCGTCCCTTTCGCAAGCGGCCATAGTGTATAGACGGTCTAACTCTAAAAGTTTATCGCCAATTTTGATTTCTTGTATCCTTTGGCCTGCTGGAGCATTGACTTTAAACTTTATCGTCATGCCAGATGGGCGCGGTAGCCAACCTCCAAATAGCTTCTTAGCATCCGCAGAATACACATTTTCTATTTCTTTCTCCCAAAATTCTTTTAGCTGTGCTCCCGATACTTTTCCTGTTCGCAGTCGATTATTTACAGGATAAAAACTCCATAAGTCTTTTTCGTAAATGGGTCCCGGCACAATGGGAGCCGCAAAGCGAAATCCATTTGAGAGTCCAATCTCCACTTGAGCGGCATCGCGAATGGCATCTGCTAAAACCATATCAAGAGAAGTTTGATTCACTTCATAGCGGAACAAGTTATCATCTGCATGCCCTACGATTTTGGATAGCATTTCTTTATAGGGCAATAAGGTTTTTTCAACTAGAGCTTTGATTTTTTTATCTTCTTTATAACGATCAGCTCGGAGTTCTATAAGCTCCCATTTTTTATCAACAACTTTTTTATTTTTCATCGTAAGATCTAAACGACCCAAAAATGAGCCAAACGAGCCCGGCTCGACTACCCAATGATTTTTTTCTACAGGGGTGTAGATGCGTTCATGGGTGTCACCGGAAAGATGGACATCAATGCCAGTGAGAGTCGAAGATAAATCGACAGCCTTGGGCAAACCAATATGACTTAATAAAATAACCACATCAGCTTTTTTTTGAGATCTAATTTCATCTACTATGGGCTGAATAATCTCTGCACCTTTGTATATAAAACCTTTACTATATGTCGGTGGCTGTCGCGTCGGCACGTCCGGGTCAGTAAATCCAATAATCGCAATTTTTATCCCTTTAATTTGACGAATTAAGTAGGGTTCAAATACCCGCTTGCCTGTTTTTCCATCAAATATATTCGCAGCAATCATCGGGTATTTCAAATTCGCTCGTACCTTCAATAAAGCCTCGACTCCATATACGACTTCCCAGTTGCCAGGAATAGCTAAATCGATTTCCATTTTATTTAGCAAGGGCACAAGCGCCTCGCCTTGAGACATCACTGCGGGACCGGAACCTTGAATGGTATCGCCGGCATCCAAGAACAATACGCCATTAGGATTTTTCGCTTTTATTTGTTTTACAACATAAGCCAACCGAGCAAAACCCCCAGCCCTAGCCATTTCTTCTTTTTTTCCATCTTCTGACCAAAACAATTCAGCATGCTCTTCAATTTGGGCGTGGCTGTCAGCAATATAAAGAATAGTTATCGGCTGGGAATTTTTCGCAGAACCGAATAATGGAAAAAATAAAAAAAATAAAAAATTAGATATACCTAATAATCTTTTCACGGGTAACTCCTTAAAGTGGGGAAAGACTGCTTTGTTCTGCTTTCAGAGTCAAGAATATAAGGTTTTCTAAAACTTTGTAGATAGACTGAAGTTAAAAATATAATTTATAGAGGTTTGTTCCAAAGTATCAGCGTTGAATTCAGTCGAACTGGTATTGATTTTAAAGTTTTGATAATTAGTCCCAAAAGTCGATACAAAATCTAAATAAGCTGTTAGCTGAAATCGAGCATAGACGCTGAGTAGAAAATCGCTTGAATATATATTTTTGTATCCCGAGCCCTTCGACACTGGATAAAAATAAAACCAATTCACTCCTGTTTTTGTCTTAAATAATAGGTGCTCTAAAGAAACTCCCGCCACTGGGCCAATCATAATGTAACTGTAAAGAGTGGGACTATTAGGATTCGCTGTTAGCAGTGGCGACTGCGTACTTTTAAGCCCTAGACTGTATTTTATCGAAGTATCACCAGCGGATTGAAACTGAAGCTGCATGTTAAAATCGTTTTTATGAAAAGGAATGTCCGAATTATTTTGTCTGGATATTGAAAAATTCTGACTAGACCATTCAAAGGCAGCCTGTATTCCTGTATTCCGTCTTGAATTTCATAGTTCAAACCCAAAATAAAACTACTTTGCGAGCTTTTAGCAAAATCATACGCGGGTGTAGTGACACCACTCTGTTTGTATAAAAAGGCAGTGGGAAGAACCCCCACGGAAATCCTTGTGCTTCTATATTTTTTCGTAAGTTGGGGGCGTTCAATAGGTTTAAAGACCTCTACAGGTGTGGAAGCCGGAACGCGCTCTTCATTTTTGGGTTGTGGGCAAAGACTGGCATTTCCCTGCTGACAGAATTTTTCTAAATTGGCAAGGAACTGCTTTGATTTCATAAGATTTAAACCATAGCATTGACTCCCAATAAATCCAGAGTCACCTAAAAGTTTTATCTTAGTCCAACCTTTCTTTTGTTCGATCTATTTATGCCGCTGATTGACGATGTATAAAGTCGTCGCCGTTTTAGTGGACGATTCTTTATACAACCGGCATGTGCTTTTCTCTATGGTAGCAATGCGATTTAGACAGGACGTGGTGGCCCAAAACTCGTCGGCCTTTAAACTGGCTTTCAGCCAGAAAAAATTATGGTCAGTGAGTTCAACATCGGATGTTTTATGCTCAATGCTTATCAAAATATTTTTATCAGAATCTGATTTCGGCGTGTCTCGTATATAACAGGGTTCAATCAAATCCAGGGAAGCTAAAACCGATTCCCCCGCTAAAACGGAAATACTCAGCGAAATTATAAGCATACAAAGGGCAGCGGGAAAACGAATCATAAAGTCTCATCGGAGACCTCTGTATATTGTTAACAGGACTTAAGAAGGGTTTTGGTACCTTAAATAAGCCCTAAGACCAGTACCTCTCATTTTCTCCCCTTGCTATCTAGATTCAGAGTGAAGAAAATGGGATTCTGATGAGTCGAAGACTTGGAATATTTCTTTTTATTTTCATTTTAATCAATCTGCTTTTTATCCCAATATTATCTCTTTATGGTTTAAGAGTCTGCCCCGTGCTTTCAATCCCTGGCTTTGGTTTTGGTTGTTATTACAGTGGAATTTATATTTTTATCGCCAATCTTTTAAATGGAATTTTAATTTTTGTAGTCCATTCCAATACAAAAAAAAAGGGCCCGATGCTGAACTGGATTCAGCAAAACACAATGGTCGCCTACGCCGTCGCCTATTTTATCTCGACGCTCGTTGCATTGGTGAGTTTACAAATTCTTTTAAACATGAACCATTTGAGCTCCCAGTCAAGGGCCCCTGAAATTCTGGGACTGGCCAGTCTTTTATTGGGAATTTTGCAGGCCTACGGGCTTAATTGGGCATTGGCTGATGCTGCGGTTAAAGAAGAAGATAACCCCCCCCCCGCCTTTGGTAAACTATGGGGCTCGCATGTTTTTAGAACTATGTTTCCTTTAATCGTAATTTCTTCGGTCATTTTACATTTTCTTATAAGCCAGTCGATAAGCTTTAATGAGGGACGCACGGCTCCAGTCGCGTCTCATGATGGACTCATCGAACAAACGTCTTATGTCGTAATTTTTATGTTAGCGTGGTTGCTTCTGACTTTTACTTTTCATTTTTTGTCTGAAAAAGATCATGTCATTCGACTTCAAGATCACCTTGATCACTTAAAAAAATTAGATTTTAAATTCCGCTCCAATATGCATCAAGCTTGGGGTCTGTGGGCGGCCCTTCTTCACCAATTGAATTTGTTTTCGAAAATATTAGGAGAACGAAACCAGCTCCTAAAATCGTTTTCTAGATTTGTTTCTGCTGGCGTCGCACGCGAAGCCTTGAAAGGTGAAATCAAAGAATCAAACGGGGTCGTCCGTGAAATAACAATTATCATGTCAGATATTAGAAACTTTACGGCCATGGCGGAAAAACTATCACCCCAGCAAGTGGTGGTGTTATTGAATGAATATTTTACTGCTATGTTAGACGTCATGACGGGATATCAGATCAGCGTGGATAAGTTTATAGGCGATGGGATTTTAGCCTACGTAGAACCTTACTCAGAAGATTCCACCAATGTTAATTCAGAAAATCGGCTGGCCGTAGAGGCTTCCCTTGAGATGCTGAGAAGACTTCGCCAATTAAATAATAAATTAAAAAAAATGGTTTTACCGGAAATCAAAATAGGCATTGGTGTTTATCGCGGTTCGGTTGTCATTGGCCTTATTGGATCTGAAACCAAACTTCAGCATACTATCATCGGTGATACCGTAAATCGTTCGGCGCGCCTTGAGGGTCTGTGTAAAGACCTTGGAGTCGCCATTGCTATTTCTGGATCCGTTTGGAATTCGCTGGATAAAGAAACTCAGTCACTTTTTGGCTCTCATGGTCTGCAAACTGTTAAAGGTATTGCTGAAGCAATCGAGGTCTACGGGGGACCAATCTGAGGACGGATTTTTCTATAATTTGTGGGTTTTCTGTGGAAAAGGGGTTCTAGATAAAATCCTGTCTCGGACCCTCGGGCAGCCGCAGGGGATCGCGCATCCTGCGCCTGCGGAGCCGGATTTTATCTAGAACCCCTTTTCCACAGAAAATACTCGATTTGTAGAATAAAAAAAAAGACCAACTAGACCCGAAGAGAAAAAACTCCGGACATCCATCGATTCTTTGGATTTGATTTTTTTACAACAAAATTTCAAACAGGAGAATCGATGGATGTCCGCGTTCATTTTTAGCAATACAGCTCTCTTAACTCTGGATCCCAGCAGTTACCGAAATCTTTTTTTTGAAAATCGTCTCTTTTGGGGATCTATGAAAAATCTCGGAGGGCAGTGACTGCCAAAACGTGACACTTTCGATAATAGTTTCCGCTCCGCCTACAATATAACGGTTCTAAAGACGGCCTCGTATTCGCAGTACACAGACAATATAAAGCCGCGTGGGTTTGAAGAAAGGGAAATTAATCCTACAAATTTAGGAACGCTATTAAAAAATGAGAATACCCTACTTTCAATCCTACAAATTTAGGAACGCTATTAAAAAATGAGAATACCCTACTTTCCATTAATGATCATCCTCCTTAGCAGCCTATTCAGTTCATATGGCTGGACGCAGACCTTCGATGTCGCCGATTTTTTTCGACGTCAAGAAGCTTTAGTCAGAAAACAATCGGAACAAATAAACTGCGTTTATACTGATCTATTGCTTAAAAATAAATTGATCTCTGAAGAACAAAAGGGGAAATATTATTTTCAACCATCGGCTAAAACTTGCTCCCAAGTTGATGTAAAAAGTTTGAATTTTGAAATAGAAAACCTGGAACATCAAAAAAAAAATCTTATTCCCAGTTTAAATGATCATCCTCCGCTGTGGGGATCCTTTCCCTTATTTTCTAGTTTTCTAAAGTCGACTCCGATGCAAGAAAAAGCTTCACTCGCACAGTCTAATCTAACCGATTTTGCCTATCCTCCAGAAAAGCGTTTTGACCCAAAGGTCATTTTCAAAAAACCACTCAATGTAGAACTAGGGCTGCGAAAATTTTTAGATATTAAAGACCCTCGTTACTCCTCGCCTATAAACTCTCTGAGCGAGTGCTCCCTTAACGAAAAAGCCATTTCTAAATGGCATCGCGATCTTCACCTATCCGTTGATGAATACAGTACGACCTATTGGCAGACGCTTCTGCATATTTTAGGCTATGACTGCACCGTCACTTGGTATCAATGGCGCTCACAAAAACTGAATCAAGCTCAGAATAGTGTTTCTCGAGCTCAAAGTGAAAGCTCTCAAAAAATCTATGCGAAAAATCTTAAAGAAATTCAGTCAGTGCCATTGCGCGCGCAGAAGGCGTGGCTCCAAGGAGAAACATTTATTTTAATTCCACAGCTTGGATACGATATCCCCGATAAACCGTGGGCGGTCGAACGTGAAAGACTGCAGTATTCCGAAATGCGTTTGGCTTTACAAAAATTGGGTGCCCGGTTGATTGTTATTCCGCGCTCAACCATCGCCCATCGCACCGCTCAAATCAGGGAAACCACAGTGGCTTTGAAAAAATTTATTGAAGCAGATAAAAAACATTATGAAATAAATAATCGCACGCAGACGTATTATTTTCTGAGTCGATCCATGGGAGCTATGGTTCTGCGTGAAGTCTTAGAGCAAACTCCGTCTTTACATCCCTATGTTAAAGCCGCTCTTTCCGTGGGCGGTACGCCATATGGCAGTGTGATCGCTGAATTCAAATCCCGCGCCGATATATTTGATGAAGTATTTTATAAAACATCAAATTTAATAAAGGATTTCGTCAGTGATCCTTTGGGTAGTGTTTATCTGGGGGCTAAGCTTGGCTTAGATCCTCAAACGAAAGCTTTTTCTCAAGCCGTGAAATACCGGCAAAATTATAAATCTATGTCACATTTTGAATTTCAACCGCATAGACAGAACCATTTGCCGTTTCCAGTTGTTAATTTGATTTTTCTGCCGTTAAGTTTGAAAAATTATTATAATGGTTCTGCTCGAATCGCTGAAGTGGATTTCACATTTATGCATATGATGATGTACGGCCCAACCGAGGGCTCTTCGCCCTTATCGCATGCAGCCTGGGACACCACTCGTTCACAAAGAATTTTTGATCACGAGTTTAATCATCTGGCTTTTTGGCAATGGGATGAATCCACGGCCCTTCGCCGTTGGTTAGCCATTTTAAAAACCACTAAAGAAATTTATCAAATACCCTGATCGCAGACACGATCCACTCCTTTGGTATTAAAATACAAAACTGGTGACTACACTTGCCTTCATCAGGACATTGCTAACGATCTGATTTTAACCCAGCAGCGCCCGCGAATGCAGACAATCCCGTATATCATCACGATTCCCAAAGGGGCTGCCGTCATTCTTGCGTCTAACTACCACTCGCAGCAAGTCGCACGTGGGTACTATCGAACATGAATATCGCGAGCGATAGGGACTTAAATTTGTCACGTTAGTATCCAAAAAATGGAATTCCATGCATCAGCTGAAAATAATTCGCAAAACTGTTTTAAATGCGAGCTCAAATAAAAAATAGAAGTTTAGAGTGGATGGTTTTTGCATTAGTAAGAAGTATGACACGACAGATATTTTTCCTTATACCTTTTCTTATTTTTTTTAATGTGGAAATTGTTTTGGCAGAGAAAGCTGGTGTCTTAAATGAGAATATAGAATTTTTAGAACTATTATCAGAATTCCATGACGCAGAATATGAAGTGATTAAAAATCGGCCCGAAATTATGCAATTGAATTTTTTTTGGGAAGGGGAAAACAGATATTTAGAAAGAATTGTTATTTATTCTGCTGAAAATTTTTTAAATCCGCTTACAATTTTATCTAAAGATTTAAATCCCATGACAACCCATCTGAAACCGCAGGGATTATGGCGCTTTGAAGTGCCCATTGATTTGAGTGATAAGCCAGTTATTCAATTGGAATTTATTCAGGAAGGGACAAAAAGAGTTCTTAGTTATTTTTTGGAACTTACGGGCAATCATCAAAATTTGCGACTGATCGCTTTTAATACTGACGAAAATAAAAATCCTAATTTATTGCAAGTAATGCGTCTGAACCAGACGCCCACTCAACGCCAAAGTTTTTTGTGTAAAGCTTTTTACCGCAGAGTTCCTGAATGAACAGTACCTAAGACACAATAAAGGCTCGAATTCTCCTGACCGGTTAGGGACTATGAAATGGACGCAAGTGCAGTTGATTTTAATTTTAGTCCAACTTAAGATGGCTGTAGGAAATTATTATGTTTACGGGAGTTGTAATGAGGACTCAATTTAGGGCCACTATTTTTATTTTCCTACTACAACTGAGCACAGTTTGGGCCGGTCCTAGGGATAGTGAACTGGTTGAATTTGTTATGGTCCAGGCCAATACCTTTTCGACCCTTGGCCAGTTTGTGCAAAAAGCTGGGCTTGCGGAGGCTCGCGAAAAAGGAACTTACCGAGCTTCTAACAAAAAAAGGCCTAGTGGATATGAAGATGCCAAACTTCACACCAGCAAAATCTGCGACTGAGCTTTGGATTTCTCAACCATTCCAAAAACCAGTAAAATTTGGTTTTAGCTTTAAACCTAAATGGCAGTTAATAGTCGGCACAAAAGTTATTGAGCTGAAAAATAAAAGTGCTGAGACCCTTTATAGGAATATTGAATTGGCGTTAAACACTACGGCCTCAATAAAATTCCCGGGCTCTATACTGCTTGAATGGATGCTTCCGAAAGCGGAGGCGCTCATTTGGGTCGCAATTCCGGCAGCTATAGTGGCCGCAGTATTTTTAGCTGAGCAAGGGGTGGACTGTATGGATGGTGACGAAAGTTTTAAAACAGGAGGGGGTAAATGTATTATGAAGAGTGATTCGGCCATGATCCTAATTGCTCAGAGAAACTCTAAACTAAAGACTTTTCGATGTGAAACCCCACACAACCAGACTATAGACATAGGTGATGGCAGAGAACCAATACGCATTGCGCTCAATGGGAAAGGCGAAATAAAACAGTTATTTTTTACGTACACTGACTCATCCAGGTGTCAGGCTGAAGTTAAGGACTATAAAATTATTCAGTATAAGGGTGAGTGCAGTTCCAGTCTAGTGAAGGGAGTTTCGCCAACGGCCATTACCGGTATTCCTATCGATCGCTTGGTTCGTTGTTGTAAAGATCACAAGTGTTTATCTGAGATCGGCACGGTGTACTCCTCTGCGCCCGTAGTGAAGGGGCGGACAGGAAGTAGCAATTTAACTAAGTAATATTTTGGGCCTAATTTGTGGGCACAGCCGCTGTGTCCAGAGAGTTAAAATACGTTTCCACATAGAGAGCTTTCTATATAAACTAAGGGCATGAAAAAAGTCTTTTGGATAATTTTATATTTTTTTATATCAATGACTCTGTAGCATTGGACTCAAACAAAAGACTCTGCGCTGTTATGTTGCCTGAAAAAAATGAAGATACCTTCAAGAAACTATTAAAATAGATATTATTTTATCAGTCTAACTTAATTCGCTTTTTTGTACTGCTTTTCGAGAGTAATAATTTTCTGCAATTGGTCAATCAAACTCACTGTTTCCTCTGAAACCCGTGAGTACTCCCCGTTAGGCTTTAGCAGTAGCGTGGCTTCTCTAAAATTCTTTGTATTAATTGACTCAATAATCAGCCCTGCAATTTTATGAAATTCAGCATGAGACAAACGCAGACTTTCGAATAGATCAGCATGATCGTGCTTAAATGCCTGACCATCGCCGTATAACCATTTTCCAAGAACACATAAGTTATCTTTACAAACTTTTCCATGTTCAAGAGTACCATCCGGGTTCTCTAAATATTTCCCCAATTTCATTTTCCAGTCGATATGAGCGTTTTTAGCAGCATGGAAATCAAACTCTGTCTGTTTTATTTGAATACTTATGTTTTTCTTTTTTGCAAAAAGTAGGATTTTTTTAGAAAAAGATTCTATGAGTTCATCCATGTTAATTGACGAACTATTATTATCTTTGGCCATTTGTTCCAATTGGTGGGTCGTTCTTTCAATTTCCTCGAGAGCCTTGTTAATTTCGCTGACCCCGAGGGCCTGCTCCTTAGTGGCGACTGATATCTGTTTTGCTTTCTCGTTAGTTAAGGCGGTCGCTTGATTAAGTTCATTGAATCGAATGCCCACTTCTTTTCGACCCGAATTTGCATTTTCTATGGCCGTCGTCGCATTGTTCACAGCTTTGTTTAAACTTTGAGTCACTGTTTGAATTTGATGCTTTGTTTTTTCAACTCCAGATTTGATTATGGAATCAATCTCTTTTGAGACGGCACCACTTAAATTGGCCAAGTTTCCCATTTCTGAAGCTACCACAGAGAATCCTTTGCCGTACTCTCCGGCACGAGCCGCCTCGACAGAGGCGTTAAATGACAGTAACTTGGTTTGAAAAACTATTTCATTTATCATTTTGGACTTTTCTTGGATCAGTCCCATGGTACTGACAATGGCAGATATTTCATTAAGGCCTGAGTTAACAGAATTCTGGAGTTCCATGATACTGCTCTCTACGGTTTTCATAAATTCTGATGCTACCTTTCTGGCACTAGCTGATTTTTCCATAGACTCTAAAGATTGATTGGCTGTGCGTTCAAGATCGCTGGCAGCTGATGACGTCGTAGACACTGTCGCAGAGATTTCATGACTGGCCGAAGAAGATTTTTCAATGGATTCTTTAACTGTCCCAATCATCTGGTTGAGTTTTTCGCTCTGAGAGAATAGGGTTTGTGCCATTGATTTAAGCTCTTCGGTATCACCGATAATTTGAGATAATTCATTATTTTTTTCTTTAAAAAAATTTAATACTTTCATAGTTAATGTTTCGGACTAACGATGAAGATATTAATAGGACCAAAGTCGCTTAATTGAATGGCTAAGGTATGGACCTGTACTATTCCGCTATTATATTTTGCTCTTGAAATATCCGCGAGACCTGCTGCGCTAACTCATTGCTCGGGGGCCGTGTGCTAGATAATTCGTAGCTGAGCCCTAGTTCTTTCCATTTAAATTCTCCCATTTTGTGAAATGGCAAAATTTGAACTTTCTGGACGTTTTTCATTGGTTTTAGAAACCGAGCTAGATTTTGGATATCACTAAGATCATCACTATCGACGTCTTCCGTCAAATATGAAAATAAACTCGCATAACCAAAAGTAAGATAGAGCTTACGTCTCTCTACCTCCACAATATGCAAAAGAATTTGAGTTAGAACTTCCCTTTCATTTGCAACCAGGAATTTTAAATGGCTATCTAGGTTTTGGTTGCTTAGTTTCCTTAGGCTCATGGGCCACCTCTTTTTGCGAATCTAAATCATGTATATCATGCTCTTTTAAACCTCGATTTTAATGGATTTGTTCAAGATGAGGGAAATGGAAACAACACAGAACAAACTCCTTCAGGAGGAGCTATCTGAGCAATTGCCGAGGATAGCGGTCCCTTTGGAAACCGTCGCCTGCATGTAGATATTAAGACTTAGCTCCCAGACCTAAACGAGTGAGGGCTTTATTTAAAAATTACTTTCTATTTTCAAATTCTTTGATTAGGTCAGCCAGTTCTTTAACTTTCTTGCTTTGGTATTCAGTAGCGCTGCCACCTTTATAGTGAGCTTGTGCTATTGTGTTGATCACATGTGCCAATCGTAACCCGGCTTTCATGATTTGACCTTTGATGATTTCCGAAACTTCTTTCATATATGCTGGAGTCGCTTCGGCAGCACCTGTTGCTTTAACAGTTACAGAAATACCTTTTTCGTCAAGAACCGGTTTGCCGTTAGCGTCTTTGGTTAAACGCATGCAGTATTCACGTTGTGAAGGATGCAATTCATTAGCGCCATCAATGTACACTTTAGAATGCAAAGCTTGAGATTCTTTATACCATTCAACAGCTGGAGCCGACACGATCGCTTTAGTGTTCAATTCTTTTTGATCAGCGATAATTAGATCCGCCAATTCTTTGAAACCTTTCCAACCCGGCATTTTATATTTAGGGTCTTTTTCTTTTTGAGCATAGAAAATTTCTTCAACTAAAGCTGAATCCCAAAATGAATGCAAATTGGTAGATTTGATCTGTGCTTTGTCGCCTTTACCAACAGCGTATTTAACATTACACCAGTTCGCACCGCGATCGTAACCGTTACCTACGTGAAGCGGCTGATGAACGTCACCAACTAAGTGGATTAAGTAGCGCATTAAATCCATGCGCTGATTTTTAGAAAATTTCGGAGCTGATTTACCAGCGAATAATTTTGCTGGAATTCCAGAGATCAAAGAATTAGCGTCGATTTTCTCGCGCAATGCTGATGGAATCTTCCTGTATGAACCATCATAGCGTGGATCAATTTCAACAAAGTGAAAACTCGCGAATTCTTTATAGTCCTCATCAGAACGAACTAAATCTGGAAATGTTGCGGCTTCTGCCATTGGTCCGTGACCCAAGATTTCTTCAACAAGGCGCTTACCCTTAGAATTCAAGTTACGTTGAGCGATTTCGCCAACAGTTTGATGACCTAAATCACCCCAGGCCAGAGCCATAGAGCTTACTAATGTTGTCGCAAGTACAGACGTAGTTATCTTTTTTAAATTGATCAAATATTTCTCCAGTCGCTGAGAAAGGTACGGGAAATAGAAATTCATTTCAACTGTAGAGAAATAGACAGAACGACAAGAAACGGCACTTCGAACTTCGCGATTGAATAACCTTGCACTGAATCAGGTAGTTAGATTCAGCACGACGTTCAACTAGTAATTGATCAAAAATCATTCACAAGTTAAAAAAACCCTTAAATTCAATGTAGTTGATCCGATGTATTAAGCATGACTGTAAAAATGAGTTTAAAAAAACCCCAAACCGGCGAGTATTCAGCATTTGATGCGATCGATGGCTCTCATCCTTACAAGGCTCTTGGTGAAGAATTTTATATTGAGTACCCAGTTTTCAATTTAAAAAAAGGGAAAGTCGCCTATTTTAACTATGACCTAGCTCGCGAAATGGGTTTGATACCTAAAGATCACAAACAAAAGATGACTCCAAAATTAGAGCAGAAAATTTTAGATACATTTTCAATTCAAATTATCAACGAATACGACGTTCTTTCAAAAAAACGAATTCCAAGTCATTTAATTAAACCGAATAAATACATGGCAACACGTTACTTGCAACTGCAACACAAAAACAAGCAGGGCAAAACATCTGGCGATGGGCGCAGTATCTGGAATGGATTCATCAAGAATGGTAAAAAATCTTGGGATGTATCTTCACGCGGAACGGGCGTAACACGCCTGTCTCCCGGCAGTGCAGAAAGCGACAAGCCACTTAGAACGGGAAATACCGACACAGGTTACGGCTGCGGCCAAGCAGAAATAGACGAGTTAGTGAGTTGCGCGATTATGTCTGAAGTCGTTCACAAAATGGGTATTTCAACAGAACGCGTGCTTACTGTTATCGATTTAGGTAACGGTGTAGGTATCGGTGTTCGTGCTGCCGAAAATTTATTTAGACCAGCCCATGCATTTCTATTTTTAAAACAAAATCGCTGGGAACCATTAAAACAAGTTATTGATTTCTTCATTGATAGCAAAGAAGCACCAGTAACGCCAATAAACCCTACTAACAAAGTTATCGTTCCGGTAACAGACAAATATGAAGCATTCCTCACTAACTTCTGCGATCGATTTGCGTCTTTTGCAGCTCAGTTAGAAGAACACTATCTATTCGTGTGGCTAGATTGGGATGGCGACAATGTACTAATGGACGCCGGAATTATCGATTACGGCAGCGTACGCCACTTTGGCAGCTGTCATAATCAGTATCGCTATGATGACGTCGAACGTTTTTCGACTAATCTGTTAGAACAAAAACAAAAAGCTAGATCTATCGTAATGACGATGATTCAAGCCGTCGATTACGTAAAAACAAAAACTAAGAAAAGCTTAGATAGTTTCAGACGCCATCCATTGATGGGCCGTTTTGAAAAACAGTTTAATCAAAAACAACTCTACTATTTCTCGCAAAAATTAGGCTTTAATGACCTGATCTTTGCTCAGGCAACGGCACAAACGGAAACTCATCGTGCGTTGTTAAAGCTATTCAAAGCATGTCACTATTGGGAAAATTTGAAAACTCAGCCTGGTTTTTCGAAGGTTGCCGATGGAATTAATAAAAATCCACTTTGCAATATGCGCAACTTTTATCGCGAATACCCAGCTTACAAAGAAGACGGCAAATCCGGTAAACTCAGCATCGATGATTTCATCTCGATGACATGGACGCAGTCATCACCAAAGAAAAGTACGCAGTTGTTCTACAAGAACAGCGCTCGGTTCGAAGATCTTTTGAAATGTTATGATCGTGTAACGAACTTCATGTCCAAAAATAGTAACGCCAATATTCTTACTACATTAGCAAAGAATGCGGCTCGCTGGAATCCTTCTAACTTTTTGACAGGAAATTCTTTGATTCATAACGTAGACAACATTTTAGAGCAGTACAAAGCCTTTAATCGCGAAGATATCGTACAACTGAATGTTGAAAAACTTGTTCTCTATGTGAGTGGGGAAACGGCTTCATTACGAAAAAAATCAATCTATGATGTTGCAGTAGCCGACAAGGTCAACCAAAAGCTATGGGACCAAATCATGATGAACTTGCATGAATTTAGAGATGAGTTTTAACCCATCGTTTGATAATTGGAAATTCTTCATCGATCATATCGTGTTTTTTATTCAAAGAAACAAACTCAATATCAAGTCCACTGTCTTTTAACTTTTCAGCACCGAATTTCGTTTCCTGATAAGGAAGAATATCATCGCGATATCCGTGGGTCATAATCCAAGGTGTTTTTCTTGAATCCAGAGTCAGGCTTTGGCGCCAACGCGGAAAAAAGTGGAAGTAGCCACTGACCCCAATAACGCCGCCCAATTGCTTCGGATAATTAAGAGCCACATCTGTGCTGACTAAACAACCTTGAGAAAACCCAAATAAGAAAATGTTCTTTGCTTTGTAACCTTGTTTTTCTAATTCGTTGATGACATCAAAAATCATAGAACGTATGCGTAAAACACCTGTGCGCTCAAATGGAGGCTCACCAAACCAAGAAAAACCTTTTAGGTATTTTCTTGGAGCGTTTAACAGTAGGTAGTTCATTTCAGGAACACCTAATTCTTTATCAAAGTTTTTGAACGGTTTTAAGCTATCTCCACGTCCGTGAAGCACAAGCATAATCTTTTTTGATTTACGTTTAGACGCTAAAAACTGGTACTTGAAATGACTTGTAGTTAACTGAAAATCCATCCGTGTCCCCTTAGAATTGGATACAATCTATGTGACCAAGGGCTTTACCCAGCAAGCGATCGGCAGTCAAGATTTCCTTTTTCGAGGAACCACATTGTTGAACGGATGCAATTCGCTTTGAAACTTTTTCTCTGACTTCGCGATTTCCGACTGGGTACAAATATAGTTCTTCTTCACGTTGAAAAATACTAGCAATGGTTTCTGTAACTTGAACATCCGGAGTAATGCCTAACAACTGAGGCGATCTCCCCGAAGGAAGATGAAACGTTCCCTTAGTTTGAAAGTAAAGCAGCTTATTATTTTTAGGCCACTCTTCGCCTTCCTGGAAAGAGCCCTTTCCAAACGTACGCTCACCGATTAAAAGTCCGCGCTCGTAATGCTGAATCACACCTGCTAAAATTTCGGCGCTAGACGCTGTTGAACGATTCACCAATACAACCAGTGGTCCAAAGTATTCTTCTACTTGTTCACTAAAGAACGTTTCTTTTCTAAATCGTTTATTAAAATACACCAGATCGTAAATCTTTTTCTCGCCCACAAACAAACCGCTGATACACAATATTTCATCCATCGATCCACCCGAGTTATCGCGTAAATCTAGGATAACACCGCTGGTTTTCTCTTTAATCGCCTGCCGCAAGTTTCCTTTAGTCGCTTCGCAAACGCCGTCAGAAATTTTGAAAATACTAATCAGGTGCAAGTTTTTATTATTAGCTCGGGGCAGTCGTTTCATGGAAACGGCTGGCAACACCTGACTGCGTTTATCTAACGACCACGTCTCTATCTTATTGTTAGACAGTCTAACTTTGAATTTATGTGTGTCTTTGCTTTTCAACCAATCCGACACAGCATCTAAAGCCATGTGTGATATGTCTTTGCCATCGATTTCAAGAATCACATCACCTTTGTTTACGCCTAATTTATCAAATATAGAGCCTGGGTAGATGCGAGCGAATACAAACTCAGATTCAGTTTTGCCTAAATTAAAACCATATGAATTGATTCTAGGATTGCTGTTTGCCACAACTTTTTCATAGTATTCACGAGGCAACAAGTAGCTATGCGGATCCCTATGGATCGATAGGTAGTTGTTAATTCCAAGGCCGACGATGTATGGCGCAAACTTATGAGATTTGATTTTCGACTCAAGTTCTTTCCAAACCTGTTCAAAATTCATCGTTAGGTATTTGTTCTCTTTAAACAGTTTTAGCCACGGAACTAATCTTACTTTTTCGTTTTGATTCGCTACAGATTTACGCTTTTCAAGTGAAAGCCCGCCCACATCAGACCACTTTAGCTCTAGCTCCAAGTAGTTGGCCATAGCTAATAGGCTGTTCACACATGCTAGGTATGTCTTCTGAGTGCTTTTACAATTGAAATTTTGATAGAAATTGCCAATATCTTGAGTCTTCAAACCCGTGTCGATCCACGACTCTTCTTGCTTAGACGTCGATGAATTCATGAGCTGACGCTCGAATGAAATAAATATTAGAACTATGGCTATTAACCCAACCCCAAAACGTACCACTTAAACCCTCCCCGAAAAATATCGGGCCCAACCTTACCAAGAGCAACCACTATGCCATTTCTAATATAACTCTCGAGGGGTCTCGCTCGGTTAGTACTAGTGAATTTTCATTAATGTCTAACAATTTGACAAGACTAAAAGGGGTGAAGTACAAAAACTAATGAGGTAAAAATGGACCGCAAAATTATAGTTACAGGCGCCAACGGCTTTATTGGAAGTGTGATCGTGTGGGAGCTTAACCAAAAGGGCTTTACCAACATTATTGCTGTGGATAGCGTTCCCTTGACCGAGCGTAACCTTTTAAAAAATCTAAAATATAGCCAGTTCTTATCTCACACCGCGCTTTGGCCTTATTTAGCCAACGCTCCTAAAGGTGAAATTTCATGGGCCGTTCACATGGGTGCGTGTTCATCTACAACTGAAAAGAATTGGGACTTCCTTTACCAAAACAATACCCTATACACTCAAAAGATCTTCGACGCGGCTGCAGAGAAAGGTTTTGACGTCATATACGCATCTAGCGCGGCTACGTACGGTGCCGGTGAGAATGGCTTTGACGACGCCACGGACTCTGAAGTTTTGAAGCCTTTAAACCTTTACGGTGATTCTAAAGTTCTTTTTGACCGCTGGGTGAAAACCGCTAAGACGCTGCCAAAGCACTGGTACGGGTTAAAGTTTTTCAATGTGTATGGCCCGATGGAATATCACAAGGATTCCATGGCCAGCGTAGTGTTTAAATCATTTCATTCCATTAAATCCACTGGAAAAATGAAATTGTTCCGCTCTCACAATCCAGAATACAAAGATGGCGAACAGTTACGCGATTTCGTTTATGTGAAAGACGTTACTCGCTGGATCGTTGAGCTGATGGAAAAAAAGCCAGCCAATGGAATCTACAATATGGGATTTGGCAAAGCACGCACGTGGCTAGATTTAGTGGGCGCAACGTTCAAGTCGATGAATGTGGAAACAAAGATCGACTGGATGGAAATCCCCACAGAAATTCGAAATCAATATCAATACTTCACTGAGGCCAACATGAATCGCTGGTTAGCGCAAAAGATGTCAGCACCACAATGGAGTCTCGAAGCGGGAGTCAAAGATTACGTTCAAAACTACTTGAATACATCGGATCCGTATTTAAAAGCGAAAGTATAAAGGGAACGTAATTGAAGCAACTACCGGATCACTTAAAAAAATACATCGTTGATCAGAATGATCAAAAATACACGCCAAAGGAACAAGCAATTTGGCGCTTTATTTTACGCCAGCTAAAAAACTATTTAAAAGATCACGCGCACGAAAGTTATCTGGACGGTTTAGAAAAAACTGGGATCTCGTCTGAAGAAATTCCTTTAATCAAAGACATCAGCAAGCATATCGAAAAATTCGGTTGGCGCGCTCTGCCCGTCAGCGGATTTATTCCACCGGCCGCATTCATGGAACTGCAATCGTTAAGCATATTACCAATAGCTTCGGAAATGCGCTCGTTAGATCATTTAAAATATACTCCGGCGCCTGACATCGTTCACGAAGCCGCTGGCCATGCGCCATTCTTGGCGCATCCTGAATTTGCAGACTATTTGAAAAAATACTCCACTGTTGCTAAGAAAGCGATTATCAGCAAAGAAGATTTAGATATCTACGAAGCTATTCGCGTACTTTCTGACTTAAAAGAAAATCCATCATCGACTCCGGAGCAAATATCATTCGCAGAAAAACATCTGAGTGCTGTCGTTGAACAAAACACTACTGTATCTGAAGCTGCGGAACTTGGTCGCATGAACTGGTGGACCGCAGAATACGGATTGATTGGCAGTGTCGATAACCCTAAAATCTTTGGTGCTGGATTACTATCTAGCGTTGGTGAATCGAAAGATTGCCTAAAAGCCAATGTGAAAAAACTACCTCTAACAATCGACTGTCTAAACTACTCTTACGATATTACAGAGCAACAGCCACAGCTTTTTGTAACTCCTAGCTTTAGACATTTAGAAAAAGTATTATTCGAAATGGCTGATCGCATGGCCTATAAAACAGGCGGCATTTCGGCTTTAGAAAAGGCAAAGCAATCTCAAGCTGTGAATACGGTAGTTATGAACTCAGGCGCCCAGGTCAGCGGTATATTATCGAACTTCGAAAATGTTAATGAACGTGTTGATTTTATTCAATTCTCGAGCCCGACTCAAATTTCTGTCGGCGATAGTCAGTTACCAGATCACGGAAACGATTATCATGCGACCGGCTTTAGTTCTCCGATTGGAAAGTTCAAAGATATCTCGACATGTCCTTCAGAATTAGCTGACGAAGCATGGGAAAAACTAGGTTTGCAGATTGGCCAAAAACTAACAATGACCTACGAGAGCGGTTTTGTTGTCGAAGGTATCTATTTCGGCCGCACAGTTCGTAATGGAAAAACACTCCTAATGAAATTTAAAGACGCAACGGTCACTAAAGGCGCGAAAAAATATTACCAGCCAGAATGGGGACCTTTTGATTTATTACTAGGCTCCGTTGTGACTAGTGTATTTGGTGGGCCTGCCGATCGCATTGCCTACGGACAGAATGATGATTTCGTGGTCAAGCGAATTGCCGTTAAATCTCCGTCAGAAACTGATATCAAAATCAATCAACACTATGCAGATATTCGCCACATGCGAACTAAGTTCAATTTCGAATCGCCGGCACTACCTGCTTTGAAAAATATTTTCGCAAAGATGCAGGAATTGGATTCAAAGGACTGGCTCATCGTTTTAGAAATCTATGAAATCTTAGTCAGTCGAAAAGCTGAAGTTTCAAAAGAAGCTGGCTATAGTGAATTCTTAAGGTCTGTACACCAAGAATTAGAATTAAAGAAAAAATCAGCAAAGGACAATGCTGACTCAATTGAACAGGGAGTTCAATTGGCTGCGCAAATATGACTACAGAATTTAATATCAAAGTGGTTTTAGTTAAAACCTTATACGATCGCAATATCGGATCGACCTCACGCGTGATGAACAACATGGGAACCGATGAACTGATTCTTGTAGCCCCTCAATGTGAAGTGACCTTTGAGGCACAGCTGGCAGCGGCCACAGGTCAAACGGCTCTTCAAGAACGTAAGATTTATTCTTCTTGGGATGAGTTTTATAAAAATGAACCCGAAGGTGTCCGCATTTCTTTCACCGCTCGCGATGGACGTGGCCGCCTAGTTAAAGATTTTGACACACAACTAAAAGGCTATTTAGAAACATTACGAGACGATCTTGAGGAAGATAGAACGGGAACTAAAAATATGTACCTTATCTTCGGTCCCGAAGATGCGGGTTTGTCAGCAGCCGATATGGAAATGTCTAACTTTGCCGTATCGCTACCGACCTATGGAGATAATTCGAGTTTTAATTTATCTCACGCAGTTTTGATGGGCCTATTTATCTTGCGACAAAATATCGGCGGCAAACGCACTGTTTTAGATGGCTCTCAATTAGATAAAGAAAAAACAACGGCGCCGATTTCATTGATTAGCTCAACACTTCGTGAATGGCTGATTACTTTAGGGCTGAATCTGGATGCGGGCCGAGTGAATGCGTACACCGTTCTTCATCGCATGCTTTTGCAAAATGCACCGACGCCAAAAGAATATCAGATGCTAGAAACTATGCTTCAGCAAACGATTCGAAAATTAAAACGCCTTAAAGAATTTGAACAGAAAGAAAGAGACAGCCGAGGTCAATAAACCTCGGCCAAAAACGGTTTAGCCTTCTTTTTGAAGGTCGCCGATATTGTCTTCTAATTGATGAACCTGAGTTTCTAAGCGCTCGCGTTTCTTAACTAGCGAGACCAAGTAATCTACGGTTTCTTTATTTTTTAAAATTGTATCCAGCTCTTTATCGATCGTATCGATCTCTGAATCTAGAATGCGCTTGTGGATATTCATTGAATCCACCATGTCTTGATCTTCAATCGGACTTTCCCAATCTAAATCATCTGCGACATCTTCGGCAGCGCTATCTAATATTGTTCTTTGAACATTACGGCTGGTTGTTGTGTTGTTATGAGCTTCTGAATCGTGTTGCTCTGACAATGCGGAACTAAGTGTCTTGATTAGTGAACCAAGGAATGACTGACTACTGCCATCTTCCATATACTGTTTTGAAGTAACTCCCGGCTAGGTGCCTGATTAATCTATCTTCGCTGCCCGACATTTTAAAATGTCTTAGAATCCCGACACGAAGTAGGTGATGACACCAGTATATCAAAGCCACAATCAGTTTACTATTTTTGGTATAGTCCTGAATCCCGCGTTAATGGCGCGAGATAGAACTATTAGCTTATAAGGACCCGGCATGAATTAAATTTTTTTCACGTTTTTGAGACCTAGACTTTGATGTGGCAAATTTCCCTGTTTTTTATCACAAGATTGACAACCTAGACCTGCGTAGTTTTTAGGCAATGCATTCAACCCATTAGACGTATTTGCCCTTTACTAAGGCAGTTTCCCTCGATAGATTTCGCGTATTCGCACATTTCAAGGGGCATTGATGAAACAAATTTTATTGGGTTTAATTTCCGTAGGATTTAGTTTCATTGTACAGGCCGGAATTAAAGAGGACGTTACGTATCTTGCTTCAGATAAATTAAATGGCCGTGTTACGGGTACTGCAGAAAATCTTGAAGTACAAAATTGGCTGATTCAACGACTAAAAGAACTAAAAATCAGACCGGCTGGAAATACAGCTAAGACATCGTTTCAATATCCGTTTGCCAATAGTTATGATTTTAAAACGCAAGAAAAAATCCATGGTACAAATATTATGGGTATCGTTTACCCGCGGAAAAATTGGACTGAAGAAAAACCACACCTGTTAATTGGCGCGCACTATGACCATATTGCCACATGCTGGAAAAAATTCGACGCTGAAGACAGCATCTGTAATGGCGCTGCTGACAATGCCGCCGCCGTCGCCGTGGTACTATCTGTTGCGCAAAACTTAGCGGATTCAATTCAGTCGCCTGTTGCCCTTGCGTTTTGGGATGGCGAGGAAAGCGGCTTGCTAGGTTCAGATGCATTTCTGAAAGAACCCAGTTTTGATCTGTCACAGCTGAATGCGTATATCAATTTAGATATTATCGGTTTGAATTTATATGCCGGTTTAGAGAACCACCATATGATCATTGGCAGCGAAACGGGCGGCGCCAAATTAGAGAAACTAGTAAAAGAAATGGCCGACCAAGAAAGTAGTAAAGTAACCTACCATCGATTGAGCTATGCGTTTGGACACGGGCGAAGCGATATGTCGTCATTCATTCGCCATGGTTTGAATGTCCCACTTTTATTCTTCTCTGATGGTGACGGTCCGGTGTACCACTCGTCATCTGACGAAGTGAAAAACATTAATTTTGATAAAGTGTCGTCCATTGCTGAAGTCATCCGCAAGCTAAGCATTCAGCTATCAAAAATGAGTGCCTCGGAGTTTGAATACCGCCAACCGACTATCTTTATCGATAAAGGTACGTTTCTGCAAATTGTGCTGACGAAAATCTTCGGCACCAACCACATGCTGAAAACCGGCTTTCCAGTTCCAACATATTCCGATTTAGATGTCGTTATGGAATTATACGAGAAAGCGATTCAAAACGCCGAACGTAATAAATTGAAACCAGAGTCAGTTAAAAAATTAACGGACTTGTTAAACTCAATGAAAGAAATTAAAGCCAAAGGTAATAAGAAATTATTCGGAATGGATAATTATAATTTACTGAAAGCCGCTGCGATTTTCACAGCAACCACGCGCGAGCTAACTTTTGTGCCTTAGTCTTATACTAAAGCCGTTAACAACGTATCGTCGTCCATATCTAGTTTTTCGATATTTTTTAACTGTATTTTTTTAGACATTGAAGACAGCTGCAAATCGTCGGAATAACCTAATCCGTCACCCATGATAACCGACGCAATAAATGCGTAGGTGCGATTGAATGCTTTTTGCAAGATGTACTGATTCAATGTGCCCGGTCCGCCTTCGACTAACAAAGATTTCATTCCTCGTTCAAAACAAAACTTATGAATTTCCTCTAGCGGGAAAAACCCGGATTCGCTTTTATTAAGGAACAATACATTTTTAAAAGATCCCGGCGTACTATCTGCGGCCTGAGACGCCTTTGTATCGATAACGAAAAATACATTTTCTTTTTTGTGAGCTTTGGCAATTTCAAGCTTTTCAAAGGACTTGAAAACTTCAGCATCGGGGTCGATGACTATGAGCTTGCCTTCTTTGCTAACACCTTCAAGCCTGATATTTAGTTTTGGATTATCACGCAAAACAGTCCCAGCACCCACGATCAATCCATCATGAATGCTTCGTAAATAATGAGCGTATGTTCTTGAAGTAGCGTTAGTAATCCACTGGCTTTCATAGTTCTTTAACGCCATTTTTCCATCTAAGGACTGCGCCCACTTCAAAGAAACAAATGGTTTGCTTTGACGAACATTCAGTAAAAAATTTTCTGCTAAAATTTCTAATTGTTGATTAATAAAAGCAGTATCGCTTTGGTTCATGATCGGCGTCGTCTTGCCTTCGGAGCGATCTGTAAATTCAGAAAATAAAATAGCTTCTTTGCCCGCATCTTTAATAATCTGTGCACCTTTGCCCGAAACCAAATGGAATGGATCTACTAAACCATACACGACCCTCTTAACCGGCAGATCCCTGATGAACAAAGCACACGAACCCGTTTTTCCTACATGCGCACAGGGCTCTAGAGTCACTACAACGGTCGCGTCTTGTAGTTGTTCGCGATCTAAATCTTTTAAAGCATTAATTTCAGCATGAGCGCTGCCGTAGACTTGGTGATAACCTTTGGAAAGAAAATTTCCATGACCATCTAAAACTACACAGCCCACCATCGGATTTGGCGAAACATTCTGCGCGCCTTGGTACGCTTCATGGATGGCAATCGCCATCGCTTGTGAAATATTTATTTTCTTTTTAGTCGTAGAAGAGATTTCGCTTAATAGCTGTTTCAGACCGAAAGCAGAATAGAGTTTCTGACAACGAACATCCACCATCTATTTAGACATCCAGCTCTTCCAGTAGTCTTTCAATTCAACATCATCCAGAGAAGAATCGATTTCTAAATTTTGGCGAGTGTCAATCATCACCGCGACTTCATCCGTATGAGTTTTCGTTCCCGCATTTTTTACGGCTTTAGGATGGGGACCGTGAGGAAATCCTGCTGGATGCATCGATAACATTCCCGCATGCAAGTTATCACGACTGAAGAAGTTTCCTTCGTGGTAGAAAAGTACTTCATCGTAATCAATATTTTGATGATAGAACGGAACTTTTAGAGCATCTGGATCGCTTTCTAATGGACGAGGCAAGAATGTACAAACAACAAAGCCATTGGCTACGAATGTCGTGTGCGCACTGGGCGGTAAATGTACACGCGCCGACAACATCGGCATCATGTCTTTGATATGTAAAGTAAACGGAAAGAAATCACCTTTCCAGCTTACAGTATCGTAAATGCACGTATCGTATTCAAAGCGAGTCATATGATAACCTCGCTTTGCTTGAACTTGAGTTACACTAATATTTTCGGCTTTTTTAAATGCATGAAGTTCTTCCAGGCTTGGTTTACCGAATGCGGCTGGATCATAGAATGCATTCTTTCCAACCATTCCGCGATCTGGTTCACGATAAGAACTTGATTTTGATTCGATAACTAGAAATTCAGTGTCTGATTTCGCAACCACTGTGTGCGTGCAGCACTTTGGCATCATGATGTACTGACCTGGATTGTAATGTAGCAATCCATATTCAGTTAGAATAGTACCTTCACCTTTGTGAGTGAAGTACAATGTATCGCCGTCCGCATTTCTGAATGCGCGCAGAGTTTCCCCAGCGACTTTGGCTGGGATCGATGTCATGTATAATCCAACATCGTTATTATAGAACATGCGCTGCCAATGGTTAGATGGCTTTTTTAACTCAACAAGATCATACAAATGCGGCTTCAGATTTCCTTCGATTAAATTCCATCGCGTACTGGGCGCTGGTTTAATTAAATGCGATACGGGACCGAAGAAACCGCCACGGCCCTGTTCTTCTTCAAAATGTCCTTGAGGAATACCTTTGTGCCCTTGAGTTGTATTTTTACCTTGTGAGTATTGGTGCATATTATAAATATCCTCGTTCTTGTTGATCACGCTCAATCGCATCGAATAATGCTTGGAAATTACCATCGCCAAATCCGAAATGATTTTCACGCTGGATAATTTCAAAGAAAATCGGACCAATCATATTTTTTGTAAAGATTTGCAATAGGTAACCATCGTGATCACCATCAGCCAAGATCGCATTTTTTTCTAATGTATCTACGGCTTCTACAACATTAGGAAGGCGTTCTTTTAACATGGCATAATACGTCTTTGGCGGCGGAGTTAAGAATTCAATGTCTTTCTTTTTAATCTCGCCCAAAGAATTGATGATATGATTTGTCGTCAAAGCGATATGCTGGATACCTGATCCTTTATATTCATCTAAATACTCTTGAATTTGAGATTTAGTACCTGTTGGTTCGTTGATAGGAACAGAGAATGTTCCACATGGAGAGCGCATCACTTTAGAAATCAAACCTGTCGATTTACCTTTGATGTCGAAATAACGAGCTTCGCGGAAACCAAAAATGTTCGTGTAGAAATCACACCACTTTTGCATTTCGCCTTTAGGAACGTTGTTCGTGAAATGATCCACGATTTGCAAACCGCTGCCTTTAGGTTGAGCTAATTCGCCTTTGATGCCAAAAGTAGTTTCATAAAATTTCTGCAAAGATTTGTTATCTACTAAATAAACTAGTGAATCGCCAATACCGTAGATAGCCGGAAATTCACCTAATGTTTTCACACCACTTTTTGCATCAAAAGCGCGAGCACCACGAGCCACCGCTGTTTTAAAAGCGTAGTCTGCGTCGTTTACTAAAAAACCGGTTGAGCAAACCGCTGGGCCATGAAGTTCGACAAATTTCTGTGCGAATGTGCCTTTTTCATTATTTAAAATAAATCGGATTTTACCTTGCTGAAACAAATGAATTTCTTGTTTTCCGGCTTGCGCTGTTTTTTCAAAACTCAGCTTAGTAAATAGCTTCGCGAAATCGAAAGTTTGAGGACCAGTGAATTCAACAAATTCCACACCTAGTATACCTAATGGATTGGCATCTTGACTCGACATAAAGGGCTCCTTATGAGACCAAATTAGGCTTGCCGAACCCAAAGTTCAAGCAAAAACTCTAAGGATTAAAGCCAAAATCAGGATCGAATTCGGCGTCCATTTCCCCGCCATAAAAACGAATAACTTCAGGGTCTGCCTTTATAGATTTGGACGACCATTTGATTAAATTTAAGCCTTTAGAATCCCGTAATCGGCTGAGGGCTACATACGCTTGTCCAGGCTCCCACAGCTGCGATAAATCGCACCAAATTTTATCTAGGGTTGCGCCCTGGCTTTTATGAATGGTTGTTGCATAGCCCAAATTCAAGGGATACTGCGAAGCCGACATTGTGACCTCACCTTCCGCGTTTAAAAAATCAAAAGAAACTTTGTCGACCGTAACCTCGCGACCAGAGCCCTTTGCAACCGTGATCCGCCCATCTTCAAATTGTCGAACAACACCCTGAGTGCCGTTGATCCAGCGTTTTTGTGGATCGTTCTGAGTAAAAACAACTTCTGCACCAATCTTTAAAACTAATTCTGCCGGAACTGGAAACGTATTTTTCATTTTTTCTAATTTAGCTGAATCGCCCCAGTACAATGTTGGAAAAATGTGGGTGTCAGAATTAATTTTAGCTAGCTGCCTGATATTGAATTGCTCGGATTGATCTCGAAATGGAAACAAACGAATTCCAGTATCTGATTCATCATGAACTTTAATTTTTTCATTCAAGAACTCGAACACCCGCTCAGTAACACGGCCCTCGCGAACGTCGCCAAGAACTCGCAAAAAGGCATCATCGTGCGTTCGATGATTCGTCGTCAGAAAGGCTTTTTGAAATTGAATTCGCTCCCACACCGGATGTTTGAAACCCCAGTTTCGAGGCCCTAATTTATTTATCGGTGGTAACTGCGCAAAGTCACCTACCGCGATGACACGCATACCGCCGAAGGGATGCTCGTTTTCACGCGCCCAGCGGGAAATGCGTTCCGCGATATCCAGAACATCACCGGAAATCATCGACACTTCATCGATGACTATGCCTTCAACCGCTTTGATTCGCTTTTTTAGTCGCTTGTCTTTTTTAGCTTTTTCAAAAACTCGCTCGGGTCCACCTTCCATGATTCCTAAACCAAAGAAACTATGGAATGTTCGCCCGCCAACCAAAACAGCCGCGGCACCGGTCGATGCCAGCACGGGAAATTCATTTTTATTAAACTCTTTTAGGAATTTTTTGATTAAGAAACTTTTACCTGAGCCCGCCGGACCCGTCAGAAAAACATTCTCGCCTGATAATAATAAGTGAAATGCCTCAAGCTGATCGCCTTGAAGCTCTATGTCCGTAAGCATTATCGCAGTATCTCACAGCCACTACCGTCCCTTCAATGGGTTTGTCAGATCCTTTATCTTTACCAGTAGCGCCAAAGCTATTGCCATAGGATGGGGCTATCCTATAGACTCATATGACTGTAGAAAATGAGAGGAATAGAGATGAACTCTAAAGTATTCGTTAATAGAACTTTGAATCTGAAAAAAATTAAATTTATCGGTCTGGACATGGACCACACGTTAGTACGCTACAATATTGAAAACTTCGAGCGTCTTTCTTACACAAAAATCGTTGAAAAATTAATGGCGAAAAGAAATTACCCTCAAACTTTGAAAAACTTAGTTTTTGACTATAATTTCGCTATCCGTGGATTGGTTTTGGATCGCCAAAAAGGAAATTTGCTTAAACTAAATCGTTATACAGCGATTCGCGCGTCTTACCACGGGCAAAAGCCAATCGATTTTAAAACTCACCAAAAATTGTACCGAAGTACCTACATTGACTTAAGCAATCCTGCGTACATGACCGTCGACACATTTTTCTCGATTTCATTGGCGGTATTATTTGGTCAGCTAGTCGATCTAAAGGATTCCGATAAAGGTAACACGTACCCAGAGTATACCCAAATGGCCGACGATGTTTTGGCGTCATTAGACGAGTCTCACCGTGATGGATCTTTAAAAGATGAAGTTAAAAAGAACTTAGATAAATACATCATCAAAGATCCAACTACAGTTGAGCGTTTAGAAACATTTAAAAAGCACGGCAAAAAAATATTCGTTTTAACTAACTCTGATTTCAATTACACGAAATTGTTAATGGACTATGCCATTAACCCATTTTTGAAAGAACACAAAAGCTGGGTTGATTTATTTGAAATTGTTGTGACGTTTGCCCACAAACCTAGATTCTTCTATGAAAAACAAAATTTCTTAAAAGTAGATGAAAAAACAGGAACTATGACCAACATGGATGAGCCACTAAAACATGGCATCTACCAAGGCGGGAATGCATTTAAGTTCACTGAAGATTTTAACTTAGATGGTGATGAGATTCTTTATATTGGTGATCATATTTACGGCGACATCTTGCGATTGAAAAAAGACTGTAACTGGAGAACCGCAATGGTATTGGAAGAACTTCAGTTTGAACTAGAAAACAATACGAAAGCGGAACCAACGGTTGAAGAGATTGAAAAACTGATGGCTAAAAAAGAGCCTATGGAAGATCGACTGACAACGCTGATGACAGAACGTACAGAGAATCCAAACATCGACGAAAAAGAAATCGAAGATTTACAAAACGTGATTTCGGGTATCGATGCGCAGATTTCTCAATTAATTAAACGCCAGCAATCATTGTACAACCCTCAGTGGGGTCAACTGATGAGAGCCGGTAATGAAGAAAGCTATCTCGCGTACCAAGTAGAACGTTATGCGTGCGTATATATGTCTAAGCTATCTGACTTGCTTGCTCTATCACCGAGAACTTATTTCCGTGCCCCTCGTAGGCCTTTATCGCACGAGCGAATTTAGGATCCGACTTTGAGCAGAATTCGGGTTTTATTTACGACGTTACTCATATCAGTTTCGGGGCTTGCGCAATATCGATGGCAGGCTCCACCGAAGAATACTTTGGGGGTGCGTATTGGAATTATGTCTCCGCAATTATTTGCCGACATTAAAGACAATAAATCAACTGCCGCCGGAACACCCATCAAGTACCAACCGAATTCTAATTCGCGTACGGCACTTACTTTATTTTACAGCCATTTTTCTTTAACTGGCAGTGTTTCTAACCCTCTTTCCGATGAAGAGAAACTTAATAAGGGTTCTTCTCGTGTAGAGGATTATCAATTTCGATTTTACTATAAATATGGAACTTGGGATTTTTTCTATCAGAACTATCAAGGGTACTTTATTGACAATTCGGCGGACATCGATCCCGCTTACTCTGGCGTTACAAAAATTCAGCGCCCAGATATCAAAACAGCGCACGCGGGTGTTCAATATTTTTATATTCCAAATCCTGAGTACTATTCTTTGGGCGGGACCTTTGAACAAAATATTCGCCAAATTGAATCCGGTGGCAGCGTGTTTTTCTCGGGATACATCGGGAAACACTCTATTAAAGGCGATAGCCCACTTGTTCCCAGTAATCTGGCTTCCGGGTATGGGACATTTGCTAACTTCAAAGAGGGCCATTTTCAAAATGTGCGAGTTGGAATTGGCTATGGTTACACATTTGTATTCTATAAAATGTACTTAGGTTTTTTATTTGGCGTATCGAACGGTTTACAACAGCAGAAGTTTGACTTAATCACTGAAACTTTCGATCGCTGGGTTGGCGCCAACGGCGCTAATTTGAAAGTCGGCTTTGGCTATAATGGCGAAAAATTTTATAGTGGATTTCAATATATCATGGACAACACGTCCATTAATTTTAACGAATACACTATGGGTCTTACTACCGGTGAATACCGGGCATTCATAGGAACACGTTTCGAGGGTATTAAGATTTATCCTGTATCTGCTCTGGGTGAATGGCTTTACGGCGAATAAATTCGCCATGGTATACCTGCCGAGTGTCGACAATTTTGACATTCGAGAAACTACTTCAAACCGAGCAAAATCCTATGGAGAAGTACAAAAGTCTAGGGCATACCTAGGTTTCGGTTGTTCGAAAGAGCAACACATTTTTCCCCCTCTTGCCTCTTGAAAAAGAGGCTTTTTTTTGCCCAAAATCTATTCCGTAATCTATTTCTTGCGTCTCAAAAGAAAGTATTCAAAACTATATCTATTATGAAACTTTTAAAATTTATTTCGTGTTTAGTTTTGTTCTTTTCCTTGGCTCAGGCTCAAGAACCTAATTCTCAAGCGCCACGAAAACGTGTCGGCAATATTGATCCCGCAGAAAAAGAAAAGTATAGAACCAGATTCGAAGCCAAAGATTCCAAATATTTTTCGTTCGGTCCTGGATTTGCGACAAATATGAATAACACCGAGATGCTCTATGCACTGGTCTTTGGATATGAATGGGAAGTCGGCGCACAAGGCGCTTTGCTGGCAGAACTTGCTGGAATATTTGGTGACGGCACTTCGTTTGGAAATGGCGGCATCGGTGGCAAGTACTTCTTTACAGATGAAGATACGTCTATGTTTGTAAAAGGTCTTTTCGGTTTTGGAATTGCTAGCGCTAAAGGTTCATCTGAAACGGCGTCTGGTTTTTCTGGCAAAGTCGGCATGGGTCTAACTTTTTTTAGAACCTCTACAAAACATTTAGAAGTTTCTGGAGATTACACGACTGTGTTTAAATCGGCTCCCAATGGAACTCCCGGTGTGTTTGTGTTGTCACTGGCTCTTCTTTACTAGCCCGCCTGAATATGAATCCGTCAGGCGCATTAGTATTTAAAAAGCTTTCGAAGAAATACAATACACCCGAGAAAGTTCAAAAATATTTATCGAAACTGAAATACAATAAAAAACCCACTATGCGGTCAGCATTAGAAACGTGGCGCCATCAAGAAGCTCACTGTATGGAGGGCGCATTTCTGGCAGCCGCTATCTTAGAACCACTTGGGTACCCACCTCTTGTATTAAGTTTTGAAAGTATCGACCTTCTTGAGCATGTCATCTTTATCTACAGAAAAAACAATCGCTGGGGTTCGATCGGATGCTCTCGTGACCAAGGAATAAAGGGTCGCAAACCTGTGTTTAAAACTATCCTTGAGTTAACAAAGAGTTACTTTGAGCCCTACATTGATAACACAGGTCGGATCACTGCGTATCAAAAAGCAAACTTAGATGATACACAGGCAGATTGGCGTTTTTCGAAGCGAAATGTCTGGAAATCAGAGGACTATTTGCTCGAACTTCCTCATATAAAACTTAAAAGCTCAGATAAACATTACCTTGAAACTAAGAAGCGATACCTACAGTTTGGGCCCATGAAACCCAAATCATTCTGGCAGTTTTAGTGTAGCCGCTAGATACACTGCCATTGAACAATAATACTGTAGGTGTCATTTTCTATGACATTGAAAATGAGCATAAATTTTTCTGTATCATCGTGGACCAGCCTTAAAATCAATGTACATAGGGTTTTCATAACTGTGCGATACTAAGCAATAGGCATCGGGGGATTCATGAAAACAACTATTCTAATCGCATTAACAGCTCTACTGCCCGTAATTCCCCAAGCTAAAACGTCAGACCTGTCTCCAAGTAACTTTTCAGCGGCGACTTTAACTGTGGCTTTTGACAGAACTGTGAAATTGTCAGAAAAAAACAAATTTCGTTTTCCTGTGACTATCGATTCTTACAATCGTTGTTATATCAGTTCACCAACTCCGCTGCTTAAGAAGAATATTGTTATTTCTAAAGGCAGCCAATGGCGCTCGCAACCTAACTCTGAGTGGAGTGACTGGGATTCAAAAAAATTCAGCTTCAAACTGACTCATAAAAATGTGTCTGTGGTTTTGAAGTGTGAATTGAATTTGGCCGGCGAGATATTCCTGCATCATTCGGCGATGACTAAAAAAGCGTCCTCTGCCTGCGCTAAGCAAGGCGGCAAGGTACGTCAGGCTCAAGGGGGATACTGCATTAAACGAGTCTCAAAATTAAACACATCGAAATTTAAAAACGCATTCCTAAAACATAACATCCTTGTAAA
>NCGL01000127.1:0-5006 GCA_002256935.1 Bdellovibrio sp. 28-41-41
AATTTAGTTTTTCTTTTTAGTAGGTTTGCCAGCAGCAGGCATTGGAGCCGCACTAGCTTGTGCTTTTTTAACTTCTAGCAATTCAACATCGAATAGCAAAACTGAATTTGGTGGAATACCCGGACGACCCATTGGACCGTACGCTAATTCAGCTGGGATAGTTAGTTTGTACTTTGAACCTTCTTTCATCAGTTTCAAAGCTTCAGTCCAACCTTTGATCACGCCGTTAACTGGAAACTCAGCTGGCTGACCACGATCAACAGAAGAGTCAAATTTAGTTCCATCTGTTAGAGTTCCTGTGTAATGAACTTTAACTTCATCTGTGTCAGACGGAGATTTACCTGCGCCTTCTTTTTCAACTACGTACTGTAAACCAGATTCAGTTGTTTTTACGTTAGTTGCTGATTTATTTTTAGCAAGGTACTCTTCACCTTTTTTCTTGTTTGTCTCTGCGACTTCACCTTGTTTAGTTTGAGCCATTTCTTGAAGTTTCTGCATAGCTTTGCCCATTTCTTCTTGGGTCATTTTGCCAGGCTTATTTTCTTTTACATCTTTAAGAGCCATAACTAAAACATCAGCGTCGAAATCAACGTTGTTGTCTTTGAAGTTCTTACCCAATTGTTGTCCAATTGCATAACTTGCTCTTTTTTGATCTGTATCTAATTTCTTTTCACAAGCAACCATTCCGAAAGCAACGGCTACGCATAATCCCACCATAAGTTTTGACTTAAACATGTCCTATCTCCTTGATATTTCGAAATGATAGCCAAAATCGAGGGGCGTTGTCACTTCGTTTGGGGTTTTGTTGGAAGTTAGATGCAAGGCGGTGAACAAAGCCTTCCCTGAAATTTGGGAGCTTTTCCTCTATTTATTTCTGATATTTCGATCGGAGTGACGCGAGGGCAGGGTTTCGAACAAGCGGTTGCTCATTTTTTAAACGTCGGATAAAAGCGCCGAGAATATAAAGTAGTCAGTCTCTTCCATTTCAAAGAGGAAGCCAAACGAGGGCACTGGACGAGAAATCATAGAAGTGCCCCCCTCAGCGTCCAGGCTCAAGTTTTTACAAAAAATGGACTCATTTACACTATCGGAAATGCTCCTGCGAGCTGATGTGAATCTTTTCAAGGTCATTGGTTTTTTGTCAGGCACAAAAAATGTACTCTACTTGAGTATGAGAAACTTTAAACCACAAAAGCTATTGCCATCCTTTTTAATGATCATAAGTTTGACAGCTGTAATCCTTTTTACGCCTCGATCTAACGCTGAAGTAATAGAGAAGCCTCACTTTTATCAAGTTAGTAAAGGCAGTGAAGTTCACTATTTATTAGGTACATATCATTTAGCGATTCATTGGGAAGATTTTCCTAAAAAGGTACACAAGTTTTTTGAAAGTCAAGATAGCGTGATTCTAGAAACGCAATATGATAAAAAACATAGACATATTTTGACCATCAGCACCGACTCAATGTTTCCTGCGACAACAACTTTACCAGACAATTACAAAGACAAACTAAGAAAACTTGGTATCTCCGATAAGCTTTTTCCTGCCTCAATTGATGATTCTTGCTTCATGCTACTTCAGTATCCTTTTGTTGGTAAATATCCATTTTATTTACTAGATGCAGATATTTTTTTTCATGCAAAAGATAATGGAAAAAAAACATTTTATCTGGACACCACGGAGATTTTGGAAAATTCAAAAACAGCCAAAAGATCTCCTCCTAATGCCTGTACAGTTGGCTCGTTGCTGGGCGCCTTTTCGGCAGAACAAATTCTTGCAATTGGGAAAAAAGGATTTGTTGCCTACAAAAATGGGCCGACTGACTATCCCAGTGATGATGACCCTTCAGTTGCTTATCGCAACCAAGCATGGATGCCAAAGATTCTTGAAGTTTTTCAAAATAATAGGTCTTTTTTAGCAGTAGGTGCCCGCCATCTCTATGGAAATACCGGCTTGATTAAGTTGTTGCAGGACCAAGGCTATCAAGTTCGCATCATAAAAAATTAAGGTTCTATCGATTCGAATCTGGAGCATTAAGTAGCTCAGAGTCAGCACCCTTCATCTTTTTTATTTTTGGAGCTCTTTAGCGGCGCTCTTTTTAAAAACAATTTCGTATGCATTCGACTAGAAACTCAGACTTTATTTATCTAAATCTTTAAATTTAAGAGGATTTTAAAAAAAGTCTCAAAATAAGAAAAATGGTGCGCTAGAGCAGCAAAGCGTCCTGTCAAAATCAAAAGAATCTAAATTTTATTGGAAAGGCTTTGTTTCTAATTCTGATAACAGCGGGTGCCCAAACTTTTCTTAGAGTGGACCAAGTCAAAAAGCGAGTTCTCGGCTCGGGCATCAATGATGTCGACTTCCTCAACACCTTCCCTCAGAGCTTGAACTACGGATTTCACTTTGACGAGCATTCCGCCCTGAACCACTTTAGTTTGCATCAATTGATACAATCCCAAGGCGTCGATCTGTTTTATTATTTCTTTGTTTTGGTCCCAAATGCCCTTTTGATCAGTCATGTAGATCAAGTTTTTCGCTTTTAAACCCGTAGCGATATGCATCGCTGCCATGTCGGCGTTAATGTTAAATTTATTACCTTTTTCATCACTGCCAACTGGCGTAATAAGAGGTATCACAGGAAGATCGATCATCTTTTTTAGCAAACCGTGATTTACACCGGTAACCTGACCCACTAAACCCAGGTCGTCATTCAACGGGGAACAACGCAAAATGCCCATATCAGAGCCAGAAATGCCTAAAATAGGAACGCCAAGAGCTGAAAAATGAGTCTGCAGGCGGCGGTTCACGATACCAAACAAGGTCGCTTCAATAATTTTCATCATCTCTGGCGTTGTTTTTCTTTGTCCGTCTACAAATTCCCATATGATATTTCGCTCTGCTAGTGCGGCGTTAATCGCCGGTCCACCGCCATGAATGAGCAACATCGTATAACCTAGATCGTGAAGCTTTTTGACGTCTTTAGCTAACGATTGAACAACAGCTTCACTTTCTAAAGAGGCACCGCCCAATTTAATAACCAACAATTCATCACGTTTCATGTTGTGTACTCCGTATTAATTTCTACGTATTTTTTCGATAAATCACAGCCCCAAGCGACCGATTGAAAACTGCCTGAGTTAAGCTCGATTTCAATTTTTACTACATTTGACTTTAAGAGCTCGCGCACATTGGCACGATCAAATGTGGTTGGCCGGCCATTTTCAAACAGCATTTGCCCTTGCACGCGCAAAACCATCTTTTCAATGGCGGCAGCAGGAACACCTTCGGCACCCAAGCGAGCCAAGATACGACCCCAATTAGGATCCTCTCCATGAATCGCCGTTTTGATCAACGGACTGACTGTAATTCCGCGAGTCGCCTTGTCTGCAATTTCTTGAGTCGGCGAACCGTGCAATGTAACTTCAATCAGCTTTGTTGCACCTTCTCCGTCGATAGCAATTTTTTTCGCTAAGGCTTGAGATACATCGACTAAACCTTGGAAAAATATTTCTTCATCTGACGTGTTTTTAAGTGCGACGCTCGAACTTCCGTTAGCCATCAAGAATACCGTGTCATTAGTTGAGCAATCACCATCCACACTGATTCTGTTAAAACTCAAATCAACGGCGCGTTTCAAGTATTTTTGAGCGAGCTCGGGTGTTAACACGACATCTGTAAAAATATAACCTAACATTGTAGCCATATTCGGATGAATCATGCCCGAGCCTTTGCACACCCCAGTGATACGAATACGACCACCCGACAAAGCAACTTCTTTTGAAGCCGTTTTAGGAACCAAATCAGTGGTTAAAATCGCGAGTGAAAACAAGTCAGCGTCATTAGTAGCACGTCTAACAAGCTCCGGAAATCCATATACAATTTTTTCGATCGCTAGTTGCTGCCCAATAACTCCTGTACTTGCCGTCAGCACTTGATTAGCTGAACAACCCAATTCTTTTGCGAGCCCAGCCGCCATTCTTAAATTATTTTCAACACCTTCTGGACCGGTGGCCGCGTTGGCTTGACCCGAATTGGTTACAATAGCGCGAATGGAATCGCTGGGAACCAAAGCCTGGCAATAAACAACAGGTGCGGCTTTACACTCATTCAAAGTAAATACACCTGCAGCCACACACGGCGTTTCAGAAAACACCAAAGCCAAGTCTGGACGATAGCGTCTGACACCGCAATTAATTCCGGCGGCCTTAAAACCTTGAGGCAACTTGGTGATGTTCATATTTGATTCAATCGACATAACGACTCCCGCTAAAGCAAACTTTCAGATTGGGGAAACCCATAAATACTATTCAAATTCTCAACAGCTTGTGATGCGGCACCTTTCAGCAAGTTATCTAAAGCCGAAAACACAATCAAATTATCTGCATCCAGATCGTAACCAATGGCAGTTAAACACGTGCTGGCAATGGCTTTCACCGATATTTTCTTCTGCATTTCTTTCATATCACCAAACTCTACCAAAGGATAATTTTCGTAAACTGTAGCGTAGGCATTTTTGACCCGTAATTTTTTCTCGCCAACAGTAAGACCGCGCACGCTGTCGGACCATTTTACATAACACGTTGAAAGAATGCCTCTAAACACTGGCAGTAAGTGCGGTGTAAATACGACTTTGGAACCTTTTTTTGAAAACATATCTAAATACATTTCCATTTCAGGAACATGCTGATGTTGTAAAACTTTATACGGGTAGAAATCGCTATACAATTCTGAAAACAACAAGTTTTCGTTAGCCTTTTTACCAGCACCCGAGGCCCCCGACTTGGCATCAACGATGATAGACTTTTCATCGATCAATCCCTGCTGCAGAAGTGGAATGATGGCCATTAACACCGACGTGACGTAACAGCCAGGATTAGCCACCAAGAACGGCTTTTCAGTTTTTAAAGCGCCAATGGCTTTGGTGTTAAACGGGTGCAAACCATAACGAGCCTGTTTTAGCGCCTTCGGCTGATTGTGTTCAATCGAATAAAACTTTTGATACAGA
>NCGL01000127.1:5028-6467 GCA_002256935.1 Bdellovibrio sp. 28-41-41
TTTTGCTAATCGCTCAATTTCAGGAAATTGATTCCAAAGCGTAAATGGCTTGCCTTCATTGTAGAAAATAGCGGCAAGTTCAACGCCGGAATGTTGAGTTAATAAACGGCAAAGTTCCTGGCCCGAATAACCTCGGGCTCCGACCACGCCCACTTTGATTTTAGAGGATGTGCTTACTGAATTCATTACTCTAGATAGAATATTTATTTTGGCCTTTGTCCAAGTAAAAATCTTAATTAACTTTTAGCGACAATGCGGATACAGTCATAGAGCCTATGCTTCACTACGCCATCTACATACTTTCCATTTTTAGCCTCTCACAATCCGCTGTTTTGATTAAATTAAGCGGCATACCTCCCGAGACTCTTGGTTTTTGGCGCCTGATTGGTGCGAGTCTTTTGTTGCTTGGCTTTAGAGTGTATAAAGATTCCGCCAAATATATCTTTGCAGATATCCTGAATAACGGAAAATGGGTGGTCATAACCGGCGTCTTTTTTTACTTACATCTATGGTCCTACTCCTATTCAGCTCAAAATACGTCGGTAGCGCATTGTATGATTCTATTTGCACTGAATCCCCTATTTACCGCGGTTGGCGCCAAGTTCGCATTCAACGAACCTTTGAAAAAAAATGTCGCGTTTTCCTATATGTTCGCCTTCACCGGCTTATATTTTCTATTACGTAGTCGCTTGAGCCTGGGATTAGATTCATGGCACGGCGAAGCCAGCGCCTTAGCCTCAGCGGCTTTGTATTCTATCTACGCGTTGTCTTCGAAACAGAGTCGCAAGAAAATGAACAACTGGAATTTTAGCATCGGCATATATTTCGTTTGTGCCTTGTGCTTTCTAGCCACGTCCACAACTTTGCACACGCCATTGATTGGCTACAGCAACGAAGCCTGGATGGCTCTACTAGGAACCATCCTTATTCCCACGTTCTTGGGTCACGCTCTATTTTCTTACTTGATGAATTACTTGAACATCAACTGGATGAGCTGCGGGAAACTGCTGGAACCCACAATATCCGCCCTCGCTGCATTTTTAGTATTTAAAGAAGTGGTGAATACAGACACAGTACTCGCGTTTTTCTTTACCAGCGCGGCCGTTCTGTTTTTGTTTTTCCGGTGGGAAATTAAAAATAATCGTTTTCAAATTTTACTGCGCGAGAAATGATTTAATTTCTTCTGTAGGTGCTTTGATTAATACGCTTGCCTTACGTCGCTCTAAGCTGCTTAAGTACATCGGATCGTAATAGTGCTTCAAGAGTTTCTGAATCCATACCCGATTAGAGTCGTGGCGGTTATGAACCAAACTGTCGGCTTCCGAACTTTCAATATCTTTCATGATTTCAAAATATTTCTCGAGGCCTAATCGTTTTTTTATTTCGGTCAGAGAATTTTTATACCTGTCATAAACAGCTTGAATTCGCTGCGGTTCGTG
>NCGL01000128.1 GCA_002256935.1 Bdellovibrio sp. 28-41-41
TTTTGGTTCATTGTCATATTTGTCTGCATGTTTCTTTTTGTTTCGCTTTCGAAATTGTATATAAATTATGTTCACAGAAGACGAAAAACTAATCAAGTAATTGATGAATAGTTGAATGATTCCAAAAGCCTCTGTACCATAAAAAAATATGACTCTGATCAAAAGTAACAAAAGTCTGGTCACTGGTAACAAGGGCCAAGTCGCTTTGTTCGTCGCACTCATTTTCCAAGTTCTATTTCTATTCTTCGCAATGATCGTGAACGTTGGTCTAGTTGTACATCATAAGATAAATTTGCAAAACTCCGTCGACATGGCTGCCTACTACGGGGCTATGAGGCAAGCCGAATTACTAAATTCGATTGGTCACATGAACTATCAGATGAGGCAGAGTTGGAAATTGCTGGCCTGGCGATATCGGATGGTGGGGACTGGTGGGGATGTCCGTCGTCATCCTTACGATCACTATCAGACAAAGGCACTGCGAACTAATAAAGATAGAGAGTACTCTGACGATGTAGACGGAAACTATTCACAGCCGCCTTTTTGTGTAGCCTATCAACCTTTCAATGATAAAACCACACAAGCAGTTCCACCCGGAGAAAATCTTTGTAGAGAAACTTTAGCCAACGATATCGGCGCCCGAGTCATTCGTCTATTCAGGCCACCGGCAATAGCTGCCAGTTTCATTGGCTTTGCAACACAGACTGCCGCCCTGACAAATACTTTAAGAAATTCAGCCACAGATCGCTGCCTAAATGTTGGCCCATTCAATTACACAACGATGGGTGGATTTATGTTCGCATATCAACTAGATCAATATGCACGCAGACTCGTCATAGCGCGTATTTCAAAATCTATGTCTCGAAATAAAGGCGATTTCGATGACATAGATGGAAAGTCTGTAAAGGCCGGCGCAGAAGAGACGTTTAAAAGAAATTTGACGTATGCAAACAAAGAAGGCCGAGATTTAACTTTTGAAATGTACAATAGCCTTGCTCATTCTGGATGTGGCTCTGATCCTGGTGACACCGAGTTGGAATTTCCCGCTCCTTGGTTGGCAGAGATTCGCGTTTTCCCGACAATTCTTTATATGGATTTAAATTGCGAAACTTCAGGTGATCAGTTCAAATTCAACCCAAAAAACTTTGACGTCGTAGATGCGGCTCCTGGGCATCTAACTAGCCCAGCTAATGCTGATTCTCTGCCGTGGTCATATATGACCAACCGAGTGCCGGGGCTAAAAGGTCCGATTGAATACCTTGCTTCTAATCTTTATTTATACGGAGATAAAAATCGTTTTATTCTTGGTTACGAGAAAAATCCATGGTGCCAAGCCTATGTGGGTGTAAAAGCTGCGACAAAACCTAAGATACCATTTGCACCTGCCGACTTGACCCTCTCTGCTCATGCCTATGCAAAACCATTCGGTGGAAAAATCGGGCCTTGGTACTATCGGCGCTGGGCGCCTTCTGACAAAGAGTCTACAGGCGATGTAAATTCACGAAACGATATGAATTTGCCTCTGCGTATTAACGATTTCGCGACTCTGCAAAGTGATCCTACTTTATTTAATAGTCCTCTACGAATTGCAAATTACTCGAAATATATCGGTGATCCCTACGGTTTAAAATCTTGGCGTACGATGGGACAAATGAGCCGAGCTATTTTTAATTTAAATAGTAATGCCAGCTATCGCACGATCTCCGGAAGTAGCACAACGGATCAAAAAATTCTAACAAATGCTTCCGTAGCACCAAAACTTGATGACTGGTATTTGATCTATCAGCCAATACAAGCTAACACGGGTAAAGATATTTTAGCTTGGGACAATGAAGCTGATAAAGCACCGGGAATGCGGTTTCTAGAAATTGCGGGCTTGGCTCCCGATCAATATGACCTTGCCTACTATACTATTGATCCAAACTATTACGCAAATTACTACACCCGTATGCTTCCGGGGATTATTCAAAAATTATCGATCAATCAAGCATTTTTCCGCCCCGATTTGGGCGCCCGAATTGGAGCCACTGCTGAATTAGAGAAATTTTCGGTAAAAGATCAGATCAAAGTCGTAGCTGACATCAGCCCTACAGTTATTGATTTTCAAACTAAATTAACGTACGCCGTAAAAAATCCAGTGCATTTACTAACTGCATGGAGCAATAAATCTTTATTTGATTAACTGCTTGGCTCCGCAAATTAGTAAAACAAATTACGTTGACCCTCAAACCAATAGTTCTTTCTTAAATGCTGGGGAATCTCTGCCTGGTGAGTGTGTCACAGGTGGCCGTACGGGATATTCTGTAAAAATAATTTCAAAAGACTATTTGTTCTCACCAATAAAAGCTGGCGGCGATTTCACCAACGAGTCTGTGATTTTAAATCCACCGAGCGATTTCTAGTTTCAATTTGAAACACTTGATCCAAGTCTGACTTAGACCAACTGATTGAAACTAATTCAGCCGTAAAAATTGAATACAAGTTAGACAACTCAGATTGTATCAAGATGAGAATCCCTAGCGAAAAACTTTATTTATCTGCGCCTTAATCCGATAATTAATCTATTCGGGGGATGAATGAAATTGTCACACATCTTAGTTAACCTATGTTTAATTCTATTCTTTTCAACGCAGGTAAATGCAAAATTTGACTCTTCGAATTCGTCAAAAACCCCATCTTCCGCTTTTTTATTTAGTAAACCTGAATCTCCACAAATGAGCAAAGACCCAAATATAAATACAGGCAATCTACAAAATTTTACAAACAACAGTACGGATACTTCACCTGCTCCTGCGGCCTCAACTGACACCAACTCTGGGGCAGGTACTCAAGCTGCTGCCGGTGCAGGCTCTAATGCTGCAACTAATGATAAAATGGAAGCGAACAAACCAGCTCCACCGATAATAGCGCAGCTCGCTCCTTGCGATACAATGGCTTCCACAATTGGAAAAACCTTAACACAATATTGCACAAACGTTAAAACCGCTGCGAAGGAATGTACTGCTAAATATCAAACTTCAGCAGATATGTGCAACACAGATACCAATCCAAATTTACTTTCAACTATGACCCAAATCCAAGCCATGATGAGTGCCGTTCAAGGTTCTGGCTTAACAGATTCTTGTAGTGCATTTTCAAAAATAATGAATATTGGAAAACTTGGTATGGCCGCCTACACTACCGTGTGTGGAGTTCAGCAAAAGCTTTGCGATGTTGCCTGCTCGAAAGCCGTGTCAGCAATTGAAGCGCTTGATGGAGCCGTGGCGCAAATTTTACCCAAATTAGCAACGTGTGTGGCTGAAGGTATGGCTACTCCGCCTAATCCTGAGGCGGGCGCGTGTAAAACTGACCAGGGCACTATAAGTGGTCTAATCACTGACGCATTAAAAACAGAAAAAACTCCAACAAACAGTACCGTCGCCGGCAAAACGAAAGTTTGTAAAGTCGATATGCTATCACTAATGGGCATGGGACTAATGAACGTTCTTTCACTTGCTCAAGCAAAAGGCGTTTCTGATCAATGTGAAAAAGATACCGCAGCCGCAGATGCAGCTAAAGCCGCCGAGCAAGCATGTACAAATGTAGCAAATAAAGATCGTGCCGATTGCGCCTGCACTATCGCAGCTAACAAAACATTATCCTATTGCGCGACTGGTTTAGTCGATTGCGGTCTTTCTGAAAATGCGGACAAACCTCTTTGCATCTGTAAAGCTAATCCACGCATGAGCGGTTGCGAAGGTGTTTCGACATCACTTGCAACCAACTCAACACTAAATACTGGTAACGGCAGTGGACTGTCTACAAGCCGTAATCCTGGCAGCTTAACTGGAACTCCTTCGACAGCGGCTGATGCCACAAATCTGTTTCCTAATAAAAAAGGAAATGGCCAAGACGGCGTTGGTAGTGCGGCTGGTGCGGGCGGCGCTTCTGGTGCTGGTCTAAGTGGAGATTCTGCTGGCGGCGGCGCCACTGACAAAGCGGCAGCAGCTGCTGCAGCCTCAAAAGATTCTGCCAATATTCTAGAATTTGGTGGTGGCGGCGGTGGCGGCCGTGGTTTTGGCAGTACATATACGTCTCCAGAATATCGCAGTAAATTAAAAGCGTTCGCCGACAGAAACGGTATCGGTTCCAAAATCGCAGGTAGTGGCTGGGGTGACCAAGTCACAGCTACTGGCGGCAAATCAAACTTTGATAAAGTTAAAACACGCTACCAAGAAAACAAATCGACTCTGTTAGCAAAGTAAAAAGAGGGGAAACATGGGGATAAATATGAATACAAAATTATTAGTTGTTCTTCCTCTTCTTTTTGGTGGAATAAATTCATACTCTGCTGATGCAAAAAATAGTGAGTCCAAACCAACAACGGTATCATCATCAAGTGCCTCGCCAAATATGCAAAACTCGGCTAATACATCAGCGAAGCAAAATAGCTCCGCTTCGACCCTTAGCAAAGTTATCGGCGTTGCCAATATGGCTTTAGGTGCTACGAATGCTGCGGCATGTAGTTCCCAATGCTATTCATGCTGTGCGCAGGCTGTACTATTTTTTGCAATGGGAGCCATGTCGTTTAAGCAAGCAAGCAATAATGCTGGCGCCGCTTACCAATCTGGCCTAACCGGCGTTGATACGTCAGCGTGGAATAATCCTTTCGGTGATCCAAATAGCACATCCAACACGACAGACGATGCTAATAACGATAAAGACTTAGCGGCTAATGTGAATACCGGAAAATTTAATGAAATTAAAAAAGCACTTACAACAACTGGAATCAATGGAGTCAGATTAGATCCAAAAACTGGTAAGATCTCTGATTCAAATACTGGAAAAACTTACGACTCTAATGCATTGGGAACGGCAAAGGGAATGGCCGATGCAGGATTTGCTGCTAGTGACATTGCATCAGTAATGGACGCGGCAAGCAAAGCAGAAAAAGCGGCCATGAAAAAATTAGGCCTTACTGAAGGTATCGGCGCAGCCACAGCAGCCAATGGTTATACGGATGACGGTGGTTCTGGTGGCACGATGTCTGGCAAAGCCGGTGATATCACGGATGATGGCTCCGGTGGTCGGCGTGGTCTTGCCAGCAGTGGTGCCGGTGTTAAAATTCCATCGAATCAAATTGCGGGCTTATCTAAAAACTTCAATGGTGAACGCATTGGTATATTTTCAATATGATGGCGCGAAGATATAAAACAAAAGAAAAACAAAACTCTTTTTTTGATCCGTCTGAATTAGTTAAAATGCCGCAGTAGTCACTGCTTGTATTTTATTTGTTCTGAACACTAAAATAAAGGTCCTATCCAAATACGGAGGACCTTTTTTTATGTCTAAATTGAAATTTCTAATTGTTGCCATGTCGCTACTAACTTTATCTAACTGCCAATCTAAAAATTCTAAACCCGAGGATGGTATCACCAAATCCACCTACTCGCAGTTTGGTATCGAATCTGTATCCAAAGATGATCTAAAAAAATACGCGCCAAAAGAGATCAGCGCTTCGATGAAAAACAAACTCTCGCTCTACATGGACATTCAAACACCGGCCGGAGGCCAGCTTCACCCCAATGGAAAAGACTTGTTCTTTAACTGGCGTATTTCGGGCTACCAACAGATTTGGAAAATGTCGGGACCAAATAGTTATCCCGTGCAAATGACCGGAGGCAAGGACCTGACGACGTTAACAGATATCGCACCTAACGGACAATTTATCATTTTTCACCGCGATATCGATGGACAAGAAAATCCGGGAATTTATATCCAATCGGTCAATGGCGGTCCGCTGACGAAAATCTTCCACGAGCCTAAAGCTCGCGCTGCATTTCAATTTATCACTGATGATTCAAAAGAAATCTACTTCACTTCAAATCACGAAGACGCACAAAGCTTTTTCGTCTACAAAATAAATATCGAAACAAAAAAAATCGAACCGATTTCAAAAGAAAAAGGTTACTGGTACATCATGGACCACGAAGGCGATCGCTTGCTTTTAGGCTTCGCAAAATCTTCGTTTGCTAATGACGTTTACGAATTGAACCTTAAAACGAAAGAAAAGAAATGGCTGCTAGGTGAAAAATCAGAAGATCCATATGATGTTCGCTTTTTACGCTCTAATAACAAGTACATTGTTCGAACTCTGGACGGCGACTTTGAATCTTTGAAATTGTTAGACAACGGCAAACTAAAAAATATCATTAAAACAGAAAAACACGATGTTGAAAACTTTGAACTGAGCGATAATCGTGACTTTCTGGCCTACGAGCTCAATAAAGACGGCTATACTCAACTAAACATTTTTAAAATCACGTCAGAAGGTGCACTGTCTGAATTGAACTACAATCATCACATCGTCTTCTAGCCAAGAACCACGCAATTTCTATTCACTAGATATGGTCTCGCGCCAATGGACCCAGTGGACAAAAACGAATTCTCCCGAAGTTCAAACCTCTAACTTTGCGGTCGCGAATCTTGAATACTACAAAGCTAAAGACGGCACATCGATCCCGATGTTTGTTCGACGCCCAGAACGATGCAAGAAAGAGCTATGTCCGGTCATGGTACAGTTCCACGGTGGGCCAGAGGGGCAAAGCTTTGCGGGATTTCATCCGCTTGGGCAACTAGCCGTTGAAGAAGGATTTATTTTTGTTGAACCGAATGTGCGCGGCAGTTCAGGATACGGCCGCGCGTGGCTGCAATCTGATAATGGCCCTAGGAATCTTTGGCGGCAGCTATGGCGGCTATTCCACACTAATGGGAATGACATACTTTTCCGGATCATATGATGCCGGAGTATCTATCGTTGGTATCTCGAATTTAGTTTCGTTTCTTCAAAACACGGCTCCTTACCGACGCCACATTCGCGAAACCGAGTATGGTTTTTTAAATAAGGACATGGTGAGTCTGATTGAGCTCTCGCCGATCAATCACATCAGTAAAATTCAAGCTCCATTGATGATTATTCAAGGCGCCAATGATCCACGCGTTCCGGTTGGCGAGGCCGTGCAGATTCAAAAAGCGTTAGAGAACACTAAGAAAAATTCTGAGTTAGTAATTTTCCCGGATGAGGGCCATGGATCAGCAAAGAAAGAAAATAAAATTCTTGAGTGGGGTTACACTTTAGATTTCTTTAAAAAACATCTTGGTCGTTAATTATCATCGTATTTTCTAGTTGGTCTGCGTTTTCGATTCGAACGTGCGGGCCAATAATGCAATTCTTCAAGCGACAGCCTTTTTTCAAAGTAACGCCCTCGCCGATAACATTGTACCCAAGCAAAAATTCAAAATCGAAATCTAGCTTTTTATCGACTAATAAAACTCGATTGTTCATCTGAACAAATTCAGTGTTCGGCGCCCGCCACTTGATAACATTCGTAAGATATTTTGAATCCGACGTTTTCTGCACAAGCATATCCATACATCTGTGAGTAGCCGTCTTGAAATCTACTTCATTACCCGTCTCAAACCAATGACAAGGAAACGGACAAACGTTCGCCGTATTGCCATCTTTGATCGCATCAGTCAGCGCATCATACAAAATATTAGATTCACCCGGCATGATATAATTAAATATTTTTTCAGAAAAAATAGTAACGCCGATATAGTGATACCCTTTAGCCGATGATTCTACTTTATCTTTCCCAAAACCTAATATTTTACCGATGCTATCAACCCACACACCACCAAATTTAGTGCCTACCTCTGGATGCTCGATCACTAGCAAGGTAGCAATAGCGCCGCTCGTTTTATGCTGCTCGATTGCTTTTTTGATTTGACACGACTTTCTTCACAGCAATTTCATTTAGGAAGTAAAGTGAGTATGCATACAGCGGGACGTTCAGAAATGAAATGGCTGGTTTGGGTACATACGTGGTATGTGGCCTTAACCGAGTTCCTTCGCCCGCAGTAAGCATCATTACATTCATAACGTCTCGTAACTTTTTTCTAAAGCACCTGAATCGACCAATACATTTGTAAACGTTTTGAATTCAGGAAAGCCCGCCAAACTTTTAACTACTCGTTTAAGCGTTGGAGTTAAATATTTTAAATACCGTCTATCATCACGTTGATGGAAAAAACTCGCAAAACTACCACACGCTTTAAAACAGCGCTGAATAGACTGCAATTCATATATGTAGTTAAAATGAGCTAGATCAAAAGTCTTTTTATATTCTTTTGCGCGCTCAAAATAGTAATTCAAAATTTTCTGCCCATATTCATCAGTGATGTCTACGTAGGAATCTTTAATTAAACTGACTAGATCATACTGAACCGGACCCATCCGAGCATCTTGGAAATCTATGACAAACATCTTGTCGAACTTAATCATTAAATTTCTCGAGTGATAATCACGATGAGAAATATACTTTGGTTCTTTATGAAGAGTTTCAGATATTTTATTAAATAGTCCCTCGATCTCAGAGTCGACCTTTGGAGTTATATCAAAACCAAGAACTCCTTTGATCAAATTGTCTTTACCGTAATTCAACTCCCAAACAAATTTTTCAGTATTGAACTCGATATCAAAAGCTGTGCAAGGTTTTTTTAGAGCCGATGCTGAATAATGAATTTTGATAATTTCATCAATCGCTAGTTTATAATACTCGAACGAAGTTTCTGATTCACGTTGTTCCCAGAATTTTCGCTCGAGTGTTAAATCACCTAGGTCTTCTAACAACACTAGGCCATCACTTGCCGACATATCTATAATTTTTGGAACGTGAACGCCGGCATCGGCAAAATGATTCAGTACGCTGATGAACGGATATTTTTCGGGTTGAAATGGATCCCATTTCATGAGGACAAGAGATTGGTTATCGACTGCGACACGATAGTATTTCCTGGTAGAAGCATCGCCTGCCAATTGGAAAACTTTAAAATCTGATTTCTTCAGTGAATTTTGTAAAAAAAGTTGCACGCTTTCATCCTTGATTAACAATTGAGTACTCCAAATTCGAGTCTAGATTTAGGTCCAGCTGCATGCCGGACCAATGCACTCTATTATTATCAAAAAGATTACCAAGCTATGTCAACCGCTCGTAGGATCTTCCCCTACTTAAGCAGGCATTCATGCGTAATTAACTAAGCCTCAAAAAATAGAATTTCAACGGCTTCTTTTAATTTAGCGTATGTTAATGGTGCTTTGTTAACTTCAAACGTTTGCTCGTTCATAACCAGAACCATTTCGCTCACGATACCGGGATGTGTTGTCAGTTCCGCAAGTTCGGCCTGACTACCCACAATGATCAAAGGTTCTTCACAGCTGCCCGAATTAGACTGAGCTTTATAAGCAGAAATTAACTTTTGCTCTTCTAATGTTAACGCTAGAACATCTTCGATAAAAACCGAGATATTGCCTAAATTTTTAATCGTCTCTAATGACTTAAATTCATTTCTCACATTTTCGTAAGGTAAAAAAGCCCAACGTTTATCGATCTCATGAATTTGATGTGCTACTTTGAAAACGATCTCTTTGATTCCATTTAAATGGATAACATGCGAGATAATGTTCGACACATCTGCTGATGACTGAACTTGTCTAATCCCAAAATCATCAATTGAATCTTCGCGAGCACCCGATAGGCCGGCTGCTTTCAAATTGTTTTCATGTAGTGTCTGAAATTGCGAATAAAACACCGGTATCAACGTCATTTTCACTAGTGTAGAAATAGAGGTGATATTTCTATCATCTATTTCTTTTGCATCAGGAACAATGGCCGTTCCCAAATATGTATCGTCTTGGAATATTGGAATTACCAAATCTGCGTTTTTGAAAAAGAAATCAGAGTCAGGCCCAACTGACTGCAAGTCAGTGAGCCTGCTGATCTCTAACCCCTTACCAAATCGATTCTTCAAAATCGATTTTAACTTATTAATAGATGATTGATCATCTATTCTTACCATAACATCCCCTACATCGAAACCTGATCACTTTACTACCCGCCAGAATTTCGACCCCAAATTTATTAAGACTTCACCCGAGAAGTCTGTTGCTGTTATACTTCCTTTACAAGTCTTATGCCGTACACCGTCACTCTTACTATGAAAAATTTGTAAGACGAAAAGGTTAAATAAGTACCTTGTTTTGAAGTGTTTTTCGGTTAGAAAAAAAGTCCTGTAAACAGATTAGACAAATACGAGCCTGATGCTTTGATTTCAAAATTGATAGATTTAAGAACTATCGCGAAAAATTTTCCCAACACCTTAAAATGAAAAACCCCGACATTTCTGACGGGGTTTAAGTTTTTCATTTATATTTCTAACTTAAGCGCGAGCTAATTTACGTTTATCTAAACCATATTGCTGAACTTTATCGATCAAGTTCGCACGGCTGATACCAAGCTCTTTCGCTAATTTCGATTTGTTCCATCCAGTTCTGCGTAAACCTTCACGGATCATTTCACGCTCAAGCTCTTGGATAGCGTCTTTCAAGCGACCTTGAAGACGAGCACCTTGGACTTTATTAGTCTCAGAAGCTTCTAAGATTTTTGGAGATAGTAATTCTGCCGTGATCTTAGTTTCTGCGCCTGATAATACGTACACGCGTTCGATTTCATTTTGCAATTCTCGAACGTTACCTGGCCAAGCATAATCATAAAGTTTCTCTAACGCACGGTTAGTTAAAACTTTAGTTACACCACCAGCATGCTTTTGTTCAGATACTTTCTTCATGAAATAATCCACAAGATACGGAATATCTTCTTTTCTTTCTCTCATTGGAGGAACGCGAAGATTGATGATGTTTAAACGATAGTACAAGTCTTCTCGGAATGTACCAGCATCGATCATCTCTTTTAAATTTTTATTAGTCGCCGCGATGATACGTACGTCAACTTTGCGAGTCTCTGTAGAACCAACTGGCATGAAAGTACCCTCTTGGATTACGCGAAGTAATTTTACTTGCATAGAAGCCGAGATATCTCCAACTTCATCCAGGAACAGTGTACCTTTATCTGCAGTTTCAAAAAGACCTTTTCTGTCTTTTACTGAACCTGTATACGCGCCTCTTAAAGCACCGAACAACTCAGCTTCCAACAAGTTATCGTTGATCGCCGTAAAGTTCTGCGCCACGAACGCTTTGTCTTTTCTAACTGAATGATAGTGGATTGATTTTGCAATCAATTCCTTACCTGTACCGTTCTCACCTTGGATAAGAACAGTAGTTTCAGAACCTTTAATTTTATCTAGTAAATTGTAAAGTTCTTGCATTGGTTTAGATTTACCAATCATAGAATCATAACGAAAACGTTTTCCTAATTCATTATTCAATTCTCTGATTCGGTCATCACGCTTAGTGATTTCCAAATGAAGAGTCACGATCTCTTGAGCTACTAATTCACAAAGCTCGCTAAAGTGATTTCTCTCATGGTCATCTAAATACTTAAGTTTTGAAACTAATTTTTCAATGTAGTCTGCGGGCACACCGAACGCAGCTAAACGTTCGCGAACTTCTGGTAGTCTTTGCGTGGCATGATCATCTTTGAAATAACCAACACCCACAACTGTTCCTACGCAGTCATTTTCGATCATGATTGGAAATACACCAACGTCAAATCCAGTCATATCCCATTTTTTTAATGAAAATCTATTATTAGATGTTTTCAAATCGTCTAACGTCTTAGTGATAACTTCACTTAGACTTGCTTTACCTGACTCTTTTTCAACTAGGTAACCAACTGCAGGGTTGTGAAAAACAGTTTTTGTGTTCTCCAAACCTTTTAGTTCACCACGCTCATCAGTGAATACCACATCGATATTCCACCATGAATTCAAAATCTGTTTTAACTTTTTGATCACGTGGATGTGTTCAAATTCGTTCCAGTTAATCATCGACATAATGACTCCTTCGGTCTGTATAATCTCAAGTCACCTATCGTCTAACTTTTAAACAAACTTAATAGTCGACCCCAAAATAATCTACCCCTCGTAAATTCGATTTGAGGTCGGCTGCTGATCAGGCCACTAGACCTTGGTCCGATACTAAAAGTATCGTTTAAGGTTACATACTTGAAATTTCTTCAGAAAAAAACGCGCGAGCTGAGTCCTATTAGATCTGCTAAGGCACTATATTTGATGAGTATTTCGCATTATGGAATTAACTCCTTTACGCGAAAATTTTGTTACGAAAAGCAAAGAACCTAAACTAGAAGTCTCAACTATTTCGGAGCATCAACTCAGTTTTGATGAGTTCCTAGCAGAAGAAGACAACACCGCTAAGCTAGCGTTGATTCCCTATACTGACTATCATTTGATCAACGCAAAAGAGTTCACGTTTCCAAAACGTCGATTTTTTATTTTGTCCGTTGTAACACACTTTATTTTAATCGCATGGGCACTAACTATCGTCGTTCAAAAAATGCAGAAAAATGAAATTGTTGAAGTTGAGTACGTCTCTGCTGAGGCCGCAGCTCCCGCACCAATGAAATATGCACC
>NCGL01000129.1 GCA_002256935.1 Bdellovibrio sp. 28-41-41
TAAGGAAATAACTCAACTTAACCCATCCTAATTTTCCACGCCTTCACTATTTTAAAATAGGAGGAATGCGAAATGAAAGTGTAATATATTCCCAGTTTCAGCTCGACGGCTGTATTACGGATTCAACAGCGCGATCTTAGTCGACGCGAATTTAATATTCCGCCCATTAAACGCCTCAATCGATTTTTCGATCACTTGATCGGCGATTCGGTATTTCATTGAAAAATCGGTGACGGAATAAAATACTTTTATGACTACCCAAGATTCACTTGTTTCCGTCAATAGCACACGGGGACCGGGATCGGGCATTACGCCGGCAATGGATGAAACAACATCGACCAAAATGGACTTGGCCGCAGCCACATTTTGATTGTAGTCAATGCGGAATGTGGCGCTTTCGCGATTTGGTTTTTGTTGATCGCTGAAAATAATAATCTGACTTTGCGCAATCGTTTTGTTTGGGATCATCACAGTTTCATCTGAAAACGTAGTCATAAACTTCTGTTTTCATGATTGATTTCAACCCAGTCACCGATTTTAAATGGCTGGCCTATTTGCATGGCAACTCCAGAAAATAAATTTCCCAAAGTGTCCTGCAGCGCTAGCCCCAGAACCAATGAAAACACCGCCGAAGTTGCCAGCATCGCCGTGATGTGAATCGAAAACACTTCCGATCCAATAAAGGAAATTACAAAAATCGAAAATACAAACGAGAACAAATTGGCAATCAGTCGCGGTATCCCTTGCGACATATTTTTATAAAACAAAGATAAATAGACAATGATTTGGGCCACTTTGACAAATGCGATAGCGCCGATCACTAGCGAGAAAAACGCCAAGTATTCGGACAGGCGACTGGATAGCGCCCATTGCGCCAAGGCAAGAGCCGTCGAAGTTCCTAAATAAATCGGCGTGTTTTTAAATCGCGTTTTTAAATTTAAATGTCGCTTCGGACTGATCGCTTTTAAAAAAAATCGATAAAACCCAAAACAAATCAGCAGTGTGATCCACATAACCACAAAGATTTCGAATTGGATGAAAAACAGGATTTTCCCTATAACGGATGAAAATTGAAACGGCATTAGATGCTACCTAAATTAAAAATATTTAAATTTAACTCTTTGACGAAATATTCTACTAGCAAGCGACCGCGCACGCTGTGGCCGTGATCGTCGACTTTGGGTGAATAAATCGCAAGGCCAAATTTTCCAGGAGCGACCACAAAGATCGCGCCGCTAACGCCGCTTTTAGCCGGTAAGCCTACTTTAAACGCCCATTCGCCTGCGGTATCATACATTCCGCACGTAAACATTAAGCTCAGCGTTTTAGTGACGTCACCCGCAGTCATCAGTTGTTTTTGTGAAACAGGATGGCGACCTTGACCGGCCATTGTCGCTGCGATCATAGCTAAATCTTGAGTGTTCACCAGAATGGAACACTGATTAAAATAATTATCTAGAGTTTCATCAATCTCGGCCGTCATGACATTGAAATGTTTCATCAGATAGGCAATTGCGCGATTTCTGTGCGCTGTTTCGCGCTCGGATTTAAAAATGGCAGCATCGATGGATAACGATCGTCCCGCTAGTTCCGAAATATAATCAACAATCGCTTGCAGTTTGCTAGTATGGCCTTGGCCATTGATTAAACTGGTCGTGGCAATGGCGCCAGAATTAATCATGGGATTAAAGGGTCTATGAGACTGTTTTTCTAATTCGATAATAGAATTAAACGCTTCGCCAGTGGGTTCGACACCCACCTTTGAGTGAACAAAGTCTGCGCCATGTTGTTTTAATGCTAAACTATACACGATCGGTTTTGACGTCGACTGCAGGGAAAATAGTTGGTCTTTGTCGCCGACGGAAAACCGTTCACCATCAACACTGACAATTGAGGCCGAAAAATAGTTAGGGTTAACTTTGGCTAGTTCGGGAATGTAGTCGGCTAGGTTTCCGTCGATATTATCAAAGGCAAAATCGTAACTTTTTCTAAGGGCATCGCTGATATTAGAGAATTTCATTCTCGGGTTTTAACATCAGTTGACCTACCTTGTGAAATGTTAAAATGGGTTTAAATGCCAATTTTAGAGACAAGCTGAGGTTTTCAGCAACTGATTTATAAGATTAGGTTTCAAAAGGTTTCCGGATCAGTACTTCAAATCATCCAAAACTATTTGTAAAATTTAAGGCACGAATTTGCAGTTTTGCGAGGCCCTAGCTTTAAAGTTTTAAACGCTTTGTTAGTTCCTTTGTCACGAATTTTTTCTAGCCAGTTTTCTAGCGTCTGAGGCGTTGGAACGACGCCATTCTTTTTTACAAACGCATCGATCTTGGGTTGAAGTTCTTTCTGCAAATGCATACGGATAAGTCCTATGGAAACCACAGCTCTTAACACATTTGGTTTTACATGGGGAGCCACGGGAACTCCGAATTTCCAAAGAAGTTTTTTTACGGGTTCGATTTTTGAGATTTGGAATCCTAGGTTGGCTATAAGGTCCAAGAGTTTAGATTTTTGAAAGTGTCCGCCTTCATCCATCCAAGCAAAAACTTTATCGAAAATCACATCGTATACACGTTGCTGTGGCGTTTTTGAAAAGTCACGAAACTCTGCGACTTTGATAAAGTCAGGATCTAGTTCTATGTCTGACGGTGCGAAAATATCAGTCGTCGAATCACTAATGCCAATTAGCTTTAAAAATTCTCGATTTTTTGGACTCAGCTGGCTGGGGTCTTTAGGTAATAAATAAGGCGCTTTTTCATCGCCGTAAAAAGCATCTCTGACGACTAAACTGCAAAACAGTTCTGGATTTTCCGATAATTCTTGGGGCGAAATTTTATATTTCATTGAAAAATCGTAGATATACTTCTGACCGTCATGACTTCGCTTCCACGCAGAACGGCTGGCTTGTTCAGCTCGCACTGGATCCTCATGGCGCAAAACGACGGCTCTGCCAATGGCATGGTCAACTAAACTTTTTATCGGAGACAGCACAAGGCCCTTTTCAATGAGCGCTTCCTGAAGAAACAGTTCCTTGGAAACTGGGTCCTGAGTAACAATCGCTATGTGACTAAATTGAGTGTTTACGTCAGCTACACGGGCAATCGCTGCGCTAACCTCGGACGAACCGCGCATTAATACTAAGTCGCCGGGACGAAAATTTTGTAGTGGATCAAAGTGCTGACCGTCTGCTGTTATAACAAAAGGCTCACCGCCATAGAATGTTTTAAAATTGAATACCGGACTTTTTGAATCGCCAAGGCTGAGCGACATTTCACCCACTGAGTCACCGAAATAACGAAGTCCTCGGATGGTATTTCTAACAGTCGTTTCTGATTTTTTAGTCCAGTGTCCACTCTCTTTCCATTTTGAAATCAGCTGCACAATTTGACGGTCAAATTCTGCTGTGTTTCGAACAATCAAATTCGTATTTCTACGAACTTCATCTAGGTCAATTTTAGTCACGTCGATATTTTCTAAGCTCGAAAAAAGTGTGTTTAGTTTTGCTTCAAAGGCCGGGAAATCAGTTTCTGAGTTTTCAATAATTACGGAAAAGTCCGACAGAATTTTCAAAACCGAGACTTTTTGGCTTTCAATGCCTGTGGCGAGCAGGGAGGTCGTAAAAAGCAATGAAAACACGAAAGTATTTAAAGAAAATCGGGGACCCATGAACTACCTCGTACTGAAAAGACATTAGAATCTGATACCCTGACACTGCAAAACTATGGTTCAGGGGACTTCGAAATTAAGGGGGGCAGCTGTCTAAGATAAAAACAGTTAGGCGCAACTTTGCGCTCTTCGGAAATACTTAAGACTTCTCAGTAAGGGTAGCTTGCTCCGTATTGATAATCATTTTCGTAAACGGGCTGTCCGCGGGCTTTATTAAGAGCTTCATCGATACAGGCCGAAACACGAGCCATTTGACTTTCAATTTTTCGACAAGCCAAGGGTTCATTTCGTTGATAACTTTGCGGAGCATAACTAAGAACCAGACTATATTGTCCTCGTTGACGATTGTAAGAAGGGTAAATCATAAAGTCTTTATAGTGGTTCATCGTCCACTTGGTGATGAGATGTCCTGCTACGGCTCCGACGAGAACATCACTGGCCCAATGGTCCTCTCCGTAAACGCGGGCGTAGGCAGTCAAAGTTGCCAAGCCGTAGGCCACGTAGGGAACAACAGGATACTCCTCTTTGTAAAGTTCAGCAAAAACTGTAGCGATGGTAAAAGCTTGAGCCGTGTGTCCTGAATAGAAAGATTTATTTCCGAACTCCCAAAATTTATAGGGACCGTCACCTTCGTTAGGTCTTTTTCTACCTGTGGCGAATTTGATGCCGGCTGTGACAAGTCCCATAGCAAGGCTTGCACCCACAGTGAAAAGGCCTGCTTGCTTCAATTTGTCATCTTTATAATAGAGTCCTAAAAAGTAAGACCCAGCTGCGATAGGAAGAACCGCTGTTTCTCCGAGGAAATTGCCAATGTCCTGAACTGTATTTTGCACAGAGGAGCGATTTTGAGTGACGGCATCTGTGATTTGTTGATCGGTCATAAAAACGACGATTCCAAGGCTTGTGGCGGCAGCTAAAACAAGCAATCGTTCGTTGCTTAAATTCAGAGGAATAAAATTTCCTCGTTTGGAGTCCTGGGCAAGGATTTTGTTCATGTCCTCTGAAGACATGGCTTTTCCTTCAATGACAGCAAGGGACAACTTATCCTGTGTTGTGCATCCTAGGCCAGAGCGACGACAACGAGACAGGTTTTTGATGTACTCTTTTGAGGACTCCATAAGGTCATAGCCACTGGGAGTTTTAATTTCAGAGGGCAGTTGAGCTGAGGCAAAAGCCGAGATTAATGAAAAGGCAAGGGCGAGTAAAAGACGCATACAGACTCCTTATTTTTTAGGTTAATTACATTAAAAATAGAAGCCCTGTCTTTAATCTTGGGCCATGCCACTAATGCGATCCTTTATCGAAAATATCGGGCTTACTTTGTTTTAAATAGCTTAAAACAGGCGCGTTCAGTTTTCTTCCCTGTTGATTGATCCACGATTTTCACATGGTAAGAGTTAATAAGAGCGCCAATTCCATAGGTGAAAGTCAGTGAGTATTTTATAATTCCCATTCTCCCAACTGAAATTGGGGCTCCAACAACTGCTCGATAGCTATTAGGTCCCGATTCAATCAAGTATGCATTTTCGATTGGCGAAACAAAACCTCTAGAATTTTGAATTGAAGGTGCAGAGAATATAGTGTCATATCCATACTTTCCTAAGTCGCCCAATAATAAGTGAACATCTGTTCTAACGCTACCTTGGGGAGCCCCTATATAAGCTTCGGAAACAATAGATATTTCACACTTTTTATTTTGATAATCGACACCGGCATAACTGTTTAATATAGGCTCTGCTATAGCCAAAGTAGCTAGTGTGGAAATGGCAATTGATATTAGAACGGAAGTGTTTTTCATGTAACCTCGCTTATAGTTTTTATGAAAGAAAGGTATATCCTAATTTTGGAAATCCTTCGCTGTAGTTGATTTTGACAGGTAATTTTTTCCTGGTTTTTTCAAGAAGAACCGTAGGTTCATCACGGTTAAAGGTGGGAAGCAATAAGTCATAAAAAAAGGAGCATGAAGAATTAATCTCTAGCGCTAAGCTTTGGGTATCTGACATCCAAC